>NZ_JAMYMF010000012.1:0-163899 GCF_040318415.1 Mesorhizobium sp. M1163 | reverse complement strand
CAGCCGAAGCGAGGACGCGCAGACAGGAAACCGTCCGGCTAATTCATCGTCGGGATGACGAACTCGGCGCCGTCCTTCACGCCGGCCCGCGCGCCCGCAGCCGAAGCGAGGACGCGCAGACAGGAAACCGTCCGGCTAATTCATCGTCGGGATGACGAACTCGGCGCCGTCCTTCACGCCGGACGGCCAGCGCGACGTCACAGTCTTGGTCTTGGTGTAGAAGCGGAACGCGTCCGGCCCGTGCTGGTTGAGGTCGCCGAACGAGGACGCCTTCCAGCCGCCAAACGTATAGTAGGCGATCGGCACCGGGATCGGCACGTTGATGCCGACCATGCCGACCTGGACTCGTGAGGCGAAGTCCCGCGCCGCATCGCCGTCGCGGGTGAAGATGGCGACGCCATTGCCCATCTCGTGCTCGTTGGCAAGCTTGATGGCGTTTTCGTAAGTCGGCGCGCGCACCACCGACAGCACCGGCCCAAAGATCTCTTCCTTGTAAATGCGCATGTCGGCAGTCACGTTGTCGAACAGGCAGCCGCCCATATAGTAGCCGTTCTCGTAGCCCTGCATGGAAAAGCCGCGGCCATCGACTACCAGCTTGGCGCCTTCCTTGACGCCGGTGTCGACATAGGATTTGACCCGCTCCAGCGCCTGCGCCGTGACCAGAGGGCCGAAATCGGCGGAAGAATCCGTCGACGGACCGACCTTCAGGCTCTCGACGCGCGGCACCAGTTTTTCCATTAGCCGGTTGGCGGTGTCGTTGCCGACCGGGACGGCCACCGAGATCGCCATGCAGCGCTCGCCGGCCGAGCCGTAGCCGGCGCCGATCAGCGCGTCGACGGTCTGGTCCATGTCGGCATCGGGCATGATGATCATGTGGTTCTTGGCGCCGCCGAAGCACTGCACGCGCTTGCCGGCCGCGCAGCCGCGCGAATAGATGTACTGGGCGATCGGTGTCGAGCCGACGAAACCGATAGCCTTGATGTCGGGATCGTCGAGGATGGCGTCGACCACTTCCTTGTCGCCGTTGACGACATTGAGGATGCCCGCCGGCAGGCCGGCCTCGATGAACAGTTCGGCAATCCGCATCGGCACGCCCGGATCGCGCTCCGACGGCTTGAGGATGTAGGCATTGCCGCAGGCGATGGCCGGCGCGATCTTCCATAACGGGATCATCGCTGGAAAATTGAACGGCGTGATGCCGGCGACGACGCCGAGCGGCTGGCGCATCGAATAGACGTCGATGCCGGGGCCGGCGCCATCGGTGAACTCGCCCTTCATCATATGCGGCGCACCGATGCAGACCTCGACCACTTCGAGGCCACGCTGGATGTCGCCCTTGGCGTCGGCGATGGTCTTGCCGTGTTCGCGCGCCAACATCTCGGCCAGCGCGTCATACTCCTTGGCGACCAGCTCGAGGAACCGCATCAGGACGCGTACGCGCCGCTGAGGATTGGTCGCCGCCCAGCCGGGCTGTGCCGCCTTGGCGTTTTCGACCGCTGCGCGCAATTCCGCCTGCGAAGCCAACGCCACCGTGCCACGCACCGTGCCGTCCATCGGCTGCATGACGTCCTGCTTGCGGCCGCTGGTCCCGGCGACACGCTTGCCGCCAATGAAATGACCGTATTCGATCATGGTTTCTCTCCCTGGTTCGTGATGAGGCATTGTCCGCCTTTGCGGGAGCGATGGCAACGCGAGTGAAAACGCAACCGTTGTGCAGAAAATAGATAGCGGCGCGCGATTGTGCATCAAATGGCGCAAATGGTAGGGAGTGTACTCCTATCGCTTGGATTGCTGAGTTGAGTTTCTTCACACCCCCCTCTGTCCTGCCGGACATCTCCTCCGCAAGGGGGGAGATTGGCGGCTTCGGCCTTACCGCCCTTTTTGCGACGTTGGAGATTGGCGAAAGCCGACCGGACATCCGATCTCCCCCCTTGCGGGGGAGATGGCCGGCAGGCCAGAGGGGGGTGGGCGGGAACACGGCGCTCTCTATCGAAACGGACCATCCCGATGAACTGGGATGACGTTCGCATCTTCCTTGCCGTGGCGCGCGCCGGCCAGATCCTCGGCGCCGCCAGGCGGTTGGAGCTCAATCACGCGACCGTCTCGCGCCGCATTGCCGCCCTCGAGGATGCATTCAGGACAAAACTGTTTCGCCGGCTTACCACCGGCAGCGAGCTGACGCCGGCAGGCGAACGTTTCCTCGAAATCGCCGAACGCATGGAGGGCGACATGATCGCCGCGCGCTCGACCGTTTCAGGCGAAGGCGACGACGTTTCGGGCACCGTGCGCATCGGCGCGCCGGACGGTTTTGGCGTCGCCTTCCTGGCCAGGCGCCTCGGCGCGCTGACCGCTCTGCACCGTGAACTGACCATCCAGCTGGTGCCGGTACCGCGCTCCTTCTCGTTATCCCGGCGCGAGGCCGACATTGCCATCACCGTCGAACGGCCGACGGAAGGCCGGCTGGTGGCGGGAAAGCTGGTCGACTACACGCTCGGCCTGTTCGCGTCGCGGGCCTACGCCGACACGCATGGCCTGCCCGGAAGCGCCGCCGAGCTGGGCCAGCACACGCTGATCGGCTACGTGCCGGACCTGATCGTCAGTCCCTCGCTCGACTACGCGGCCGAATTCAGCGCCGACTGGCGCACCAGCTTCGCCATTTCCTCAGCGCTCGGCCAGGCCGAAGCGGTGCGTTCCGGCGCCGGTATCGGCATACTGCACACCTTCGTTGCCCACTCGATGCCGGAGTTGGTGCCTCTCGATATCGTCGCACCCATCCGCCGCGCCTACTGGCTGGTCTATCATGAATCGGTCAGGCCGCTGCGCCGCGTTCAGATCGTCGCGAGCTTCATCACCAAGGCCGTCGAACGGGATCGGGGATTGTTCGCGTGAGATCTATCGGCCGCTGGCTGTCTTAGCTGCTGGGGGTCTTACTTGGCATATCGTCCCGGCCCGAGATCGCCGACGTCGATGTCTGGCACCCGGCTGGAGATGATGTCGGCCAGAACCTTGGCCGAGCCGCAGGCCATGGTCCAGCCGAGCGTGCCGTGGCCGGTATTGAGATAGAGATTGGAGAAATCGGTGCGCCCAATCAGCGGCGGCCCGTCCGGCGTCATCGGCCGCAGCCCGCACCAGAAGGTGGCCGACCGCATGTCGCCGCCGCCCGCGAAAAGGTCGCCGACCGAATGTTCGAGCGTGCGGCGCCGCGATTCGTGCAGCCGCATGTCGAAGCCGGAGATTTCCGCCGTGCCGCCGACCCGGATACGGTCGCCGAGGCGGGTGATCGCCACCTTGTAGCTCTCGTCCATCACCGTCGACACCGGCGCGGCGGCGGCGTCCTTGATCGGCAGGGTGATCGAATAGCCCTTGACCGGGTAGACCGGGATGGGCCGCTTCAGCATGCGCATGAACCGCGCCGAATAGCTGCCCATCGCCATCACATAGGCGTCAGCGACCATCCAGCCCTTGCTGGTGCTGATGTTGGTGATGCGATCGCGCTTCTTGACGACGCGCCGTATCTCCGTGTCGTATTCGAAGGTGACGCCGCGTGCCGCGCAAAGCTCCGCAAGCCTGTCGGTGAACATCTTGCAGTCGCCGGTTTCGTCGCCGGGCAACCGCAGGCCACCGACGAATTTCTCGCGCACGCCAGCCAGCGCGGGCTCGGCAGCAATGCAGCCGTCGGGGTCGAGGACCTCATAAGGGACGCCATAGGTCTTCAGTACCTCGACATCGCCGCCGACGCCATCGAGCTGCTTTTGCGTTCGGAAAAGCTGCAGCGTACCCTTGGCGCGCTCGTCATAGGCGATGCCGGTCGCCTCGCGCAGCGCCTTCAGCGTGTCGCGGCTGTATTCGGCCAGCGGCACCATGCGCGCCTTGTTCAGCGCGTAGCGTTCAGCCGTGCAATTGCGCAGCATCTTGACCAGCCATATCCACATATGCGGATCGAGCGCCGGCCGCACCACCAGCGGACCATGCTTCATCAACAGCCATTTGACGGCCTTCAGCGGAACGCCGGGCCCGGCCCAGGGCGAGGCATAGCCGGGCGAGATCTCGCCGGCATTGGCAAAGCTGGTTTCCAGCGCCGGGCCTTTCTGGCGGTCGATCACCGTCACCTGATGGCCGGCCTCGGCAAGAAAATAGGCGGCGGTGACCCCGACCACACCGCCGCCCAGCACGAAGATCTTCATCGCTTAGTTCTCCGCAACGGCGTCTCGTCAGGGTCCGGGTCCGGCATCATCGCCGCCTTCTGTCTGCCGGATTCTGCGGCGTCCGCCAAGTGCCGATGCTGAGGGAAACGACATGCGTGAGGACAACAAGCTTGCGTCCTAGCCATTCACATAGCGCCGGTGGAAGCGGTGGCCGAGGCTGGTCAAGACCTCATAGCCGATGGTGCCGGCCTGGCCGGCTACCTGGTCCACGGTCTGCGACGACGGCCCGATCAGTTCGACGAGGTCGCCGGCCTTCAGCTTGCCGGGCGGCAATGCGGAAATGTCAAGGATGATCGAATCCATCGAAACCCGGCCGATGAAGGGCAGCCGCACATTTTCGAACCAGGCAGCGGAAGCGGCGCGTCGATGCCAGCCATCGCCGTAGCCGAGCGAAATCGTCGCCGCGGCAAGCGGGGCCTTGGTGTGGAAAGTGTGGCCGTAGCCGACACCGGCGCCGGCCTCCAGCATCCGCGTCTGGATGACCTTGGCTTGCAATCGCACCACCGGCAGCATCGGGTTGTCCTTCGCCGGCGTCGGATTGATGCCATAGAGAGCGGCACCCGGACGAACGAGGTCGTAGTGATAGCGCTGCCCGAGAAAAATGCCTGATGAATTGGCAAGCGACGCCGGCGCTCCCGGCAGCATCCGGCGCAGCCGTTCGAATTCCAGCCGTTGCTGCTCGTTGGCCGGTTGCTCGGGTTCGTCGGCGCAGGCGAGATGGCTCATCACGAAGGTCAGTTCGACACCATCGAAAGCCTGCGGATCCTGCGCGATGGCTTTCACCTCCTCGGGCGCCATGCCGAGCCGCGACATGCCGCTGTCGACCTGGACGGCGGCAGGCAATTTATGGCCCACCCGCCCGGCCATCTCGCGCCATGCCGCAAGTTGGCTGGCGCTGTTGACGACAGTGCAAAGCCCCGCCGCAACCGCTTCCCGTTCCGCACCTGGCGGAATGCCGTTCAGCACGTAGATGGCCGGGTCTGAGCCGAGCGCCTTGCGCAGCAAGACGCCGCCGGCCAAATGCGCGACGAAGAAAATATCACAGCCTTCAGCCATCAGCGCCGCCGCCACCGGCGCCGCGCCAATCCCGTAACCGTCGGCCTTGACCACTCCGGCACAGCTGACGCCGCCCAGACGCGCCTTCAGCCGCCGGTAATTCTCACGGACGGCGCCAAGATCGACGGTCAGGATCGCCCCCGCCGCCGCTTCGCTGATCGGCTCACTCGGGGCGCCGGCCTGCGGTAGAGAGACGGTCTGCGGAAGGGATTTGCTGGAGATGTCGGTCATGCCGACCTGTTTTAGCGGAAGGCCGGCGGCTACGCCACCAGGTGCCGGAACGCTGCCACCACGTCCTCGTAGACCTTGCGCTTGAACGGCACGATCAGACCGGGCAGTTCCAGCATCGGCCGCCACGCCCACCGGTCGAACTCGGCCTTGTGGCCACCCGGCGGCGGATTGATTTCGATCTCGCTTTCGTCACCGTGGAAGCGGAAGGCAAACCATTTCTGCGTTTGGCCGCGATATCGTCCCTTGAAGGCGACGCCGACCAGATGGGCCGGCAGGTCGTATTTGATCCAGTGCGGCGCCTCGGCCAGCAGCGACACCGAGCGCATGCCGGTCTCTTCGTAAAGCTCGCGCTCCGCCGCGGGCAGCGGCTCCTCGCCATCGTCTATGCCGCCCTGTGGCATCTGCCAGAGCTGCGTGGTTCCAGCGAATTCGCTGTCCGGCTCGGCAATGCGATGGCCGACCCAGACCATGCCATCGCCATTGAGGACCATCACCCCTACGCAGGGCCGGTAGGGCAGTGTCTCGGCGTCAACGAGCTTGTTCTTTGCCATGTCAGCCTTTTTCCGGATCTATGGCCACCGCCGAAATCGGCACGATCTCGATGCCGCGCTTCTTGGCCTCGGTCACCCAGGACGACACGGTATCGACTGTCAGGTCGAAGGCCGAGCCGATGCCGACGGCAAAGCCTTTCGCCCGTGCCGTCGCTTCCAGCCCATCCAGTTTCTTCAATATGGCGCCGCGGTCCTGCACCGCGTCGATCGCCGTATCGCCGCCGACGAACGGCACGCCGTCCTTCAGCGCCAATTCGGATGCCAGGCTGCGCGCCGACGAACCGTCGTCGACATAGGCCAGACCACGCTTGCCAAGCTCGGCCATCAACGGCCCCATCGCCGTCGCGTCGGCCGAAAAGCGGGCGCCCATATAGTTCATGACGCCGGTGTAGTTGGTCGTTCGCGACAGCGCCCAGCGTAAATTCTTCAAATTCTCGTCCGGTGCCGCTGCCACGGTCAGCGTGTTACGGCCGGGGTTGACGTTCGGATAGTCGAACGGCTCGAGCGGCACCTGCATGATGACCTCATGGCCGCCTTGCCGCGCCACCTGCATCCAGCGGCCGATGCTGTTGCCTTGCGGCGCGAAGGCCAGCGTCACTTCCGCCGGCAGCTTGGCGATGGCTGCCTGCGTGCCGGTCTGCGACACGGCAAGCCCGCCGATGACGAGCGCCACGCGTGCACCGCGTGCGCCGGACCACGCCCGCGCATAGACATCGAACGGGCGCCGGCCGTCGGCGGCGCGGATCGGCAGCGGACCGGTCTCGCTGGCCTCGATCAGCGCCTTGTCGGGAATGTGCGCGATCCTGAGGTTCTGGCCGATCGTCGAAGGGTCGCGGATGACAATGGCCGCCTTGGGCGGACCGTCGCCCTCTTCGGTCTGGACATGGATGATCTGCGGACCGCCCATCTTCCCGCTTGTCGTTTGTTCGCCCGTCTTCTGTTCGCTTGCGTTGCTTGGCGCTTCCGTTGCGGGCGTCGCCTTGGCCGGCGCCGCGGCGGGATCCGCCGCTGCCGGCATCTTCGGCGTCGAAACGGCGACTTCTTGCGGCTTGCGGAACGGCTTGTCGCGCAAGGCGATCGCGCCGGAAACGCCGACCACGGCCAGCACGACGAGCGCGGCCGCGACTGCACCGGCGCTGATCCTGCTGCCTGGGCGCGGCGCCCGGATCGCCTGTCCGAGAGGTCGTTCTATGTCCTTGCCGATATCAGCCAAGCCCGCACCCCCGGCGCGCATCTCCGAAGTGAAACCTCCGGAGGCGCAAATCCAAAATGTCGGCGCGTCCCCTCGCTTCACTGGACGCGCAGCATGCCGGCCGCGGCCCCGAATCAAACTGCCGGAGCCTCGCGGCCCCGGCAGCATCGCATCGCTTCGCTCAGGCAGCCAGACCTGTTTGGCCCGGGTTGCCTGCCCTTATTGGTTCAACACGGCCTTCTGCGGATTCGGTGGGAACGCCGGATCGGTCTTCTGGCCGCGCAGCAGCTGCTCGGCATAAATGAGCTGCAAATCGTCCTTCGGTTCCGGCGGCACATAGGCTGCCGAGCCCGAACCGGTCGTGCCTTCGTCGGCGCCCTTGATATGGCCCTTGAGGTCGGATTCGCCGCGCGTCAGGTCCCTGCCCTGCAGTTCCGCCGGCAGCGGCTGGTCAACCTTGATATCGGGCGTGATGCCCTTGCCCTGGATCGACTTGCCGGACGGTGTGTAATAGAGCGCCGTCGTCAACCGCAGCGCCCCGTTCTCGCCAAGCGGGATGATGGTCTGCACCGAACCCTTGCCGAAGGACTGCGTGCCGACCACCGTGGCGCGGCGCAGATCCTGCAGCGCGCCGGCAACGATTTCCGAGGCACTGGCCGAGCCGCCATTGACGAGCACGATCAGCGGCTTGCCGCCGATATCGTCGCCGGCCCGCGCGTCGAAGCGGGTGACGTCCTTCGGATCGCGGCCGCGCGTCGAGACGATCTCGCCACGGTCGAGGAAGGCATCCGACACACTCACCGCCTGGTCGAGCAAACCGCCCGGATTGAGGCGCAGGTCGAGCACGTAACCCTTGAGCTTGTCGTTCGGCACCTGCTTCTTGATGGTGTCGATGGCATTCTCGAGGTCGTCATAGGTCTTTTCGGTAAAGGAGGTGATCTTCATGTAGCCGATGTCGTTTTCGACCCGGAACTTCACCGCCTTTACCTTGATGATGTCGCGCACGACCGTCAGTTCGATCGGCTTGTCGGCGCCCTGGCGCAGGATGGTGAGCTTGATCGGTGTGTTGACCAGCCCGCGCATCTTCTCGACGGCGTCGTTGAGGGTCAGGCCGCGAACCTCCTCGCCGTCGATCTTGGCGATATAGTCGCCGGCGAGCACGCCAGCCTTGGCGGCCGGCGTATCGTCGATCGGCGTGATCACCTTGACCAAGTCGTTCTCCATGGTGACCTCGATGCCGAGGCCGCCGAACTCGCCCTTGGTCTGCACGCGCATGTCCTGCGCTTCTTCGGCATTCATGTAGGAGGAGTGCGGGTCGAGCGAGGACAGCATGCCGTTAATGGCATTTTCGACCAGCGATTTGTCGTCGGGCGGCGTCACATAATTCGCCCGCACCCGCTCGAAGATATCGCCGAAGATCGCCAGTTGCTTATAGGTCTCGGAGCCCGCAGCCTTCGCCGTCGAGCCGGGCGCGCCATAGACCAGGCTCATCGCCGATGCACCCATCAGCGCACCGGCAAACAGAAGCGACAGTTTCCGCATCATTCACGTCCTTCCAGAAAAACGGTCCGCCCACCATGGGGCCGGATCGACGGGTTTTCCATCCTTGCGGAACTCGACATAGAGCTCCGGCGTGGCATTTCCATTCTTCGATGCCGAGGTGCTCGCCACCCGGGCCTCTCCCATCGCGCCGACCGGCTCACCTGCGAGCACCGACTGGCCAGACGCGACGCTGATTCTGCTCATCCCCGCTAGGACGACATGATAGCCGTCACCCGCATTCAGGATCAAGAGTTGACCGTAAGAGCGGAAAGGCCCCGCATAAAGCACGTTTCCATCCGCCGGCGCTGTGACGATGGCTCCCGATTGTGTCGCAACCATGTCACCGAGCATCACCGCGCCGTTACCGTCGTTGGCCCCGAAGCGCCGCTTGATCCTGCCGGTGACCGGCAGCGCGATCTGCCCTTGAAGCGCGGAAAACGGCGCAGCAGCGGTGAGCCTGTTGCTCTCCGGCACCGGCAGCGAGGCCAGTTCCGTTGGCGCCGGGGCCGATGCCGGGCCCTTGTCGGCGTCCACCGTCTTTTGCTCGGCTGCCTTGGCCGCATCCGCCGCCTTGCGGGCCCTGTCGGCCTCGAGCGATGCGATCAGCTCTTTCAGGCTGCCGGCCTTGGCCGCCAGCGTCGCGGACCGTCGCTTTTCGGCGGCCAGCGCGGTTTGCGTATCGGCGGCGAGCTTCTGCTTGGCTTCGAGCAGCATGCCGAGCCGCTTTTTTTCCGCCGCCTGCTCGCCGACCGCTGCCGTCAGCCGCGCCCGCTCGGCCTCGATCGAGGCCGTCACCCGCGACTGCTCTTTGAGATCGGCCAGCAACATGTCGGTCTGCTGGCGCAGTTCCGGCACCACGGCACCGAGCAGGATGGCGCTGCGCACCGACGACAATGCGTCCTCCGGCTTGACCAGGATCGCCGGCGGCGGATTGAGCCCCATGCGCTGCAGCGCGCCGAGCACTTCGGCCAGAACGTCACGTCTGGCGGCCAGTGAGGCGCGTATCTTCTGCTCCTGCGCCTTCAGCCCTTCCAGCTTGCCGCCAATGTCCTCGATGTCCTGGCCGAGCTTCTGCTCGGTCATCGCCGACTGGATCAGTGCCGCGGTGATCGAGGCATGGTCCTTCTTGACCGCCGCTATGTCGGCGGCGAGCTTGGCCAGCCGCTCGGACGACAGCGTGATCTCTTTCGATACCTTTTCGTATTCGGCGCGGCTCTGGTCCGGGTCCGGCGCCAGGTCGAGCGTGTTCTCAGCCCGCGCGATCCCGAGCGAAACCACGATCACCGCCGCTGCGATGCCGTAGCGCACGCGCCAGGAGCCCGTTCGTGATTTCCAGTCTTCAGACATTGAAGCCCAACTCTATGCGCGGCTTCGTTAACGAACCATCAACCATGTTCGAGCCCGGCCGCCATCCGCAAACCCCTATGAGCCCAAACTGTCGATGAGCATTGGGGCAGAAATCCGGGCGGCTGGCGTCAATTCGCTGATCGAACCGGCTTCATGAACGATGGTAGGGGTGGCCGGAAAGAATCGTGGCCGCCCTGTAAAGCTGCTCGCCCAGCATGACGCGGACCAGCTGATGCGGCCAGGTCAGCGCGCCGAGCGACACCGTCAGATCAGCCAAGTCACGCAGCGACTGGTCATGGCCGTCGGCGCCGCCAATGGCGATCACCAGCGCCTTGCGCCCGCCATCGCGCAGCAAGCTTATGCGGCCGGCGAAATCCTCGGAGGAAAGGTTCTTGCCGCGCTCATCCAGCAGCATCAGCGCCGTGCCCGGTTGCAAGTGCGTCTGCAGCTTCTGGCCTTCCTCGCGCCGGCGCTCATTGGCCGTCTGCGCGCGGCCTTCGGCAATCTCGGCGACCCCGGCGAATTCGAGGCCTACGGCAGGGCCGCTCTTGGCGAAACGCTCGAAATAGCGGTCGGCCAACTGCTTCTCGGGGCCGGCTTTCATTCGGCCCACGGCATGAACGGTAATCTTCATCCCTGCCTCGGAGAGCCGCTGATGCGTGTCGCACAACGACATGCATCAAGACGAATACGGCTCAGTGGAGGGTCTCTTCCTCAAGATCCGGCGCCTGCCACATCTTTTCGAGATTGTAGAAGTCGCGGACCTCGGGACGGAAGACATGGACGATGATGTCGCCCGAATCGATCAGGACCCAGTCGGCGCCAGCCAGCCCCTCGACGCGCGCCGTGCCGAGCCCGGCATCCTTGAGCGCCTTGAGGAGATGATCGGCGACAGCCGAGACATGACGGTGCGATCGGCCCGACGCGACGACCATGTAGTCGCCGAGGCTCGATTTCCCCTGAATGTCGATTGAGACGATGTTTTCGGCCTTGGAGTCTTCCAGACTGGCAAGGACTGTCTTGATGGCGCGGGACACGGCGTCGTTTACGCTGATCCCGGCCGGCGAAGGCACGATGTCGGCCTTCTTCCGCAGTGCTGTTCTCAGTGTATTTCCTTTCGCAGCAAGAACAACCAAATCACCTTTCAAATCAGGTGACACTGCTTAGATAGGCAGAGTTAGGTTGCAGTTTCAAGACACCGCTCGCAAGCAGACGCCCGGTAACGGCCGAATATGCGGCTTTTCCGGGCCAGAAATTCGGAACCGCCTCGCCCCGCAGCGGTTATCGGCTCATCCACGAACCGGAATCCCGACATGCCGATCGATCCTCAGAACGCCCTCCTCACCGTGCAATCCGGCCTGGCGCAACTCAGCACGCTGATCGTCTCCTACTCGCTTTCGGCGGTCGGCGCCGTCATCCTGCTGGTCATCGGCTACATCGTCGCCGGCCTCGCCGAGCGTTCGATCTATGCCGGCCTCGGCCACGTTCACGGCTTCGACGAAACGCTCCGCCATTTCTTCTCGCAGGTCGTCCGCTACGCCATCCTCGGGCTTGTCGTGATCATGGTTCTCGGCCAGTTCGGCGTGCAGACGGCTTCGATCATTGCCGCCATCGGTGCCGCCGGCCTGGCCATCGGTCTGGCGCTGCAAGGCACGCTGCAGAACATTGCCGCTGGCATCATGCTGCTGGCGCTGCGGCCGTTCCGCATCGGCGAATATGTCGAGGTCGGCGCCATATCCGGTACCGTCGAGGAGATCGGGCTGTTTGCAACAACGCTGAGGACGGTCGAAGGTGTCTACGTGCTTGCACCTAACTCGACCCTGTGGAACCAGCCGGTCCGCAATTTCACCCGCAATGGTGTGCGCCGCGGCGACATCACGCTCAGCATCGGCTCGTGGAACGACATCGATTTCGCGCAAAAGACCATGCTCGGTGTCGCCGCCGCCGACCGGCGCGTCAGGCGGCAGCCGGCGCCGATCGCCTTTGTCGCGACTGTCGGGGACAGCACCGTCGCCATCACCTTGCGCTACTGGACGGCGGCTGCCGATTTCTTCGCCGCCCAGATCGACCTCACCAAGAGTGTCAAGCAGGCGTTCGATGCCGAAGGCCTTTCAATTCCGGCGCCGGCGCCGCAAGCGCCGCAGCCGGAGGCCTCAGCCACGCAGCAATAGAGCATTTGAAGCCAGCCCGCAGATGGCCCTCAAAGCTCTCCGCGCCCGCGCTGATCTTCGGGCGCGAAGGCGAGATCGACAGGCAACGGCGCCTGCGCCGTCATCGGCGCGAAACTGCCGGTCTCGGTGGCGGGCACGGGCCGCACCATGCCGACGCGCCAGAGAACGAACAAGCAGTAGGCGGCGGCAATGACGATTGCCACATAGATGAAGGCCTGCGTGCCATAGATGGCGGAAAGCCCGGTCACAATGCCGGGCACGACGAAGCCGGACAGCGACCAGGCAAACAAGAGCGAGCTCGACAGCGCCACCATGTCGTCCTTGCCGGCGCGGTCGCCAGCATGGGCGCTGGCCAGCGAATAGATCGATTCCGAGGCGCCGTCCCAGACCACGTAGATGACGAGCAGCGTCGCCAGAGCGCCACCGTCGAAACCCAGTGCAAACAGGCCCGCCGCGGCGGCAAGCGCCGACGCCGCGATCAGCACAAAGCGCCGGTCGGTGCGGTCGGAAATCCAGCCGAGGGGAATCTGCAGGATCAGCGTGCCGACCGGCATTGCCGAAAGCAGCAAGGCGACGTCGGCCTGGCTGTAGCCTCTGGCGGTGGCATGGATTGGCGCAAAACCCGAAATCGTCATCGACAGGCCGCCGACGGCAAGCATGCCGGCAACGCCGACCGGCGAGATTCGCCAGGCGCGGCCGAGCGCCACCGACGCCGCTTGCGGCGCCGGTGGCTGCGCGAGCCGCGTCAGCCCGACGGGAAGGATCGACAGCGCGGTGAAGGCAATGCCGATCAGCGGCGCATCGGCCGCGCGGATATCGATCAACGCCAGCGTCGAATAGCCGACGCCGAGTCCGGCGACATAGGCAACGTAGAAGATAGCCATGACCCGGCCGCGGATGGCGTTTGCGACGACATCGTTCAGCCAGCTCTGCGCGACAATGAACAGGCCGCATATGGCAAAGCCGTAGAGCGCCCGTGCAGCGATCCATGGTAATGGGTGCGGCCCGGCGCCGACCGCGGCGTTGGACAGCACGATCAGCGCCGACAGTACCATGAACACGCGGGCATGGCCGACACGCCGCACCAGCGGCCCGGTCAGGATGCAGCCAGCGAGGCCGCCAGCCGAAAGGCCGGTGACGATCAGCCCCGCCCAAGTCGGATCGAAGCCCTCGGCGCCGAGCCGGACTGGGATATAGGCGAACATGAGCCCATTGCCGACGGCGATCAGCGCCATCGACAAGAGGATGCTGGCAATGGCGATCGAGGGCGCCGGCTGCCCTAGACCGTTCTTGTCCTGGTCGCGCTCGAGAATCGTCATGACCGAGGATCGCCCATCAAGCAGGTCAAGGCAGCGGCAAATGCGACATGGCTGGACTTGCCTTCCGCCCGCTCAGCCCTTTGCCACATTGCGGATCGCGCTCGACGATAGCGACGAACGCGGGCCGTGGATGAAGGTCCAGGCCGGCGCGTTCATGCGGGCGAGCCGCGGTGCGTCGCCTTCGTCGACGCGGGCATAGTCGAAAGTCTTGGCGACCACGGACGACAGGAACGACAGCGTCGCACCTGGCCGGTCGACCACCGCGATCGGGAACGTCATCACGATACGGCGCCAGCGCTGCCAGCGGTGGAAGTCGCGAAGCGAATCGGCCCCCATGATCCAGACGAAATCGACGCCAGGGTTACGCGCCTTGACCAACGCCAGCGTGTCGGCGGTGAAGCGGACGTGGTGGGCCGCCTCGAAGGCGGTGACCTTGATCTTCGGGTTCTTGGCGATCTTTTCAGACAGCTGCAGCCGCTCGGCCAGCGGCGCAAGTTCACCAGCGTTCTTGAGCGGATTGCCGGGCGTCACCATCCACCACAGCTGGTCGAGAGCAAGGCGTCTGAGTGCGATCTCGGCGACCAGCGCATGCCCGGCGTGCGGCGGATTGAACGAACCGCCAAACAGCCCGACCGCCACGCCTTTCCCGGCATGCGGCATCTTGAGGTAACGGGAGGATATGGCATGTTCGGACAAGGCAAGCATGCGTCAGGCACCCCCCTCTGCCCAGCCGGGCATCTCCCCCTCAAGGGGGGAGATTGTCAGCTTCAATGACAGCTTGAATTCTGCCCGCCCGGCAATTGGCGAAATCGCGAACGAGAGCTGATCTCCCCCCTTGAGGGGGAGATGTCCGGCAGGACAGAGGGGGGTGGCTGGGCGCAAGGCTTCAGGTTCTTTGAACACAAAGCTTCAAGGCCTCACCTGTCCCGACCCGCGTACACGATATTTGAACGACGTCAGTTGCTCGACGCCGACTGGTCCGCGGGCATGCATCTTGCCGGTGGCGATGCCGATTTCGGCGCCCATGCCGAATTCGCCGCCATCGGCAAACTGGGTCGAGGCGTTGTGCAGAAGGATCGCCGAATCGACCTCGTTGAAGAACCGGTCGACCGCTGTGGCGTCCTCGGCGACGATCGCCTCGGTGTGATGCGAGGAGAACGTCTCGATATGCTCGATCGCGCCGCCAATGCCGTCGACCAGCTTCACAGCGATGATCGCGTCGAGATACTCGGTCACCCAGTCTGCATCGGTCGCGGGCTGGGCATCGGCATAAAGCCTCAGCACCTCGGCATCGGCATGGATCTCGCATCCTGCCGCCCGTAGGGCCTCGAGGATCGGCACCAGGTGCGTGACGGCGACGGCACGGTCGACCAGCAGCGTCTCGGCAGCGCCGCACACCCCGGTGCGCCGCATCTTGGCATTGACCGCGATCTTGACCGCCATGTCGAGATCAGCCGATCGGTCGATATAGAGATGGCAGATGCCCTCGAGATGGGCGAAGACCGGCACCCGCGCCTCCTTCTGCACACGCTCGACCAGGCTGCGGCCGCCGCGCGGAATGATGACCTCGAGATTGCCGGAAAGCCCTTTCAGCATTTCGCCGACGGCGGCGCGATCGGTGGTCGGCACCAATTGTATGGCATCCTCCGGCAGCCCGGCTGCCTTCAGCCCCTCGACCAGGCAGGCATGGATCGCGGCGGAAGAATTCGCTGAATCCGAGCCGCCGCGCAGGATCACCGGATTGCCCGCCTTGAGGCAGAGCGCACCGGCATCGGCGGTCACGTTCGGCCGGCTCTCATAGATGACGCCGATGACGCCTAGCGGCGTGCGCACCCGTTCGATGTGCAACCCGTTCGGCCGGTCCCATCCAGCAATGATTTCGCCGATTGGGTCGCGCAACTCGGCGATCTCGCTGATGCCGTCTGCCATGGCGCGGATGCGGACGGGATCGAGCTTCAGCCGATCCATCGACGCTGCCGATAGGCCAGCCTCCTCGCCATTTCTGATGTCGATTGCGTTGGCGTCGAGGATATCCTGCTCATGCCGAAGGATCGCCTGAGCCATGCCGACCAGCGCCTTGTGCTTGCGCTCGGCCGCTGCGATGGCCAGCGGTCGGGCCGCGGCATGCGCGCGGCGGCCGATATCGGCCATCAGCGCGACGGTGTCATCCCGGGATTTTTCATGCAGCGTCAGCATGGCTCATCCTCCGCTATGTAACCTGGTCACCGACTACTTGCTCACCACCGGCATGGCTCACCACAAGGTCGTCGCGGTGGATCATCGCCGAACGCGCCTCGTAGCCGAGCACGGTTTCGATCTCGGTCGTCTTCAGCCCAGCGATCCTTACGGCATCGGCGGCATCATAGGCAACCAGCCCGCGCGCTATCTCGCGGCCCTCGGGCGATAGGATCGCCACCGTGTCGCCACGCGCAAAATTGCCGCTGACCAATTTGACGCCGGCCGGCAGCAGCGACTTGCCGGAGAGCAGCGCGCCGATGGCGCCGGCATCGACGGTCAGCCGGCCAGCCGGTTCGAGCTGCCCGGCGATCCAGGTCTTGTAACCTTTGACCGGGCTGCTGCTCGGCCGGAAGAAGGTGGCGCGCTCGCCGCGCTCGATTGCCAGCAGCGGCGACAGCCGCGTGCCTGATGTGATGATCATGGCGGTGCCGGCGGCGGTTGCAATCTTGCCGGCATCGAGCTTGGTGCGCATGCCGCCGCGCGACAATTCCGAAGCGGCGGCACCCGCCATCGCCTCGATGTCGGGGGTGATGCGGTCGACGATCGGAATGAACCGAGCGTGCGGGTCACGCGCAGGCGGTGCCGTGTAGAGCCCGTCAATGTCGGAGAGCAGCACCAAAAGGTCGGCGCCCATCATGGTGGCGACGCGCGCCGCCAGCCGGTCGTTATCGCCATAACGGATTTCGGAGGTGGCCACCGTATCGTTCTCGTTGATGACCGGCACCGCCTTCATCTTGAGCAGCGTCGAGATCGTCGCCCGCGCGTTGAGATAACGGCGGCGCTCTTCCGTGTCGCCGAGCGTCAACAGGATCTGGCCCGATTTCAAACCATTCTTGCCGAGCGCATCCGACCAGGCGCCGGCCAAGGCGATCTGCCCGACGGCGGCCGCCGCCTGGCTCTCCTCGAGCTTCAGCGCCCGCTTGCCGAGGCCGAGGATGGTGCGGCCAAGTGCAATCGCACCGGAAGACACAACGAGAATTTCGGCGCCGCCATTGGCCAGCACGGCGATGTCGTCGGCAAGCGAGGCCAGCCAGTCGCGCTTCAGGCCCGTCGTGCGGTCGACAAGCAGCGCCGAGCCGATCTTGACGGCAATGCGCCGATAATTTTTCAGCGATTGCGCGGCCATGGCTATGCGTTCCAGCGCGTCTCGACCGGCGCAGCGACAGCTTCGCGCGCCTCCGCCACTACAGCCATCAGCGCGCGCAACACCGCCTCGACGCCCTCGCCGGTGACTGCCGAAAGCAGCATCGGCGCGCGGCCGGCGGCGCGTTTCAGCGAGGCGGCCTTCTTTTTGCGTGCGTCGGCATCGAGTATGTCGACCTGCGAAAGAGCGACGATCTCGACCTTGTCGGTCAGCCCGTTGCCATAGGCGTCGAGTTCGGCGCGCACGGTCTTGTAGGCCTTGCCCGGATTTTCTTCCTGCGCCGAGACGAGGTGCAGAAGGACGCGCGTGCGTTCGACATGGCCGAGAAAGCGGTCACCGATGCCGACGCCTTCATGCGCGCCTTCGATCAGGCCGGGAATGTCGGCAATGACGAATTCGCGCCCGTCGATGCGGGCCACGCCAAGGCCCGGATGCAGCGTGGTGAAGGGATAGTCGGCGATCTTCGGCTTGGCCGCGGTGACGGCCGCCAGGAAGGTCGACTTGCCGGCATTGGGCAGCCCGACCAGGCCGGCATCGGCGATCAGCTTCAGCCTGAGCCAGATATTGAGCTCTTCGCCCGGCAGTCCGGGGTTGGCGCGGCGCGGCGCCTGGTTGGTCGAGGTCTTGAAATGCTGGTTGCCGAAGCCGCCATTGCCGCCCTTGGCCAACAGGAAGCGCTGGCCGACGACCGTCAGATCGCAGATCAGCGTCTCATTGTCCTCGGCAAAGACCTGTGTTCCGGCCGGCACTTTCAGCGTCACGTCGGCACCCTTGGCGCCGGTCATGTTGCGGCCCATGCCGTGCGTCCCGGTCTTGGCCTTGAAATGCTGCTGGTAGCGATAGTCGATCAGCGTGTTTAGTCCGTCGACCGCCTCCACCCAGACATCGCCGCCGCGGCCGCCGTCGCCGCCGTCCGGGCCGCCGAACTCGATGAACTTTTCGCGCCGGAACGACACCGAACCGGCGCCGCCGTCGCCGGAGCGGATGTAGACCTTGGCTTGATCGAGAAATTTCATCGGATTGTATGGTTTCTGCTATTGGCTTTGCGGGATTGCTCTAAAGCAAGGCGGGTCGAAGGGCGAGGGCCGTTTTTGCTACTGTAACGTCGTGCGTATCTCTGGACGCGTAGCATTTGGTTGACCCTTGCCGAAAATCGATCTTCGGCTTTCCAAGCGCGAGATGTCGGAATGAAGCTGGTAACTTACAATATCCACTACGGCATCGGCCTCGACGGCCGCTATGATGTCGGTCGCATCGCCGATGCGGTGCGCGGCGCCGACGTGATCGCGCTGCAGGAGGTCACCCGCGCCAACCCGAAGAATGGCGGCCGCGACATGGTGGCCGAGCTCGGCGAGGCGCTGCCCGACTATTTTGCCGTCTACGGCAGCAATTTCGAAGCCGACGCCGGATCGCGCCTGGAGAACGGCCGCGCCATCACGACCACCTTCCAGCTCGGCAACATGGTGCTGTCGAGAACGCCGATCCATCTGTCGCGCAATCTCCTTTTGCCGCGCAGCCGCAGTTTCGACGCGATGAACTTCCAGCGCGGCGCGCTGGAGGCGCTGATCGAAACGCCGCTTGGCTTCGTCCGCTTCTATTCCACTCATCTCGACCATCGCAGCCCGGTCGAACGCCTGAGCCAGATCCGCTTTCTGCGCGAACGCCTGTTGAACTACCCGCTCAAGGGCGGTTGGCTCTCCGGCGTCGCCGAGATCGGCTTACCGGACTTGCCTTGTCCCGAAGCCTTCGTCGTCATGGGCGACTTCAACATGCTCGCCGGATCGCCGGAACACGTCGAACTCGCCGGCCAGCCTGACCATGAATTCGGCATGCCGGTGACCGCCGACCTCGCCGTCGATGCCGCCGCGCGCCTCGGCGCGGCCGGCGCCGATCTCGTCACCTGGGTCGACCCCAAGCGGCCGGGCGATGCCAGCCGCCACAAGCGCATCGACTACATCTTCACCAGCGCCTCGCTTACCAAATCGCTGAGGCGCCTGTGGGTCGACCGGCAAGCGGCCGGTTCGGATCACTTGCCGGTCTGGGTCGAGATGGCGTGAGCCGCATCCATCAAAAATGCACCCAATTCCTGAGGCTGGTCCAGGTCTTGCGATCGAGGCGGTAGCGCTCGACCGGCACCTGGCCGGCAACGATCGAATTCAGCATGCCCTGGCCGGCATACTGGAAGCCGCATTTGTGGATGACCCGGCGCGAGGCCGGATTGATCACCCGCGTCGAGGCGTGCAGCACCTGGATCGTGGTTCTCTGGAAGGCAAGGTCGACCAGTGCGTGCGCTGCCTCCGTCGCGTAGCCGCGTTTCCAGTACGGCTCGCCGATCCAATAGCCGAGCTCCAGCCCGCGATCCGTGGTGTTGAGCCCGGCACAGCCGACGAAGGTCTCGGTGCCGGCCAGCGTCAACGCATAGGCGATTCCGGCCCGGCGCGATGCCGTCATGGCCAGGAAAGCGCGTGCCTCGGCCTCGCCATAGGGATGCGGCATGCGGGCCAGCATTTCCGCGACATGGCGGTTATCGGCGAGCGCCACCAATTGCTCGACGTCGCTTTCACGCGGGGCCCGCATGACCAGCCGCTCGGTGACCAGGACCGGGCAATCTATCGCGTAACTTTCGTCGTCTATCACTTCCGCTTCGGCAACCATGTCAGTCCTCCAGGCAAGAAAAAGGGGAGATGGAAACCCATCTCCCCTGATCCATTTCCTGGCTTGGCCAGACACCGGTCCCGAGATGGGTGCCGGTGTTCTCTTGCGGAACCGGCTACTCCGCTGCCTTCGTCATCGGGTTCACCGATACGTAGGTTCGGCCATTGGCTTTTTTGTTGAAGGTGACTGCGCCAGCTTCCAGCGCAAACAGCGTGTGGTCCGTGCCAATGCCGACATTGGTGCCGGGATGCCACGTCGTGCCACGCTGACGAATGATGATGTTGCCCGGAATCACGGCTTCGCCGCCGAACTTCTTCACGCCGAGCCGCTTGGAATGGGAGTCGCGACCATTGCGCGACGATCCGCCAGCTTTCTTGTGTGCCATCTAACTACTCCGATGCGCCGCAAGGCGCCTAAACGATCTTATGAACGCGTTCGCGTTCCGTTTCAAGTCCGATCCGGCGACGATTGCGCCGGTTCGTTCTACTTCTTCGCCAATTCCTTGGCCTGCTCGCGCCAGTCCTTGATCTGGTCGGCGCTGAACGGCATGTGCTCGTCGATCTTGGCGACATCCTTGTCGGACAGCTTGGCGATCTGGGCGAAGGTGGTGATGCCCTGTTCGTTGAGCTGGCCGGCGGCAACCGGGCCGATGCCCTTGATCACCGTCAGGTCATCCGGCTCGCCCTTCGGCGCCTTGAACAACGGCGCGGCGGCTTCACTTGCCTCGGCCTTGCCTTCCTTCTTCGGCGCAGCCCCTGCCTTGGCTGCGGCCTTCGGCGCAGCTTCAGCCTTCGCCTCGGTCTTGGCGGCAACTTCGGCCTTCGCTTCGGTCTTGGCGGCGGTCTTCTTCGCCGGCTTGGCGCCACCCAGCAGGATCTCGGCGATCCTGACAGTGGTCAAAAGCTGGCGATGGCCGATCTTGCGGCGCGAATTCTGCCGGCGACGCTTCTTGAAGGCGATGACCGTGCGGTTCTTGCCCTGCTCGACGACTTCGGCGGTGACCATCGCACCATCGACGAACGGCGCGCCGAACGTGACGTTCTCGCCTTCGCCATGCGCGAGCACATTGCCGATTTCGACGATGTCGCCGACATTGGCTTCGAGTTTTTCGATCTTCAGGAGATCGTTGGCGGCAACGCGATACTGCTTGCCGCCCGTTTTGATGACTGCGAACATTTTTTGCCTTTCGCTGTTCGGTCGGCCTTGATGAACCGCCTGAGGCGGTTCGGCCGTCTTTTTGTCAGTCTGCGGGTTCAAAAAACAAGCGGCGCGGAAGATCCCTCCACGCCGATTGCGCGCTGTCCCTAACCGAAGGTTCGGCTTGAGTCAAGGCAAGCGCCGCGGGCAAGCTGCGAATGGGCTGAGCCCAGTCCGGCAAACATGGAACATCGGGCACCGCAGCTTTGAACGCAGCACGGACGGGAACCTGCGGCGCCGGGGCAGATTGGCCCTTGTAACCTGCCTGTCCAGCCGTTATCTAGTGCGCCGCGCCGGCAACGGCGGACCATGACCGCGGAGAGGTGGCAGAGTGGTCGAATGCACCGCACTCGAAATGCGGCATGGGTGCAAGCCCATCGGGGGTTCGAATCCCTCCCTCTCCGCCAGTGATCCTAATTTCATTTTTTTGATTTTTGCCTGCCGAACTCAGCCATAAATGCTCGTGAGGCCGCGGAGCTCAATTGCAGCCCGGCGTTAACCCTTGGCCCGCTAGGTCGTTGACCAAGCAACCGAGCGGTGTTGCGGAAGGTTGTCGGTTCGCAATGTGGGTCAAGCGAGCGTCAGCTGGATCGTGTATTTGGTGATCGACCCGTCGCGAACCTACCCACGACCTCATCGAGCACATGGAACGGAGCAAGAAACCACTTTCGTGGTCGCATTGGATGGTGGCTGGGTTCCGTCGCGAGCAGTTGCTGATCAACGCGGTGACTTGTGTCTGGGTCGGCAAGTTCACCAAAAATCACCGAGTGATGCACTAACTGCTGGAGTGCGCCCCGCCTTCGACGTATAAATGGCGCTACATTCCGGGAGGAAGAGCCATGAATGCAGTGCCTCAATGGCGGCTTGCAGGCGACTGGTTCGACATCTGCAGCTGCGACATCCCTTGCCCTTGCGAGTTCGCCCAGCGGCCGACCGGCAATCACTGCCAGGGCGTGCTCGCCTGGCATGTACGCGAGGGTCAGTATGGCGACGTGAAGCTCGACGGCCTGTCGCTGGTGGCGCTCGGCGAGTTCGAAGGCAATCTATGGGCCGGCGAGGCAAAGGCCGTGATGGGCATGTACCTCGACGAGAAGGCGAACGAGCGGCAACGTGAAGCCCTGCAGGCGATCTTCGGCGGGCAGGCTGGCGGCTGGCCGGCGGGTTTTGCCGCCAACATCGGCGAGATGCGTGGCATGGAGTTCGTGCCGATCACTTTCGAGGTGGCGGGCGACCTTGCCACCTGGCGGGTCGAGATTCCTGGCCTCGTCGTCGGGCATGCGGAAGCGCTTTCAGGTCCCACAACACCACCCGGCAAGCGGGTGCAGACGATCAACCCGCCGGGCTCGGAGGTCGGCCCGGGCCAGGTTGCCACCTGGGGGCGTTCGGTCGAGGTGAGCACCAAAGGCTTCGGGCTCGACTGGACGGGCACGGCGCGCTCGAGCAAACACATTCCGTTCGACTGGACCGGCCCGAACTAGGACGTGCCGATGCCTGACGCGTTCCCCGGGAAATCGCCGCGGCTCCGGAATTTGCGTGGCATGCCGCTCGGCCTTCTCGCATCGCTCGTCGTGCTAACAGCGGCGGCGTGGGCGCTGACCCTCAGCATGGATATGCCTATGGGCATTGCGGTGCGCGGCGGGATGGAGGGTATGGAAGGCATGGCCGGCATGGCGATGGCCGGAATTGCCGCCGACGGCTGGTCACTCGCCGGCGCCGCCGCCTTTCTTGCTGTATGGACGGTGATGATGGCTGCCATGATGCTGCCGGCGGCCGCGCCCATGATCTTTATGTTCGCGGCGGCGCAGGCCATGCGCGAACAGCACGTTGCCATCCCGACGTGGATATTCGTCGCGGGTTACATGCTCGTCTGGGCGGCGGCGGGCCTTCTCGTGTATGTCCTGGTCCAGTTCGGAAGCGAGTTTGCGACCAGCCTCGATCCGCCTCAGCGTTCGAAATGGGCGCCGCTCGCGCTCGGTATCACGCTTGGCGTCGCCGGACTCTACCAATTCACGACCCTCAAGCACATTTGCCTCAGCCATTGCCGTTCGCCGCTCGCTTTCGTTGCGCAGCATTGGCGCGACGGGCGGGTTGGCGCACTCGAGATGGGGCTGCGGCACGGGCTCTATTGCTTTGGTTGCTGCTGGGCGCTGTTTGCCGTGCTGGTCGCGGTGGGCATCATGAGCGTCGCCTGGATGCTGCTGTTGACGCTGGTCGTCTTCGTCGAGAAGCTGCTGCAGCGCGGCCGCCGCTTCGAAGTTGCTTTGGGCATTGCGCTGATGGCCCTCGGGATCGCTGTATCGTTCGGCGCGATCGAGATGCCTTGGATGAGCGGCTAGCCCCCAGCCGGGTGGTGAAATTCCAAACATATCGGTCCTTAAGGATAAGGGCGGGTCGTTGTGTTTGGCGAACCGATACTAGCAGCTGGCAGCCCTCTGATCGGGTCGGTGATGGCTCAAGATGGCGGGCTATGCAGCCTTCCGCCGCAATTGGCTCACACTCAGCCACACCGCCGAAACCAGGAAGTAGAGGGCGCCTACTGCGGCATAGCCGGCCACGTTGGTGATGGATGGCGGCATCGGCATCCGCGCCTGCGCGATGAAAAACGTGCCTGCCAGTGCTGATTGCCCTCCGCTCAGGATCATCGCCCACTGCGCGCCAGAGCTCTTCCAACGGCGGACCGCGGTGCCGAGTTGAAGCAGGCCAGACAGGATCGCCCATAGGCCGAACACCCCAAGCACCCAATTCATGCTCATCTTCAGCGCAACAACGACCGCGAGCGTTGTCGCCGCGCTGACCACGACGTTGATGGTCTGGGTGCGATTCTGTCCCAATCCTCCGCTGCGCGATGCGTCGACAAAATTGGCGAGGGCATCCCATGCAGGATAAGCCACGAGCAAAACCGCCGCCACCACCCCGGAATTCTGTCCCACTGTAAAGGCAGCCGCCACCCAGACAGCCGAGACCGCCGTCCGTGCGAAGTAATAGAGCTTGAGCCATTGTTCCTGGCTGGCGCGGGAAAGATCGCTATTGTGAACCGTCATTGGATGTCCTTTCGACTAGTAGGTAGGGCTCTCGACGAACGTCGCAGAGCCGTTACGGCGATGGTTAGTTGAGGTCTTAGGATTGTATCTGGAGGGAACGCGGAGCGAGCCGCTCCAGGAGCGGGCGTGTCACGACGGCGAATATCTTCGGATCGCCATAGGCCCGCGCCGAAAGCATCGCGCCGTGGACAGTCGCCATGAACGCTTCAGCCTCGGCACGAGGGGCACCCATCAGTTGGAATCGGCCGAGCCGCGCACCGCGCTCCAGCACGGATGTCAGCCAAGCCGACAGGGAGCGGAAATGCGCCCGGACCTCAAGGCCAACTTCCTCGGGCAGCACGGGGAGTTCGCTTGCCAACAGCGCGCAGATACAAAACGGAGCGCTGGCATCCGCGATGCAGACTTCCCAATAGCCAGCGTAGTCCTGAAGCTGTTCGAGCGGATCGGAGACCTGAAGTTCGAGATTCGCCATCCCCGCTTCAGCTTCTTCCCGATACCGCGCAACCAGCGTTCGGACCAGATCGACCTTGCTTGGGAAATGGTGATGGATGCTCGCCTTACGAATCCCGACCACATCAGCGATGTCGGCATAACTGAAACCGTTGTAGCCGCCAGCGACGATCAGAGAACGCGCACAAGCCAGGATGTCGTCGGAGGTAGTAGACACGTTGCCCATCCCCTTACCTACCTTCTGGTAGGATGGCAGTCAAGCCCTCTTGCAACGCAACGACCAAAGAGAGAGCAGTAGCGTGGAATTGGGTGGCTATGGCGTAGACGTTATTCGATGTTCCTTGTGTCTCGGCCGCCATCAATTCAAAAAAGCGTCCGGTGTTTGTCGATCGAAGTAGCCGTCCCACTTCGACGAGAAGGCAACACCCTCCGGCCGACCGGACCACGGCTAATCGCCGCGCGGATCTGGGCGTTTGCACCGACCGCGCTATCTCCCCATCGTTAGCCTTGCTCTATCGCTGGTTGAGATCGGGAGGTTTCCATGGATCGGCGACTATTTTTGACAGGAATGTTTGGCATTGCCGGGGCCGCGGCCCTTGCAAGCACAGTTCGGCCAATCAACGCAGTGGCCGGCGTTCCAACTGCCAGAAGCGGCATTCTCGATGAACTCGAGGCGCCGGATGTCGAGACCTTCGACGACGACGAAACTCAAGCAGAGTTGCAACCAGTCTATCATCGCCGGTGGCACCGGCCGCGCCGGCGCCGCCGGCGTGCTTGGAGAAGGGTCTGTCGCGTTTACTGGCGGAATGGCTATCGGCGCAGGCGGTGCTTCCGCAGGCGCGTCTGGGTCTGGTTTCGATTCTAGCAATTGGCCGGCTTGAACCCTGGCCATCGCGGCCGGGGTTTTCGCCTCAGGCGACCGTTAGCGCCCTTAGAGAGTTTGTCTGACGGCGCCGGAGGAGGCTGACGGTGTTTGCAGGTTTCAGAGCCACCAGCTTGCGACTGGACTATACGACCATTTTCGCAAGGGTCGGGGGCACCGGTCCACCGCTGCTGCTTCTTCACGGTTTTCCAGAGACGCATCTGATGTGGAGGGATATCGCCGCAGCCTTGGCGCCCCGCTTCACGGTGGTCGCCGCCGACCTTCGAGGCTATGGCCAAAGCGGATGCCCGGTTTCCTCTGCCGATCATAGCCAATACGCCAAGCGCGCCATGGCCGGCGACATGGTTCAAGCCATGAAGCAGCTGGGGTTTGAGCGGTTCATGGTTGCCGGGCATGATCGCGGCGGGCGGGTTGCCTATCGCCTGGCGCTCGACCATCCCGACAAAGTGCTCAAAATCGCCGTCCTCGACATCGTCCCCACCGCCGCAACATGGGATCGGGCGGATGCCAGACTGGCGCTCGGCTTCTGGCCCTGGAGCCTGCTTGCCCAGCCGGAGCCCCTGCCGGAACGTCTGATCGGCGCGGCTCCCGATGCAGTCGTCGACGATGCAATAACGCAATGGGGATCGTCGACGAAAATGGTCTCCAAAGAGGTCAGGGACGCCTATGTTGATGCGCTTCGCGATCCCGCGCATATTCATGCGATCTGCGAAGAGTATCGCGCCGCTGCGACGATCGATCGTGAACATGACGCGCTGAACCAGGCAAACGGTCGTCGCATCGAGTGCCCGCTAATGGCGCTATGGAGTGGCGAAGGCGCCCTGGAGAACTGGTATGCGCAAGAAGGCGGGCCGCTGGCTATCTGGAGGAAATGGGCTGACAGAGTGGAAGGACGCGCTGTCCAAGGCGGGCACTTTTTCCCAGAAGAGCACCCCGACACGATAGCAGCGGTTCTCTCGGAATTCTTCGAGGACAAATAGGACGGTCAGGACAGAGGGTTGTAGAGGTCACATGCTTCAGTTACGCGGAACCTCGGGAGTGCTTCGCGGCCCCAGGTCGAGCATCCTCCGATATTCGTCTGTCCGGCATCAACGTGCTTGATAAGAGAATGAAGCCGATCTCCACGGCCACGCCTGTGATATGCAGCCTGATGTTTGTCGGAAGTTGTGCATCGCCTTTGCCTGCATCCTTTGATGCTGCGAAATACGACAAGATGAGTTGCGTCGAGCTCAACGTGGCGATCGGCACGGTCGCTGACGAGATGTCGGCAACAGCCATCGCTCGCGGCAAAGTCGTCCACACCAACATTCCGGATTGGCTGTGGGGAGGGCAGCGTGTCGCCTCGACCGTCGCTGCCCGCCAGAGCGCGAAGATCGAGCGCTTGCGGCAGCAGGAGGCTGCGATTGCGGCTGCGAGACGAAGCAGGTGCTGATTGCGTCACTGAAGTGGGTCTTCAGCCCGCCACACCGGACTGATGCGCAGCGATCGCGCCGAGGAATATCTCGCCGAAATCCTTGAGCTTGGCGGCGCCGACGCCGTTGACCGCGGCGAAGGCGTCCAGATCACGCGGGCAGCGTTCGGCCATATCGATCAGCGTACGATCCGAAAAGATCACGAAGGCCGGCACTTGGCGTTCCCGGGCAAGACGCAGCCGTACCGCCTTGAGCGCGGCCAGCAGCGCCGAATCCAGACCTTCCGTGTCTGCTGCGGTATCCACAGGACGTATCTTGCCTCGCGATGACTGGCGCGCGTCCACGCGATACCGGAATGAAGCCTCGCCCCGGGCGAGTTCACGGCCTTTCTCGGCGACGGCGAGGCCGCCATGGCCGGCTGAGTCCAATGTCAGGAACCCTCCCGCGACGAGTTGGCGAAGCAGCGACAGCAAGAGACTCTTCTTATGCGCCACACCGGTGCCGAAGCTGGCAAGCCTGTGGTGGTTCCTGGCCAGGACCTTCTCGGTCTCATGGCCGAGCAGGACATCGACAACGTGGGCAGCGCCAAAGCGCTCGCCGGTCTGTGTGATCGCTGCCAGGATGATCCGCGCCTCGGCGTCGCCATCCGCATGCGGCGCCTGGTCGAGGCAGTTGTCGCAATTGCCGCAAGGCGAAGCACTTTCGCCGAAATAGCCAAGCAGGATCTGGCGGCGGCATTGCGCCGTCTCGCAATAGCCGATCAACGTATCGAGCCGGCCATGCGCGCGCCTCTTGTGCTCCGCCGGTGCGCCCTCGTCGTCGATGAAAAGCCGGCGCATACGGATGTCGCCGAGACCGAAGAGCATATGCGCCTCGGCCGCCCGCCCGTCGCGGCCCGCCCGCCCGATTTCCTGATAGTAGGCTTCCAAGCTGCCCGGCAGGTCGGTGTGGAAGACATAGGCGACGTCCGGCTTGTCGATCCCCATGCCGAAGGCGATGGTCGCCACCATCACCACCCCGGACAAGGTCATGAAAGCGTTTTGATTCGCTTCACGCGCGTCCTTGCTCATGCCGGCATGATAGGCGAGCGCGCGTACGCCGTTCCGCTCGAGGAACGCCGCCATCTCGTCGGTCTTTTTGCGCGACAGGCAATAGACGATCCCGCTTCGGCCGGCATGGCGCTGCACGAAATTCAGCAATTGGCGCTTGCTGTCCTGCTTGGGCTCGATGCCTAGCTTGATGTTCGGTCGGTCGAAGCCGAGCACCACGGTATCGACGCGCCCGTCGAACAGTTGCGCGGCAATGTCGGTGCGCGTCGTCTCGTCCGCAGTCGCCGTCAGCGCAATGATCGGCACATCGGGGAAGATGCCGCGCAGCCGCGACAATTCTTCGTATTCGCGCCGGAACGCCGGTCCCCATTGCGAGATACAATGTGCCTCGTCGATGGCGATCAGCCGGACATCGAGCTTGGTCAACGCCTCGAGCATCCGCGGGGTCATCAGCCGCTCCGGCGCAAGATAGAGCAGCCGTGTCTGCCCTGCCGCGACGCGGCGCCATGCAGCGACATTGGCATCGCGGTCGAGCGAGGAATTGATCGTATCGGCCGCCACACCCGCAAGGCGCAATGCGGCGACCTGGTCCTGCATCAGCGCTACCAGCGGCGAAACGACAATGGTGAGCCCGCCCAGCACCAGCGCCGGGACCTGGTAGCAGAGCGATTTGCCCGCACCCGTCGGCATGACGGCCAGTACATGATGCCCGGCCAGCAGCGCCTCCATCACGGCCGCCTGGCCGAGACGAAAATCATCGAAGCCGAAGACATCCTTCAGGACGCGCCGCTTGGAATTCTCTGCCGGGATGCTTGCCGCAATCTGCATTACAGAACTTTCGCGGACACGGCCTGCCGAAATTCCCCGGCGAATCGCCGGGTGATTGCCTGGACAGCAGATTCGAACATTTATCGACCCCTCTGGTCCTGTCCTCGGCACCGCCTGAAGCGAACTTCTCTCTCATTGGCCGATATCAGACCGTCGTTCCAGCCCCTATTCGCCTTGGCTGTGAATATCGCGCCGCCTCGGAGCGGTTAATCCTATCTTCACCATCATTCGGCAGGTTCAGGTTCTGCGGTGATGTTTTGAGTACCGCGGCGCCACAAGCGCCCAGGCAACACGCCCGCGTCTCTCCGGAGGCGCGGGTTTTTCGTTCCGAGAACTGACAGCCTGATCTTCGGGCCCGCAGCTCAGTCGAGGAAATCGGCGCGGGGCGGCGTAAAGTTGTCGACCAGTCGTCCCGCCTCCAGTGCCTTGACGCCATGGACCAGGTTGGAAGGAACGATGAAGCTGCTTCCGGTTTCCAAGATCTCGGTCCTGCCGTCGATGGTGACCTCGAAGCGGCCTTCGGCGACGTAGCTCGCCTGGACATGCGGATGCGAATGCAGCGCGCCGACGCCGCTCTTGTCGAAGGCGAACTCGACCATCATCAGTTCGTCCGTGTGCAGGAGCACGCGCCTGCGATTGCCATCCGGCGTCGGCGTCCACGCACCCTCGCCGGCATGCGAGAAGATCTTGGTTCCGGTCATCGCCAAACTCTCATCTTTTGTTGTTCATCGCGCCAGCCAGCCACCGTCCACCGGCATCACCGCGCCGTGCATATAGTTCGACGCCGGCGCCAGCAGGAAGACGGCTGCGTCGCCGATGTCTTCCGGCGCGCCCCAGCGCCCGGCCGGAATGCGCGCCAGGATCGAAGCGCTGCGGTCGGGATCGGCACGCAGCGCCTCGGTGTTGTTGGTCTCGATATAGCCTGGCGCAATGCCGTTGACGTTGATGCCCTTTGCCGCCCATTCGCAGGCGAGCAGTCGGGTGATGCCGAGCACGCCATGTTTGGAGGCGGTGTAGGAGGCGACGCGGATGCCACCCTGAAAACTCAGCACCGAAGCGATGTTGACGATCTTGCCACGCCGTCCCGGGTCGGCAAGCACGCGCCTGGCAAAACTCTGGCTGAGGAAGAACACCGTCTTGAGGTTGACGCCGATGACGTCGTCCCAGTCGGCTTCGGTCAAGTCGACCGCATCGGCACGCCGGATGATGCCGGCATTGTTGACCAGGCCGTCGAGCGGCCCCGTATCGTCCCAGACGCGGTCAAGCATCGCCTGGGCGGCGGCATCATCGCCAAGGTCGCAGCGGACCGCCTCGAAGCGTCCGCCGGCCGCCGCAATCTTCTCCGCCGTCTCGTCCATCGCCGAGCGACCGACGCCGACGACCGCGCCGCCGGCACGCGCGATCGACACGGCGATGCCCTGGCCGATGCCGGTATTGGCGCCGGTGACGAGGATACGCTTGCCGGCAAGGCTGAAGGCCGAGAGGTCGCTCACTTGAGCTCCTCCATCGCCACCAGGTCGACATCGGTATAGTCGACATTGTCGCCGGCCATCGCCCAGATGAAGGCGTAGTTCGAGGTGCCGGCGCCCGAATGGATCGACCATCCCGGCGACAGCACCGCCTCCTCGTTGCGCACGACGAGATGACGCGTTTCGTCCGGTTCGCCCATGAAGTGAAACACCCGCGCCGTCTCCGGCAGGTCGAAATAGAGATAGGCCTCCATGCGCCGGTCATGCACATGGCACGGCATGGTGTTCCAGACCGAACCGGGGGCAAGCTGGGTCATGCCGACGACCAGCTGACAGGTCTTCACGCCGTCGGCATGGATGAACTGAAAGATCGAGCGCTCGTTGGAGGTCGCCTGGCTGCCGAGATCGAGCCGCTTGGCATCGCCGATGCAGATCAGCCGGTTGGGATGGCTCTGATGCGCCGGCGCGCTTAGCAGGTAGAACTTAGCCGGCTCAGCCGGATTGGTCGCAGCGAACGACACCTCATCGGTGCCCATGCCTAGATAGAGCATGTCGCGCGCCTGCAGCTCGTAGGATTGGCCTCTGGCTTTCACGACGCCTGCACCGGCGATGTTGACGATGATCATCTCGCGGCGGTCGAGAAAATTCTTGGTCCCGGTTGGCTTGATCGCCTGCAGCGGCAGCGGCGCGCCGGCGGGCATGGCACCGCCGACGATCATGCGGTCGTAATGGGTGTAGGTCAGGCTGATACGGCCGGGCTGGAACAAGTCCTCGATCAGAAAATTGTGACGCAGTTCGTCCGTGCCCATCGCCGCGGCAGAAACAGGATCGATGGCAAAGCGCGAGGTGAAATCCGTATGATTGTCAGTGTGATTCATTGCTGTCCCATGGAGCTGCCTCAATTGCTTATTCAGTTGCCGCGGCCTTGACCGAGTCGGCATAAAACACCTGACGCGCGTGCAGGCGTTCGCGATAGCGCTGCTGGCTGGCACCGAGATGCGCGCGCATCGCCTCCCGTGCCGCCTCGGCATCGCCTGCCGAGATGGCATTAAGGATCATCAGGTGTTCGCGCTGCAGGCCGCGCTGGTAGGCGTCGGACTGCGCGAATTCGGTCGACCAGGGCGAGGTCACATCGCAAGGGATGGCGCGCCGGCCGAGCACATCGAGCATCTCGACATAGAACGGATTGTTGGTGGCGCTGGCGATTGCGCGGTGGAAGGCGAGGTCGGCCGGTCCCGTCGGCTCGCTGTTGAGGAGCAGCCGTTCGAACTCGAAGAAGGCTTCCTGGATCGCCGCTTCCTGTGCGGCGTTACGGCGGAGGGCGGCGAGCCCGGCGGATTCGATCTCGATCGCCAACCTGACTTCGAGCACGTTGAGGGCAATTGAATCCTTGCTGCCCATCTCCGCTGCCAGAGCCCCGAACGCTGTCGAGATATGCTCGGTGACAAAGACGCCGGCGCCTTGGCGCGGCTCGACCAGGCCGTCCGCGGCAAGCTTGGCCAGCGCCTCGCGTATCACGGTGCGGCTGACCCCGAAGGTTTCAGTCAACTGGCCCTCGGTCGGCAGCTTTTGCCCACGCTGGATCTCGCCCGCCTGCAACTGCTTGCGGATCGCGGCGACGACGGTTTCCGAAAGCTTCGGTCTTCGTTCGACGCGGAGCCCGACTGCGGTGTCCGATGCCATGTCGCAACCCCTATTTGAAGACGCTCGGCAGCCATAGCGAAATGGCTGGAATGTAAGTGACGAGCGCCAGCACCACGAGGCCTGCGCCATAGAACGGCCAGATCGAGCGCATCGATTCCCAGACGGATATCTTGCCCACTGCGCACGCCACGAACTGCACTGCGCCCACCGGCGGCGTGTTCAGCCCGATGCCGAAATTGAGGATCATGATGACGCCGAAATGCACCGGATCGACGCCGTAGGCCTGCGCCACGGGCAGGAAGATCGGCGTGCAAATGATGATCGTCGGCCCCATGTCCATGAACGTGCCGAGGAACAGCATCAAGAGGTTGAGCAGCAGAAGCACGACCAGCGGATCGTCCGAGATCGCGTTCATGGAGGCTATCAGCGCTGCCGGTACTTTCAGGAAGGCCATCAGCCACGAGAATGCCGCCGCCATGCCGATGATAAGCAGCACCATGGCCGTGGTGCGCACGGCGCCATGGGTGGCATGAACGAACCCTTCCCAGGTCATCTGCCGGTAAACGAAGACGGTCACGAGCAGCGCATAGATGACGGCGATACAGGAACTCTCGGTGGCCGTGAAGACGCCCGATCGTACGCCGCCGAAGATGATCGCGATCAGCAGCAGGCCGGGCACCGCGACGGCGAAAAGATGCGCGACCGCGGTGAAGCCCGGAAACGGCTCGGTCGGATAGCCGCGGGAGCGCGCCACGAAATAAGCGGTGACCATCAGTGACAGGGCCAGCAGCAGGCCCGGGATGATGCCGGCCGTGAACAGATCGGCGATGGAGATCTTTCCGCCTGCCGAGATCGCGTAGATGATCATGTTGTGCGACGGCGGCAGCAGCAGCGCGATCAGCGCCGCCATCGACGTGACGTTGACGGCGTAGTCCGCTCCATATCCACGCGCCTTCATCTGCGGGATCATCAGGCCGCCCACCGCGGCTGCCTCCGCCACCGCGGAGCCCGAAATGCCGCCGAATAGTGTAGCGGTCGCGATGTTGACCTGCCCGAGGCCGCCGCGCAAATGGCCGACGAGCGAGCCGGCGAAGGCAACGATCTTGCTGGCGATGCCGCCGCGCACCATCAAGTCGCCGGCGTAGATGAAAAACGGAATGGCCAGCAGCGAAAAGACGCTCATGCCGGAATTCAGGCGCTGGAAGACGATCAGCGGCGGCAGGCCCATATAGAGGACGGTGGCCAGGCTTGCGACGCCGAGGCAGAAAGCGATCGGCGTGCCGATAAGCATCAGCAGGGTGAAGACGCCGAAGAGAATCCACAGTTCCATGGCGTCAGACCTTCACGTTGGCGGTGTCGAGTTCGGCTGCGACTTCGGCCGGCGGCAATTCATCGAGGGCATCGTCGATCGGCGCGCCGGAGAGGCGAAGCACGATGCGCTCCAGCGTGAAGAGCACGATGAGCGCGCCTCCCGCGACAAGCGGGACATAGTCCCAGCCCCCCGATATGCCGAGTGACGGCAAGACAGAGCCCCAGGTCAATGCGACCAGCTGGCTGCCATACCAGATCATGCCGATGCCGAAGGCGAGCGCGACGAGGTCCGAAATCATCCGCAGCCAGCGCTTGCCGCCTTTTGGCAGCACGTAGAGCAGGACGTCGAAGCCGAGATGATAGTTCTCGCGCACGCCGACGGCAGCGCCGAGGAAAATGAACCAGCTCATCAGCATCACCGAGCCCGGCTCGGTCCAGCTCGGCGAACGATTCAGAACATAGCGGCCGAACACTTGCCAGGCGACGAAGGCGGTCATCAGCACCAGCCCGATGCCGGCGATCGACAGCGCCGCCGTGCTGACGCGCGACATCACTTGCGCGACGCCGGACAGGAGCGGTCTTGGTTTTAGGCTGGAAGTCACCGGTTTTCTCCGCAAGAGGACGGCGGCGCGGGATGTCCGCGCCGCCGCTTGATCACTGCACGGCCTTGATGGCTTCGACCATGGCCTTCAGCTTGTCGTCCTTGATGTGCTTCTCGTAGACCGGGCCCATCGCGTCGATGAAGGGCTGCTTATCCGGCGTCGTGATCTGCGAACCGGCCGCCTCGACCTTGGCGCGCGATTCCTTGACCTTGGCGGTCCACAGCTCGCGCTGCTTGGCGACGCTCTCCTTGGCGGCCGCTTTGAAGATCGCCTGGTCTTCCGGCGTCAGCTTGTCCCAGCTCGACTTCGCCATGACGAAGGCTTCCGGCACCATCGTGTGCTCGTCGAGCGAATAGTATTTGGCGACTTCCGCGTGCTTGGCGGTGTCGTAGCTCGGAAAATTGTTCTCCGCACCGTCGATCACCCCGGTCTCGATCGCCGAATACACCTCGCCATACGGCATCGGCGTCGCGTTGGCGCCGAGTGCCGCCACCATATCGACGAAGATGTCGGACTGGATGACGCGGAACTTCATGCCGGCCATGTCGGCTACAGTGTTGATCGGCTTCTTCGAATTGTAGAAGGAGCGCGAGCCGCCATCGTAAAAGGCGAGCAGCACCAGCCCGACCTGGTCGAACGCCGCCGCGATCTGGTCGCCGATCGCCCCGTCCATGACCTTGTGCATATGGTCTTCCGAACGGAAGATGTAGGGCAGCGAGGGTACGGTGGTCTCCGGGATGAGCCCGTTGAACGGCGCCATCGAGACGCGGTTGAGATCGATCACGCCGGTGCGCACCTGCTCGATCGTGTCCTTTTCCTCGCCGAGTTGCGCGGAAGGATAGAGTTCGACCACATAGCGGCCGGCCGTGCGCTCTTTCACGAGCTCGCCGAAATATTTGACCGCCTCGACCGTCGGATAGCCGTCCGGGTGTGTGTCAGACGAGCGCAGGACCGTCTGGGCGCTTGCCGTTCCGGCCAGCAGTGCGGCGGCAAGTAGCGTAGCTCCCGCCCGTCTTGAAAAATGCAGCATTGGTTTCCTCCCGTTTGAACGATGGCGGCAAGCGCCGTTAGAGCCGGTACGCCTTTTTCGCGAGCGTATAGGCAAGTTCCTGCGCCAGCTCGTGCGCCTCGTCCTCGCCGAGCCGATGCTCGGCGACGAGACGCGCCAGATATGCGCAATCGACCCGGCGCGCCACATCATGGCGGGCCGGTATGGATGGAAAGGCGCGGGTGTCGTCGTTGAAACCGACGGTGTTGTAGAAACCGGCCGTTTCGGTGGTCATCTCGCGGAACCGGCGCATGCCTTCGGGGCTGTCGTGGAACCACCAGGCCGGCCCGAGCTTCAATGCCGGGTAGACACCGGCGAGCGGCGCCAGCTCGCGCGCATAGCTGGTCTCGTCGAGGGTGAACAGGATGATGGTGAGATCGCGCTCCAGCCCGACACAGTCGAGCAGCGGCTTCAACGCCGTCACATAATCGGTTCGAGTCGGGATATCGAAGCCTTTGTCCCTGCCGAACTTCTGAAAGACAGCCGGCGAATGATTGCGCCAGGAGCCGGGATGGATTTGCAGGACCAGCCCGTCGTCACGGCTCATCTTGGCCATCTCGGTCAGCATCTGGGCGCGAAACAGCTTTCGCTCGCGCTCGTCGTTCGAGCCCCGGCGGATGCGGTTGAACAGCTCCTCGGCGGCGGCATCCGAGAGATTGGCGGTTTCGGCCGTCGGATGGCCGTGATCGGAGGAAGTCGCGCCAAAGCTCTTGAAGAAGGCGCGCCGCTGGCGATGCGCATCGAGATAGCCGGCCCAATTGCCGGTGTCGCAGCCGGTGATCTCGCCAAGCCGGTCGAGATTGGCCGAAAAGCCTTCGAAGTCGGGATCGACGATCGCATCCGGCCGATAGGCGGTGACGACGCGGCCCTCCCAGCCGCTGTCGCGGATCATCTGGTGCCATCTGAGATCGTCGAGCGCGCCTTCGGTCGTCGCGATGACCTCAATGTTGAAGCGCTCGAACAGCGCTCGCGGGCGAAAATTCTCCCACTGCAGCAGCGTCGCGATCGTGTCGTAGTGGCGGTCGGCCGTCTTGGCATTCAGCGGCTCGTCGATACCAAACAGATGGGCGAGCACATGGTCGAACCACAGCCGGGTCGGCGTGCCGCGGAACAGGTAATAATGCTCGGCGAAGCGCCGCCAGATCGTTCTGCCGTCGGTTTCCACCGGCGAACCGTCACGCGTCGGCACGCCAAGCTCCTCAAGCCGAACACCCTGGCTGAACAGCATGCGGAAAATGTAGTGGTCCGGCACGATCAGCAACTGCGCCGGATCGGGAAACGCCTCGTTGAGCGCATACCAGCGCGGATCGGTGTGGCCGTGCGGGCTGACGATCGGCAGGTCCTTGACCGCGGCGTAGAGATCGCGGGCCAGCGAAAGCGGGCGCGCCTCGGCGGCAAACAGCAAATCTGGATCCGTCAATGCGGCCACGTAAATCCTCCCAATCCGGACATCGGTAGGGTTGGAAAGAAATAATGTCAACATACAAAAAATGGGTTGTTGTATGATGACTTTTCGTCGGCCATTGCCCATTGTGCGTGACGGCAACGGGTGTTACGCCGCCTGCCAACAGTGACCCAGCAACCTCGATCAGACACGCCGCGCAATGACCAATAGACGCCTTTCCAACAGCACGCTGAAGGCACTGCCGGCTTCGGTCGCGGTTCCCCGCTACGACCGCGGCGCTATTGCGCCAGGCATCGTCCATCTCGGCGTCGGCGCGTTCCACCGCGCCCACCAGGCGGCCTATGTCGACGACTGTCTGGCGGCTGGAGAGACAGGCTGGGGCATTGTCGGCGTGTCCTTGCGCAGTCCAGACACGCGCGACGCACTGGCGCCGCAGGATGGCCTCTACACACTGGCGATCAGGAGCAGCGTCGAAGAAGAGCTGCGCGTCGTCGGTTCGATCCTGTCGCTGCTGGTGGCGCCGGAAGATCCGGCTGCGGTGCTCGCCGCTCTGACCGATCCGCTCACCCGTATCGTCACGCTGACGATCACCGAAAAGGCCTATCTGAGGGCAGCCGGCGGCGGACTGGACAATACCCACCCCGACATCGTCCATGATCTGGCTAACCCGCAAATGCCACGAACGGCGCATGGTTTCCTGACGGAGGCGCTGTCGCGCCGCCGTGCCACCGGCATCCAGCCTTTCACCGTGCTCTGCTGCGACAACCTTCCGGCCAATGGCGCCACGCTGCACCGCCTGCTGGTCGAATTCGCCGCACTGCGCGATGCCAGGCTCGCCACTTCAGGCGATGCCAGGCTCGCCGCACACATCGCCGACGGCGTCGCCTTTCCGTCGAGCATGGTCGACCGCATCGTGCCGGCGACCACCGATGCCGACCGGGCGCGTATCGCCGTCGAGCTCGGCGTCGAGGATGCCTGGCCGGTGATGACCGAGCCGTTCTGCCAATGGGTGGTCGAGGACGACTTTCCGGCGGGCAGGCCGGCCTGGGAAAAGTTCGGCGTCACCATGGTCGGCGACGTCGGGCCGTTCGAGGACATGAAGCTGCGGCTGCTCAACGGCTCGCATTCGGCAATCGCCTATCTCGGCCTGCTCAGCGGCTACGACACGGTCGACCGCGCCTTTGCCGATCCGGCGATCCGGCAATTCGTCGACGGCTTGTGGGCCGAGGCGATCCCGACGCTGCCGCCGGACGCCGGGCTCGATACGGCCGGCTACACGGCCCAGCTCGCCGAACGTTACTCGAACACGGCGCTGGCCCATCGCACGGCGCAGATCGCCAATGACGGCAGCCAGAAACTGCCACAGCGCATCGTCGCCTCGGCCGTCGAGCGGCTGAGTGCCGGTGATCCCCCAGCCCATCTGATGCTGGTGGTGGCCGCCTGGATGGCCGCTTGCGAGGCGCGCGGCAAGACCTTGCCCGAAGCCCATTTCACCGACCCGATCGACACTCGGCTTACGGCGCTCGGCAGCCGGCCGGCTGATGAAGCTGTGACAGCGATGTTCGATCTCGCCGGCTTCGCCAGGGACCATTCCCAGCGCATGACACTGATTGATCTGACGACAGCCCATCTCGAGCGCCTGCGGCGGGGCGGGCCTGCCGCTGCCTTGGCGGCGCTTGGCATAGGGAGTGAGAAGCCATGAGACAGACTTGGCGCTGGTTCGGGCCCGACGACCCGGTGACGCTTGCCCATGTCCGTCAGGCCGGCGCCGTCGGCATCGTCAGCGCGCTGCATCACCTCAATGACGGCCGCGCCTGGCCGGCGGACGAGATCGCCAGGCGCAAGGCAGAGATCCAGGCAGCAGGCCTGACCTGGGACGTGGTCGAGAGCATCGTCGTCCATGAGGACATCAAGACCCGCAGTGGCGACTGGCGCACCCTGATCGACAATTATAAGGCCTCGATCCGCGCCGTCGCTGCCGCCGGCATCAACACCATCTGCTATAATTTCATGGCGATCACCGACTGGACGCGCACCGACCTCGACTATCCGATGCCGCATGGCGGCACGGCGCTGCGCTTCGATGTCGTCGAGCTCTGCGCCTATGACGTCTTCATCCTCGAGCGAAAACGGGCGGAGGCCGATCACCCGCCGGCCCGTGTCGAGGCGGCGCGTGTGCGGCTGCAAGGCATGAGCGAAAGCGACAAGGCGAGACTGGAGCTCAACCTGATCGGCTGGGTGCCGGCGCGCGAATTCATCTTCGATCGAGCGAGCTTCCGCCGCGCCCTCGACCTCTACAAGGACGTCTCTACCGAAGGACTGCGCGAAAACCTGTTTGCCTTCCTGCGCGAGATCGTGCCGGTTGCCGAAGAGGCCGGCGTCAGGATGGCGATCCACCCCGACGATCCGCCTTTTTCGTTGTTCGGCCTGCCGCGCATCGTTTCCAAGGCAGCCGATGCCCGCGCGCTGCTCGACGCCGTCGCTTCGCCGGCTAACGGACTGACACTGTGTACCGGCTCCTACGGCGCGAGCGCGCAGAACGATCTGCCGGCAATGGCGAAGGCTTTCGCCGAGAACATCCATTTCGCCCATCTGCGCAATGTCACCAAGGAGCCCGACGGCTCCTTCCACGAAGCCGAGCACCTCGACGGCGACACCGACATGGTGGCGGTCGTGTCGGCGCTGATTGGCGAGGAGCGGCGGCGCAAGGCGGCAGGCAGGGCGGACTGGCAGATTCCGATGCGTCCGGACCATGGCCATGCCATTGTCGACGACATCGGCAAGAAGGTGAACCCCGGCTATTCCTGCATCGGCCGCCTGAAGGGCCTCGCCGAACTGCGCGGCGTCATGCGCGCCGTGGAAGCGCTGACGGTGTGAGCTATTTGCCTGACGGATCCAATACTTGCCGGGAAGAATAGTCGACGCCTTTAGAATTCCAGAACAGCCGCACGGCCTTGCCGACCAGATTTTCACTGGGAATAAACCCGACGCTGAATCGGCTGTCGGAGGAATTGTCCCGATTGTCGCCAAGTGCAAAATAGTGGCCTGCGGGCACGATCCACGAGTTCGTGTTGTCCCCGATGGATGAATCTGTCAGGTTGAGAACGGTGTAGGACACGCCCTCTGGCAAAGTTTCACGTTGAAGTTTGACTGGATCGGGGAACTCTTCGGACGAAAAAGAGCCGATATCCTCGAGCCCCACCGCTACCTCGTTGATGTAAAGCATCCCGTCGATGATCTGGATCTTTTCGCCCGGAAAGCCGACGATCCGCTGGATGTAGTTCACGCTCGGATCGGGCGGGAACTTGAATGCCACCACATCTCCCCTTTTGGGTTCCGCGCCCAATAGGCGCCCGTCAAATGAGAGCACGTTGAAGGGCACGCTGTAGCGACTGTAGCCGTATGCGGATTTGGACACGAAGAGATAGTCGCCCTCCCGCAACGTCGGCGTCATGCTGCCAGACGAGATCGAAAACGATTGGAACACCAACGAGCGGATTACAAACGCAGCCACGATGGAGGCGTAAAACGCCAACACGAACACCGACACCCCTTGCGCATACCATTTGTCCGGCTTGAACCGATGCGCAAAGGGAACAACGAGCGTCGCCCACAGGATCATCAAGCCGATACCTGAAAAGTTGCCCGCCGCCGCAAGATCCATGCCCGGCACCACCGGAATTCCGATGTAGCAAAGCGCGATGCTGACAGCACTGATCACAAACAGGCTTATGACAGCCAGTTTGCCAGCGCCAATCCATAGAAATCCGCCAAACGGGCCGCCAAGGGCCGACACCAGGGCCGTCGACCATCTGGATCGCGAGACTGTTTCTTGTTGCACTGTTTGTTCTGTCATCGGCCCCCCACGCCAAGGCAGCCTGACTGTTCACCAAATAAAAAAGCGAGGCAAGCCTCGCTTTCTCGACGCCGAACTGATCCTTCGCGTTAAGCCGGCAGGATGGCGCCTTCAAGCGTGGTGAGCTGGTTAAGGAACTGCTCGGCCTTGCTGCGGGTCTGGTCGTCCTTGGCGTCGGCGGCGTCTTCCCTCGCCTCCTGGATGCGGCGGGCAAGCTCGGCGCGGTCGATGTCGCCGACGGCCACAGCCGATTCCGCCAGCAGCGTGCAGCCGGCCGGAACGATGTCGGCAAAGCCGCCGAACACCACGTAGCGTTCTTCCTTGCCGGAAGCGGTCTTCAACGTGACGACGCCCGGCTTGATCGTGGTCATGACCGGTGCGTGATGCGCCATCACGGTCATTTCGCCCTCGGCGCCTGGGATGACGACGGATTCGACCTGCTCGGAAACCAAGAGGCGCTCCGGCGAGACCAGTTCGAACTTGAAAGCTTCAGGCATGATCAATTTAGCGAATAGGGAATAGTGAGTAGCGAGTAGTGAAGAAACTCGTCCGGCTCATAGACCCCTATTCGCTACTCCCTATTCGCTATTCGCTTTGGCTTACGCCGCTTCAGCCGCCAGGCGCTGTGCCTTCTCGACCGCTTCCTCGATGCCGCCGACCATGTAGAAGGCGGCCTCCGGCAGGTGGTCGTAATCGCCGTTGCAAAGGCCCTTGAAGCCCTTGATGGTGTCGGCGAGGTCGACCAACTTGCCCGGCGCGCCGGTGAACACTTCGGCGACGAAGAAGGGCTGCGACAGGAAGCGCTCGATCTTGCGGGCGCGGGCAACCGTCTGCTTGTCCTCTTCCGACAGCTCGTCCATGCCCAGGATGGCGATGATGTCCTGCAGCGACTTGTAACGCTGAAGGATCGACTGCACCTGGCGCGCGACCTGGTAGTGCTCCTCGCCGACAACCATCGGGTCGAGCATGCGCGAAGTCGAATCGAGCGGATCGACCGCCGGATAGATGCCCTTTTCCGAAATCGCGCGGTTGAGCACGGTCGTCGCGTCGAGGTGGGCGAATGAAGTCGCTGGTGCCGGGTCGGTCAAATCGTCGGCCGGCACATAGATCGCCTGCACCGAGGTGATCGAACCCTTGGTCGTCGTGGTGATACGCTCCTGCAGCGCGCCCATGTCGGTGGCCAGCGTCGGCTGGTAGCCCACGGCCGAAGGAATGCGGCCGAGCAGCGCCGACACTTCCGAGCCCGCCTGCGTGAAGCGGAAGATGTTGTCGACGAAGAACAGCACGTCCTGGCCCTGGTCGCGGAAGTATTCGGCAACTGTCAGGCCGGTCAGGCCGACGCGCGCGCGCGCGCCCGGCGGCTCGTTCATCTGGCCATAGACGAGCGCGGCCTTGGAGCCTTCGCCGCCGCCCTTCTTGTTGACGCCGGACTCGATGAACTCGTGATAGAGGTCGTTGCCTTCGCGGGTGCGCTCGCCGACGCCGGCGAACACCGAGAAGCCGCCATGCGCCTTGGCGACGTTGTTGATCAGTTCCTGGATCAGCACCGTCTTGCCGACGCCGGCGCCGCCGAACAGGCCGATCTTGCCGCCGCGGGCATAGGGGGCCAGCAGGTCGAGCACCTTGATGCCGGTGACCAGGATCTGCGCTTCCGTCGACTGCTCGACATAGGTCGGCGCCGGCTGGTGGATCGAGCGCATCTCGATGCCGTCGACCGGGCCTGCCTCGTCGACCGGCTCGCCGATGACGTTGATGATGCGACCGAGCATGCCAGGGCCGACCGGCACGGTGATCGGCGCGCCGGTGTCATAGACGTCCTGGCCGCGAACCAGACCTTCGGTGGAGTCCATGGCGATGCAGCGTACGGTGTTTTCGCCGAGATGCTGGGCCACTTCGAGCACCAGGCGATTGCCGACATTGATCGTCTCAATCGCGTTCAGGATCGCCGGCAGATGTTCGCCGAACTGCACGTCGACAACAGCGCCGATGACCTGGCGAACCTTGCCCGCCAAGCCGGTTTTCTTGATGGTAGCGGCCGGCGTATTCACGGCGGCGGCCTTGGTTGCTGCCGCCTTCTTGGCCGGAGCGGCCTTTGCTGCCGCCGGAGCCTTTGCTGGTGCCGCGGCCTTAGGGGCTGCCGTCTTCGGGGTCGCTGCTTTCGCCATCGTCTTTACCCTTTTCGTCTCTTTGTTTCTCACACGCTTGAGGTCGATGACCTCCTTGGGAGCGTGCCTAGAGCGCCTCGGCGCCCGAAATGATTTCGATCAATTCCTTGGTGATCTGCGCCTGCCGCTGGCGGTTGTAGGTGATCGACAATTTGTTGATCATGTCGCCGGCATTGCGCGTCGCATTGTCCATGGCGCTCATCTTGGCGCCCATCTCGCCGGCCGCATTCTCAAGCAGCGCGCGGAAGACCTGCACGGAGATGTTGCGCGGGATGAGATCGGAGAGGATTTCGCCCGGCTCCGGCTCGTATTCGTAGACAGCGCTGCCACCATCCTTCGCTTCAGCAGCATCCGAAACCACGCCCGCCGGGATAATTTGCTGCGCTGTCGGGATCTGGCTGATCACCGACTTGAACTGCGAATAGAACAGCGTGCAGATGTCGAAGCCGCCTTCGTTGAACAGGTGGATCACCTTCTTGGCGATGGCATCGGCATTGACGAAGCCCAGCGTCTTGACCTCGCGCAGATCGACACGCTCGATGATCAGCGCCCCGTAGTCGCGGCGCAATATGTCGAACCCCTTCTTGCCGACGCAGATGATCTTGACCTGCTTGCCGTCGGCCAGAAGCTTGCGGATGTGGTCACGGGCAAAGCGGGCGATCTGCGAATTGAAGCCACCGCACAGGCCGCGTTCGGCCGTGCAGACGACAAGCAGATGCACGTCGTCCTTGCCGGTGCCGGTCATCAGCGCCGGGGCATCGCCGCCACCGCCGATCGCCTGGGTGATGTTGGCCAGCACCGCGCCCATGCGCTCCGAATAGGGACGCGCCGCTTCAGCCGCTTCCTGCGCGCGGCGCAGCTTCGCCGCGGCGACCATCTGCATCGCCTTGGTGATCTTCTGCGTCGCCTTGACCGAGGCGATACGGTTACGAAGGTCTTTTAACGAAGGCATGCTTCAAACCTGATCCCGTCCGGCCCACTCAAGCAAAGGTCTTGGCGAAGGCGTCGATCTCTGCCTTCAGCCTGGCGCGCAGATCGTCGGACAGCGCCTTCTCCTTGCGGATGCCGTCGAGCACGTCCTTGCCGGCCGAGCGCATGTGCGACAACAGCCCCTGCTCGAACTTGCCGACCTGGTTGATCGCCAGCTTGTCGAGATAGCCGTTGACGCCGGCGAAGATCACCGCGACCTGCTCCTCGACCTTGAGCGGCGAGAATTGCGGCTGCTTCAAAAGCTCGGTCAGGCGCGAGCCGCGATTGAGCAGGCGCTGCGTGGCGGCGTCGAGATCGGAGCCGAACTGCGCGAAAGCAGCCATTTCGCGGTACTGCGCGAGCTCGCCCTTGATCGACCCGGCAACCTGCTTCATCGCCTTGATCTGCGCCGAAGAGCCGACGCGCGACACCGACAGACCGACATTGACCGCAGGACGGACGCCCTGGAAGAACAGATTGGTTTCCAGGAAGATCTGGCCGTCGGTGATCGAGATGACGTTGGTCGGGATATAGGCCGACACGTCGTTGGCCTGCGTCTCGATGATCGGCAGCGCCGTCAGCGACCCGCCGCCATTGTCGTCGTTGAGCTTGGCGGCGCGCTCGAGCAGGCGCGAGTGCAGGTAGAAAACGTCGCCCGGATAGGCCTCGCGGCCCGGAGGACGGCGCAGCAGCAGCGACATCTGGCGATAGGCGACGGCCTGCTTCGACAGATCGTCATAGCTGATCAGCGCGTGCATGCCGTTGTCGCGGAAATATTCGCCCATGGTGCAGGCGGTGAACGGCGCCAGGAACTGCATCGGCGCCGGATCAGACGCGGTCGCAGCGATGATGATCGAATAGTCGAGCGCGCCGCGCTCTTCCAGCACCTTGACGAACTGCGCCACGGTCGAGCGCTTCTGGCCGACGGCGACATAGACGCAGTACAGCTTTTCCTTCTCCGGGCCGTTGTCGTGCACCGATTTCTGGTTGAGCATGGTGTCGAGGATGATCGCGGTCTTGCCGGTCTGGCGGTCGCCGATGACCAGCTCGCGCTGGCCGCGGCCGACCGGGATCAGCGCGTCGATGGCCTTGAGGCCGGTCGACATCGGCTCGTTCACCGATTTGCGCGGGATGATGCCGGGCGCCTTGACGTCGACGCGCTTGCGTTCGGTGGCCTGGATCGGGCCCTTGCCGTCGATCGGGTTGCCGAGCGCATCGACGACGCGGCCGAGCAGGCCCATGCCGACAGGCGCATCGACGATGGCGCCGGTGCGCTTGACGGTATCGCCTTCCTTGATGTCACGGTCGGCGCCGAAGATAACGACGCCGACATTGTCGGCTTCGAGGTTGAGCGCCATGCCGCGGATGCCGCCGGGGAACTCGACCATCTCGCCGGCCTGGACATTGTCGAGGCCATAGACGCGGGCGATGCCGTCACCGACGGACAGCACCTGGCCGACTTCGGAGACCTCGGCCTCCTTGCCGAAATTCTTGATCTGGTCTTTCAGAATTGCGGAAATTTCCGCGGCGCGGATGTCCATCAGCCGACCTCTTTCAGTGCAAGCTTGAGCGAATTGAGTTTGGTTTTGAGCGACGTATCGATCTGGCGCGAGCCGATCCTGACCACCAGCCCGCCGAGCAGCGACGGATCGACGGTGACGGTGATCGCCACATCCTTGCCGGCGACGCTTTTCAGCGCCGCTTTCAGCTCGGTTTCCTGGGCAGGCGTCAGCGCATGCGCCGAGGTGACCTCGGCGGCGGTCTCGCCGCGGTGTTCGGCGGCGATCTGGCGGAACGCCTTGATCATTCCTGGCACGGCGAAAAGCCGGCGGTTCTGGGCAACGACGCGCAGGAAATTGCCAGTGAGGCCCGTGACCCCCGCTCTGTCGCCGATCGCGGCGATCGCCTTGGCCTGGTCTTCGCTGGAGAAAACCGGGCTCCTGATCAGCCGCGAAAGGTCAGCGCTGCCTTCGAGCATCGCTTCGAAACTGTTGAGGTCGGTCTCGACGCTGGCCACCGAATTGGCCTGCAGCGCGAGTTCGAACAGCGAACCCGCATAGCGTTCTGCGACACCTGAGATTGGCGATGACGATTGGGCCACGGACCGTCTTTTCTCTTGTCTGACAGGCCGCAGATTGTTGGCGCGAGCAAAAACTCTGGCTAAATCTTTGACCTTACTGCATTTTTCCAAGCACGGAGGCGCGGCTTCCGCTATCCCCGGTCGAAAGTCGATTGCCGTCTAGCACAGGCATTTTCAGACCGCAATGCGTCGTCCGGCATGGTTTTCAGGCACTATTGTCGCATCCGCTCGCCGAGTTCAGCAACCAACCCCGGATTGCTCTGTGATTCAGGGCAAAAAGCCGAAGGCGAACGCGAGCGGCAGCGCCGCCAGCACCAGCTCGACGACAATGGATGCCCAGTTGAACGGCGTATTGGCGCCGTCCGACATCATCGACAGCAGCCGGCCGAAGGCGGTGAATAGCCAGGAGAAGCCGAGCGCCATGTAGAGCAGCGGCTGCGCCAAGAGGATGCAGCACAGGCTGACGCCGAGATAGAAGCCCGACATCCGGCCGCGCCCCTCGGCGATCGCCGCTGCCTTCTCCGGTCTGACCTGCAGCCGCAGGATGCGGAACGCCAGCTGTGGAGCCAGGAATAGCAACAGGCCGAGCAATAGAGTTGCGACCGCGCTCGACCATGCCAGCCACTCGCCCTGGCTCATCGGCCATGGAAACGCAAATTCCATCCTTGTCCCCTCGTAAATGGATATTCAAAATTTCGGGCATTCTAGCGAAGCAACTGACATGCGCCAGATGGGCCGTCGGCAATTTGCAGGGCGCGTCAGCTCAACGCGAGCGCGACCGTTGTCTCGACCGGGCTCACAGGACGTTAAACAATGGGCTGTTTTTTTCTGCACAATTCCTATATTGTGACTACATGAGACCACAAGGGGTTCCGCGCATGAAGACGATGCAACTGCGAGAGGCAAAGGCCAGCCTTTCCGCGCTCGTGGAGGCCGCTGAGAACGGTGAGCCCACGGTTATTACCAAGCACGGCAAGCCCGCAGTCATGGTGGTGCCAATCGGTGAGGGACGGAAACTTTATCCGCAGAACAGCCAAAAAGACTTCGTGGATTTCCTGCTTCGGTATCCAGGCGGCATCGAGCTTGAGCGAAACGAATCGCCGTCGCGGGAAGTGGAGTTTTGACCGGCTATCTGCTTGATACGTCTTTTCTCTCGGCATTTGCACCTGGTCGGCCTCTGCTTCCGTCACACGTGCAGAACTGGGTTGCTGTACAAGGAGAACGCGGCTCTTGGCAGTTCTCGTCGATCGTCATCTTGGAGGTGGAACGAGGAATCGCGAAACTGAAGCGGGCGGGCGGGCATATGAAGGCGGAGCGCATCAATGAGTGGTTCGAAAGGTTGCTTCTAGAGTTCAACCAGCGCATCCTTCCCATCGATTTAGCAATCGCGCGAGAAGCCGGAAAACTGGAAGACGCCACTATCGCCAGAGGCGCCAATCCGGGACTGGCGGACGTTCTGATCGCAGCTACCGCCCGTTTGCACGGCCTGTCAGTTTTGACGGCCAACACCCGGCATTTTGCGATTCTCGACGTGCCTTACCTGAACCCATTCACCGAACGCGTCTCGAAAGGGTAATCGACACCTTACAAAAAGCTTTGCGGGTCGATATCGACCTGGACCCGCACCGAGGCCCTTATCTTCGGTCCCTCGGCCAGCATGGTGCGGATGAACCCTTGCATGTCGGCGCGCCGCTCGCCCTGGATCAGTAGGCGAAAGCGATGGCGGCCGCCGATCAATGACAGCGGCGCCTCGGCCGGACCGAGGACGAACAGGTCGATGGCTTGCGGCGCGGCACGGCGCAGGCCGCGGGCGTGCCCTTCGGCTTCCGCCCGGGTCGCCGCGCTGACGATGACGCCGGCGAGCCGGCCGAAGGGCGGCAGCCCCGCCCGCTCGCGTTCGGCGATCTCGCGCTCGTAGAAGGCCTCGGCATCGCCGGAGACGATCGCCCGCATCACCGGGTGGTCGGGTTGGAAGGTCTGCAGCAGGCCAAGGCTCTTCTTGCCGGTGCGGCCGGCGCGGCCGGTCACCTGGCTGAGCAGTTGGAAGGTGCGCTCGGCGGCGCGTGGGTCGCCATTGGCCAGGCCGAGATCGGCATCGACGACACCGACGAGCGTCATGTTGGGGAAATTGTGGCCCTTGGCGACGAGTTGCGTGCCGATGACGATGTCGGCCTCGCCATTGGCTATGGCTTCGAGCTCGAGCCGCAGCCGCCGCACGCCGCCCATCAGGTCGGACGACAGTACGATGATGCGGGCATCAGGGAAATGCGCGACGACCTCCTCGGCGATGCGCTCTACGCCCGGCCCGCAGGCGACCAGATGATCGAGCGTGCCACATTCCGGGCAGGCCTCGGGCCGGCGTTCATTGTGCCCGCAATGGTGGCAGACGAGCTGACCGCGAAAGCGGTGCTCGACCAGCCAGGCCGAGCAGACCGGACAGCCGAAGCGGTGGCCGCAGACCCGGCAGAGCGTCAGCGGCGCATAACCGCGCCGGTTGAGAAACAGCAGCGATTGTTCCTTTCTTTCCAGCGTCTGCCGCATATGGCTAAGCAGCACCGGCGACAGGAAGCCGCCGCGTGCCGGCGGCGCACGGCGCATGTCGATCGTCTTGAGATCGGGAAGTGCCGCCTCGGCAAAGCGCGCCGAAAGCACCGCCCTGCTGTAGCGGCCCTGGCTGGCATTGACCCGGCTTTCGACCGACGGTGTCGCCGAGGCGAGCACGACCGGAAACCCGCCGATATGGCCGCGCACCACGGCCATGTCGCGCGCGTTGTAAAAGACGCGATCCTCCTGCTTGTAGGCGGGGTCGTGCTCTTCGTCGACGACAATCAGCCCAAGCTCCCTGAACGGCAGGAACAGCGCTGAGCGCGCGCCTGCGACCACCCGCACGCCGCCTTCCGCCACCTGCCGCCAGACCTTTTCGCGCATTCTTGGCGGCAGGTCCGAGTGCCACTCCGCCGGCTTGGCGCCGAACCGCTCCTGAAAGCGTTCGAGGAAGGCGTGGGTCAGCGCGATTTCCGGCAGCAGGATCAACACTTGCGTGCCGCGATCGAGCGCGGCCGCAACCGCCTCGAAATAGACCTCCGTCTTGCCGGATCCGGTTACACCGTCGAGCAGGGTGACGCCGAATATGCCGGCCGCGACATTGGCGCGCAGCATCTCGGCGGCATCGCTCTGGTCGGGCATCAGTGCCGGCACGGCGTAGCCGGGATCGGGTGCTGCGACCACCGGCCGCGGCGGGATCATCACCGTCTCGAATACCCCCTGCGCCCTCAGCCCGTCCACCACCGTCGACGACACGCCTGCCGCATGCGCCAGGCCCGACCGCGTCCAGGCGAGCCCACCTTCGGCCGTTTCCAGCACGCGCGTCCTCGCCTCCGTCATCCGGTCGGGCTTGGCGAAGGTGCGCTGCAGCCCTTCGATCCACGGCTCCGGATCGAACGCCTCCGGCGCCCTGAGCAGCATGCGCGCCACCATGCCGGGCGGCGACAGCGTGTACTGCGCCAGCCAATCGACAAAACGCCGCATCGCGCGGTCGATCGGCGGGCAGTCGAAAACCTGCTCGATCGGCCGCAATTTCTTCGCGTCGACCTTTTCGACGGCGCCGTCCCAGACGATGCCGGCGACCTGGCGGGGCCCAAGCGGAACGCGCACGATCGAGCCCGGCACCACGCGCATGCCAGCCGGCACAGCATAGGTGTAGGGGCGCTCAGCAGGCATTGGGACCAGCACCGGTGCGGCCGCGACAAAGGGCGAATCTTCGATCATGAGGCGTGACCTTGCCCCGACTTTGGTCTAGATCAAAGTCCGACCCCGAATGTGCATGACCTGCACATGAAAAATCTTCAGGAGACCGCCATGAAATTTTTTGTCGACACCGCCGATGTCAAGGAAATCCGTGAGCTGAACGATTTGGGGCTGCTCGACGGCGTAACCACCAATCCGTCGCTGATCCTGAAATCCGGCGGCAAGATCGCCGACGTCACCAGAGAGATCTGCGAGATCGTCAAGGGCCCGGTCTCGGCCGAAGTCGTCGCCACCGAATACAAGGACATGATGGCGGAGGCCAAGATCCTGGCCAGGATCGCCGACAATGTCTGCATCAAGGTGCCGCTGACGCTCGACGGCCTGAGAGCCTGCAAGGACATCCGGTCGGACGGCCGCATGGTCAACGTCACGCTGTGCTTCTCGGCCACCCAGGCGCTCCTCGCTGCCAAGGCCGGCGCCTCCTTCATCTCGCCCTTCGTCGGCCGCATCGACGACAGTGGCTGGGACGGCATGGAACTGATTGCCGATATCCGCACCATCTACGACAATTATGATTTCCAGACCGAAATCCTGACCGCTTCTGTGCGCACGGTGAACCATGTCAAACAGGCGGCACTGATCGGGGCAGACGTCATCACCGCCCCGCCGGCGACGCTCAAGGCACTGGTCAAGCACCCGCTGACCGACAAGGGCCTGGAGCAGTTCCTCGCCGACTGGGCAAAGACCGGCCAGAAGATCGGCTGAAGCGAAATGTCCTACGTCGAACAAAAAAGGCCGAGCAATCGGCCTTTTGCTGACAGCGCAATCCGCCACAGACGGAGCGCTTCAATCCAGGATGGAAAGACCTAGCTTGCCGCCGGCTTGCCGTGCTTGATCAGATCTTGGGCGATCGACAGCCGCAGCACATCCGCCAGTTCGCGCGCCGCGCGGTTCTCGGCGTCGATCTGCGCCCGATACGACGCGAATTCCTGGCGCGGCCTATCGTATGAGGACGGGATAGAGCGCTTGCCCCTCGCTATGACCGTGCCGGTCTTGGCATCGCTCAGCACATAGTTGGCGGTCAGCGTCACTGTGCCGGCGGTCGGCTCGTCCTCGTCGGTCGTGACCTGCTCGATTGCCGCCGATTCGACGAGTTCGGAGACGCCGAGATCAAGCGAATAGACCGGCGAAGCAGGCTCGCCGGCGCCCTGGCCGAGCGCGAAGATCAGATTGTTGCGGACCTGCTGGGCGTAGCGGGTCTTGACCGGCTTGACCGAGATCGATGCCAGTTCGGCAGCAGCGCCGACCTGAGAGCCGGCGATCAGCGGCGCGCTTGAATAGAGCGGCCGCACCGTGCAGGCGGAAACCAGCGCCACCGAAGCGAGCAGCCCGTAGAGCATGATACGGCGCGGCGTCAGCTCCGCTTTTTTCGGATCAGGCAACAACATTGACGATCCTCTGCGGGACGATTATCACCTTGCGCGGCGCCTTACCTTCGAGCGCTTTCTGCACGAAGTCGAGAGCCAGAACCGCTTTTTCGACCGCACCTTGGTCCGCGTCGCGGGCAATTGTCAAATCGCCGCGCTTCTTGCCGTTGACCTGGACCGGCAGCACGATCTCGGCGTCGACGACAAGCGAGGGATCGTAGTCCGGCCAGGGCCGTTCGGCGACAAGGTCGGTGCCGCCGAGCGTCTGCCAGCACTCCTCGGCCAGATGCGGCATGACCGGCGCGATCAGGTGCACCAGGATCTCGACGGCTTCACGGCAGGCCGCTTGGAGCGCCGGACCGGCCTTGCCTTCGGCTGCCTCGTTGAGCGGTACGGTCAAGGCATTGGCGAGCTCATAGATACGGGCGATGGCACGGTTGAAGGCGAGCTTTTCAATATCCTCGCCGACAGACTTGAGGATCTTGTGCGCGGCCTTGGACACTGTTCCGGCCTCGCCGTCCTTCGCCGCCTCTGGCCGAACTCCGGCGAGCGAATCGGCAGCCGTCAACACCAGCCGCCAGATGCGCTGGATGAAGCGATGCGCGCCGGCCGCACCCTCGTCGGTCCATTCGACATCGCGTTCGGGCGGCGAGTCCGACAGCATGAACCAGCGCGCCGTATCGGCGCCGTAGCCGTCGGTGATCTCTTCCGGGCTAACGGTATTCTTCTTCGACTTCGACATTTTTTCGAGCGGACCGATCACCGCCTCTTCGCCAGTAGCGATTTCGAAGGCGCGGCGCTTGCCGTCGGCGTCCTCCAGCCTGACCTCGCTCGGCGCAAGCCAGCGGCCGTTCGAGGCGCCGCCAACCCGATAGGTCTCGTGCACCACCATGCCTTGCGTAAACAGGCCCCTGAACGGCTCGGCGAGATCGACATGGCCGGTCTCGCGCATGGCGCGGGTGAAGAAGCGCGAATAGAGCAGGTGCAAAATGGCGTGCTCGATGCCGCCAATATACTGGTCGACCGGCAGCCATTCAGTCGCGGCCTTGGGATCGGTCGGATCGTTGGCCCAGGGCGCGGTGAAGCGCGCGAAATACCACGACGAATCGACGAACGTGTCCATCGTGTCGGTTTCGCGCCGCGCATCCTTGCCGCAACGCGGGCATTTGACGTGCCGCCATGTCGAATGACGGTCGAGCGGATTGCCCGGCCGGTCGAACTCGATATCGTCAGGCAGCCTGACCGGCAGGTCGGCTTTCGGCACCGGCACAACGCCGCAATCCTCGCAATGGATCATCGGGATCGGGCAGCCCCAATAGCGCTGGCGCGAAATGCCCCAGTCGCGCAGGCGGAAATTCACCTTGCGCTCGGCCATCGGCCGGTTGCCGATGGTCTTCTGTTCGAGCAGCTTCGCCACCTCGTCGAATGCCTGATCCGGCTTCATGCCGTCGAGGAAGCGCGAATTGATCATCACGCCGTCGCCGACATAGGCCTCGTCGATGATCTGGAAGCTTCCTTGATTCTCGCCTTCCGGCATCACCACTGGAATGACCGGCAGGCCGTATTTGTTGGCGAAGTCGAGGTCGCGCTGGTCACCGGACGGGCAGCCGAAAACGGCGCCGGTGCCGTAGTCCATCAGCACGAAATTGGCGACGTAGACGGGCAGCGTCCACTTCTCGTCGAACGGATGGACGACGCGGATGCCGGTATCGAAGCCCTTCTTCTCGGCCGTCTCCAGGGCCGCCACCGACGTGCCCATGTGGCGGACCTCGTCGATGAACTTTGCCAGCGCCGGATTGTCTTCGGCCGCCTTTTTGGCCAGCGGATGGTCGGCCGCAATCGCCATGAAGGAGGCGCCGAAGATGGTGTCGGGCCTTGTCGTATAGACTTCGAGCTCATGCTCGCCGGCGACTGGCTTGGCCAGCGGCCAGCGGATCAGCAGGCCTTCAGAACGGCCGATCCAGTTCGCCTGCATCAGCTTCACTTTTTCCGGCCAGTCGTCGAGCTGGTCGAGTGAATCCAGCAGATCCTGCGCATAGTCGGTGATCTTGAAGAACCATTGCGTCAGCTCGCGCTGTTCCACCAGCGCGCCCGAGCGCCAGCCGCGCCCGTCGATGACCTGCTCGTTGGCAAGCACCGTCATGTCCTCCGGATCCCAGTTGACCTTGGAGGATTTGCGCGTCACCAGGCCCTTCTCGACGAAATCGAGGAACAGCATCTGCTGGCGGTGGTAATAATCGACATCGCAGGTAGCGAACTCGCGTGCCCAATCGAGCGACAGGCCCATGACCTTGAGTTGCTCGCGCATGGCAGCGATGTTCTGATAGGTCCAGTCCTTGGGATGGACCTTGTTCTGCATTGCTGCGTTTTCGGCTGGCATGCCAAAGGCGTCCCAGCCCATCGGGTGCAGCACGTTGAAACCCTTGGCCCGCTTGTAGCGCGCCACCACGTCGCCCATCGTATAGTTGCGGGTATGGCCGATATGGATGCGCCCCGATGGATAGGGGAACATCTCCAGCACGTAGTATTTCGGGCGCGGGTCATCGTTGTCGGCTTCGAACAGCTTCTTGGCGTCCCAGGCCTTCTGCCATTTGAGCTCTGACGCGCGCGGATTGTATCGTTCGGTTGCCATCGGGTGTTTTTCACTTAAAAGCATGCGCGAGCCGCCGGACAATGCCCGGGCGGCTCAGGAAATGTCGTCGCGGTGTTCACCATGGATTACCGGACCCGTCAACTGCGGCGATCCGGCGAAAAGCCAAACACAGGCAGGATATAGGCATGGCGAGCGCCGTCGAACAGCTTTTCACCGTCAAGGCAAGGATCGCCACTGCCGAGCGCGAGGCCGGACGCGAGGCCGGGGCGGTGACGCTGGTTGCGGTCTCGAAAACCTTCGATGCCACCGATATCCGTCCGGTTATCGAGGCCGGCCAGCGCGTCTTCGGCGAGAACCGCGTCCAGGAGGCGCAAGCCAAGTGGCCGGCGCTGAAGGAAGCTTTCCCCGACATCGAGCTGCACCTGATCGGGCCGTTGCAATCGAACAAGGCCAAGGAAGCGGTGGCATTGTTCGACGTCATCGAAACCGTCGACCGTGAAAAGATCGCCGCCGAACTCGCCAAGGAAATCGCCAGGCAGCGCCGGTCACCAAGGCTGTATGTCCAGGTCAACACCGGTTCCGAGCCGCAAAAGGCCGGCATCGAGCCGCGCGAGGCGGTCGCCTTCGTCGCCCGCTGCCGCGATGTCCATGGCCTCGTGGTCGAGGGGCTGATGTGCATCCCGCCGTCCGACGAGAATCCCGGTCCGCATTTCGCGCTGCTGGAGAAGTTCGCAGATGAAGCCGGCGTCGGAAAGCTGTCGATGGGCATGTCCGGCGACTACGAAACGGCGATCGCCTTCGGCGCGACCAGTGTCAGGGTTGGATCGGCGATTTTCGGCGCCAGATGAGGCGCAGCCGGCCTTAGGCCACAGGCTGACGCTGACTAAGCCAGCAATGGAAACGGAACGTTTCGTTCCTATATGGTTCGAGTTATCCCAAAGCCTCTGGAGCCACCATGCGTTACAATCAACTTGGAAATACGGGGATGTTCGTCTCCGAACTTTGCCTCGGTACGATGACATTCGGCGCGGCCGGCGAGAATGCCCAATGGGGCCTGATCGCCAGCCTCGACCAGAAGGGCGTCGACGAGATCGTCGCCCGCTCGCTCGCCGCCGGCGTCAATTTCTTCGACACCGCCGATGTTTATTCCTTCGGCGCCTCGGAACGGCTTCTCGGCCAGTCGCTGAGAAATCTCGGCGTCAATCGGCAGGACGTGATCATCGCCACCAAGGTTCACGGCGCCATGGGCGGCGGCCCGAACCAGCGCGGTTCTTCGCGCGGCCATATCATGGATTCGGTCGACGGCAGCCTCGAACGGCTGCAGCTGGACCATATCGATCTCTATCAGCTGCACGGCACCGACACGGTCACGCCGATAGACGAAACGCTGCGGGCGCTCGACGACCTGGTTGCCGCTGGCAAGGTCCGCTATGTCGGCGTCTCGAACTGGCAGGCCTGGCGCATCGCCAAGGCGCTGGGTATTGCCGAGCGCAAGGGCTTTGCCCGTTTCGAGACCGTCCAATCGTATTACTCGATTGCTGGCCGCGACCTCGAGCGCGAGATCGCGCCGCTGCTCAACGACGAGAAGCTCGGGCTGATGGTCTGGTCGCCAATGGCTGGCGGACTGCTCTCGGGCAAGTACGGACCCGGTGCCCCCGGCAATGGCGAAGGTCGCCGCGCCAACTTCAATTTCCCGCCGGTCAATGAGGACCGTGCCCGGGCAGCGGTCGCCGTCATGCGCGAGATCGCCGCCAAGCACGGCGTCAGCGTCGCCACGGTGGCGCTCGGCTTTGTCCTGGCCAAACCGTTCGTGATGAGCGTCATCATCGGCGCCAGCCGCATGGACCAGTTGGAACAGAACCTTGCGGCAACCGAGTTGAAGCTCGATGCCGACGATCTTGCTCGTCTCGACGAAGTCAGCGCGCTCCCGCCCGAATATCCGGGCTGGATGCTCGAACGCCAGGCGGCGGGCCGCAGGCCGGCGCCGTTCACGCCAAAGAAGTAGTTCCTTGTCGACGTGACATTTCGGCAGCCAAATTCGGGAGCCAAGTGGCTCCCGAATGCCTTCCGCTTCAGCCCAGCCGCGCGGTTTCGGCCAGGAAATCTAAAATGGCCCGTACCCGCGCCGGTAAATGCTTGCCTTGGCCGACATAAACCGCATGGGTCAGTTCCTCGTCGCCGGGGTTGAACTCTTCCAGCAGCGGCAGCAGCCGGCCGGCGGCAATGTCGGCCTCCACGTGCCAGCGTGCCAGCCGGGCGATGCCCGCCCCTGAGAGCGCCATCAACCGCATCGCCTCGCCGTCGCTGACCAGCGTGTTTCCAACGATCGATATGGTGATCGGCTTGCCGGCCGCGTCGACAAAAGGCCAGCCCTCGACGTGGCGCACGAAGCAGAAGCCCATCCGGTTGTGACGATCGAGATCGGCGGGCGTCTTGGGTGTGCCACGCGCTTCGAGATACGATGGCGCGGCAACGACGACCACCCGGCTCTGCCCGAGCTTGCGCGCCACTAGCCGTGATTCGCCGAGCGGGCCGGCACGTATGGCGACGTCGGCGCGCTCCTCCATCAGGTCGATAACACTGTCGGTCAACACCAGATCGACCGAGATTTCGGGGTATCGTTCTAGAAAACGCGGCAAAAGCGGGATCAGCCGGTGCTGCCCGAAAGGCACGTAGCTATTGATCCGCAGCCGGCCACGCGGCGCGGCGCCCGCCGCTGCCTCGCGCTCGGCTACCGCCATGTCGGCCAGGATGCGCACGCCGCTGTCGAAGAAGGCCGCCCCTTCCGGTGTCAGTCGCAGCTTGCGCGTCGAGCGGATGACCAGCCGGGCGCCAAGACGCCCCTCCAGCCGCGCGATCAGCTTGCTCACCGCCGACGGCGTCATCCGCAGCGCACGGGCAGCGGCGGAAAAGCTGCCGGCCTCGACGACGCGGACGAACACCTCGATCTCGCCTGAACGGTTAATGTCGGGCCTAGCCATTGGTGAATCTATTTCACAGGCAATGTGCCCTAGGCAAGGCTGGTTCACAGTTCGGCGCATCACGATCTTTCGGGCCGGGCGTGAGAGGACACGGCGCCCGTCGTCGAAACTGGCCGTCATCGAAGTGGGAACCGCCATGCCTCTTGCTCTCTACGCTCTTGCCGCCGGTGCCTTCGGTATTGGCGTCACCGAATTCGTCATCATGGGCCTGCTGCTCGACGTCAGCACCGATCTCGGCGTCTCGATCTCAGCTGCCGGCCAACTGATTTCCGGCTATGCGCTGGGCGTCGTCATCGGCGCGCCGCTGCTGACGATCGCCACCGGCCGGTGGCCGCGCAAGACCGTGCTTCTGGTGCTGATGGCAATCTTCACGCTAGGCAACCTCGCGTGCGCGCTGGCCCCAGACTACTGGACGCTGATGGGTGCGCGCGTGCTCACCGCCTTCGCCCACGGCACCTTCTTCGGCGTCGGCTCGGTCGTGGCGACCGGGCTGGTGGCGCCCAACAAGAAGGCATCGGCGATCGCCCTGATGTTCACCGGCCTGACCATCGCCAACATCCTCGGCGTCCCCTTCGGAACATGGCTCGGCCAGGCCTTCGGCTGGCGCGCGACCTTCTGGGCGGTGACCCTGGTCGGCATGGTCGCTTTCGCCATCATCCTGCTGCTGGTGCCGCGCAGCCAGACAGCGCCTGAGCAGAGCAATTTGCGCGCCGATCTCGCCGTGCTCGGCCGCACGTCCGTCCTGCTTGGCTTTGCCACCACCGTGCTCGGCTATGCCGGCGTCTTCGCCGTCTTCACCTACATCGCCCCGTTGCTGACCGAGATCACCGGTTTTGAGGAAGCAGCGGTGTCGCCGATCCTGCTGGTCTTCGGCGGCGGCCTCATCGCCGGCAACCTCGCTGGCGGCAAGTTCGCCGACCGCTGGCTGGTGCCTTCCGTTCTCGGCAGTCTCGTCGTGCTGGCGCTGGTGCTCGGCACCATGACCTTCGCCCTGCACAGCCAGGTTATGGCCGTCATCTATGTCGGCCTGCTCGGCGCCGCCGCCTTCGCCACCGTGGCGCCGCTGCAGATGTGGGTACTGGAAAAGGCACAAGGCGCCGGCCAGAGGCTCGCCTCGTCCTTCAACATCGCCGCCTTCAATCTCGGCAATGCGGCCGGCGCCTGGCTCGGCGGCGTGGTCATCGCCTATGGCCCCGGCCTCGGTGCCGTCACCTGGGTCGCGGCCCTGCTGCCGCTCTCGGCGCTTTCCGTGGCAGCGCTGGCGCTACGCCTCGATCGCCCAACGCTCGGTGAACCGGCACCCGCCCGCTCGTAGCAACTCGAAGAACCCTTGTACACCATAGGAGAAACAGATGGATTATCGAAATCTTGGCGCATCGGGCCTGAAAGTCCCGGCGCTCTCGTTCGGCGCTGGAACCTTCGGCGGGTCAGGGCCGCTGTTCGGCGCCTGGGGCAACAGCGATGCGACGGAAGCCCGGCGGCTGGTCGACATCTGCCTGGAGGCGGGCGTCAACCTGTTCGACACCGCCGACGTCTATTCGAATGGCGCTTCCGAACAGGTGCTCGGCGAAGCGATGAAGGGCCGCCGCGATGCCGTGCTGATCTCGACAAAGACCTCGCTGCCGATGGGCGACGGTCCCAACGACGCCGGCTCGTCCCGCTCGCGCCTCATCAAGGCCGTCGAGGACGCACTGAGGCGTCTTGGCACCGACTACATCGACCTGCTGCAGCTGCACGCGTTCGACGCCGCAACACCGATCGAGGAGGTGCTATCGACGCTGGATAGGCTCGTGCGCGCCGGAAAGCTGCGTTATGTCGGCGTTTCCAATTTTTCCGGCTGGCAAGTGATGAAGTCGCTCGGCCTGGCGGACAGATACGGCTATCCCCGATACGTCGCCCACCAGGTCTATTACTCGCTGGTCGGGCGCGATTATGAATGGGAGTTGATGCCGCTCGGCCTCGACCAGGGCGTCGGTGCGCTGGTGTGGAGCCCGCTCGGCTGGGGCCGCCTGACCGGCAAGATCCGCCGTGGCCAGAAGCTGCCCGAGAAAAGCCGGCTGCACGACACGGCAAGCTTCGGACCGCCCGTCGACGACGAGCATCTCTATCGGGTCGTCGACGCGCTTGATGTTGTCGCCGAGGAAACCGGCAAGACCATACCGCAGATCGCCATCAATTGGCTGCTGCAGCGGCCGACCGTCGCCTCCGTCATCATCGGCGCGCGCAACGAGGAGCAGTTGCGCCAGAATCTCGGCGCCGTCGGATGGTCGTTGACCCCGGATCAGATGAAAATCTTGGACACGGCAAGCGAGGTCACCGCACCCTACCCGTATTTTCCCTATCGCCGGCAGGAGGGTTTTGCCCGGCTGAACCCGCCCGCCGTCTGACGCTCCAAAAGCTGGGCGGCGGCTCCCAGGCTGCCGCCCGCGTGCTTTAATGCAGCACGAACTCGCCGTCGACCTTGCGCCATTCGTTCGGCGCGATCAGCTTCTGGTGCGTGTAGCTGACTGAATGCAGCGGGCCTTCGAGCTTGGCCTGCCAGAACTCGATGAAGCGGATAAGCACCGGAAATTTCGGGGCGATGTCGTAATCCTGCCAGATGAAGCTCTGCAGCAGATGCGGATGATCGGGAAAGTGATAAAGAATCTTGGCCGTGGTCAAGCCATAGCCCTTGAGCATCAGGTCCATTTCGGAATGGTCGCGCATTGCGGTCCCCTGGTTGATTCTCTTTCCTCCCAGCCTGAAATTGTGCACCCCATTTGCTTAATCGTCTATTGATATTTCTGCGGTCGAGCCAGATTTCTGCCGCAAAAACATGCGGTTAGCAGCCGTCTCGCTAGAGTGCTGACACCACCCGGGAAGGGACCTGCGGCATCCCGCCGCGCAAATCCAACGTCTAATGTTGCCGTCATCGCCGAACTGTTAATAATGCGCGCGAATTCACGGCCGCAACGCTGCGATCCTGCCGGCAGTCAAGCCGGCGGTTTGGTTTCGGGAGGAAGGCGAAGAAATGTCCGATGTTCATGTCCATCGCGTCCAGCCGGCGTGGAAGAAGAACGCGCTGATCGACAATGACACCTACCTGAAATGGTACGCCGACAGCGTCAAGAGCCCGGACAAGTTCTGGGGCAAGCACGGCAGGCGCATCGACTGGTTCAAGCCATACAGCAAGGTCAAGAACACGTCCTTCGACGGCAAGGTCTCAATCAAATGGTTCGAGGATGGCCAGACCAACGTTTCCTGGAACTGCATCGACCGGCATCTGAAGAAGCGCGGCGAACAGACCGCCATCATCTGGGAAGGCGACAATCCCTACGACGACAGGAAGATCACCTATAACGAGCTTTACGGACATGTCTGCCGCCTCGCCAATGTGATGAAGAAGCACGGCGTCAAGAAGGGCGACCGCGTCACCATCTACATGCCGATGATCCCGGAGGCCGCCTATGCGATGCTCGCCTGCACGCGCATCGGCGCCATTCATTCGGTGGTCTTCGGCGGCTTTTCGCCGGACGCGCTGGCCGGACGCATCGACGACTGCAAGTCGACCTTCCTCATCACCGCCGACGAAGGCCTGCGCGGCGGCAAGCCGATCCCGCTGAAGGAGAACACCGACAAGGCGATCGAGATCGCCGCCAAGGCCGGAACGAAAGTCGAAAAGGTCTTGGTAGTACGCCGCACCGGCGGCAAGACCGGTTGGGCCGCCGGGCGCGACGTCTGGTACCATGACGAGGTCGCGACGGTTAAGGCCGAATGCAAGCCCGAGAAGATGAACGCCGAGGATCCGCTGTTCATCCTCTACACGTCGGGCTCGACCGGCAAGCCGAAAGGCGTGCTGCACACCACCGCCGGCTATCTCGTCTATGTCTCGATGACCCACCAATATGTCTTCGACTATCACGACGGGGACGTCTACTGGTGCACCGCCGATGTCGGCTGGGTCACCGGCCACAGCTACATCGTCTACGGGCCGCTCGCCAACGGCGCCACCACGCTGATGTTCGAAGGCGTGCCGAATTACCCGTCGCAGTCGCGTTTCTGGGACGTGATCGACAAGCACAAGGTCAACATCTTTTACACCGCGCCGACGGCGCTGCGCGCGCTGATGGGCGCCGGCGACGCCCATGTCACCAAGACGTCGCGCAAGTCGCTGCGCGTGCTCGGCACCGTCGGCGAGCCAATCAATCCAGAAGCCTGGGAATGGTATTTCAACGTTGTCGGCAACGGCAAGGTGCCGATCGTCGATACCTGGTGGCAGACCGAGACCGGCGGCATCATGATCACGCCGGTTCCGGGCGCCACCCACCTCAAGGCGGGCTCGGCGACGCGGCCCTTCTTTGGCGTCAACCCGCAGCTGGTTGATGGTGACGGCAAGGTGCTGGAGGGTGAAGCCAGCGGCAATCTTTGTATTGCCGACTCATGGCCGGGCCAGATGCGCACCGTCTATGGCGATCACGACCGCTTCGTGCAGACCTATTTCTCGACCTACAAGGGCAGGTACTTCACCGGCGACGGCTGCCGCCGCGATGCTGACGGCTACTACTGGATCACCGGCCGCGTCGACGACGTCATCAACGTCTCCGGCCACCGCATGGGCACCGCCGAGGTCGAATCGGCGCTGGTTTCGCATGAGAAGGTCTCGGAAGCGGCCGTCGTCGGCTACCCGCACGATATCAAGGGCCAGGGCATCTACTGCTATGTCACGCTGATGGCCGGCGAGACGCCAAGCGAGGAATTGCGCCAGGAGCTCGTCGCCCATGTCCGCAAGGAGATCGGCGCCATCGCTTCGCCCGACAAGATCCAGTTCGCGCCCGGCCTGCCGAAGACCCGTTCCGGCAAGATCATGCGGCGCATTCTGCGCAAGATCGCCGAGGACGATTTTGCCGCGCTCGGCGACACCTCGACGCTGGCCGATCCGGCGGTCGTCGACGACCTGATCGCCAATCGGCAGAACAAGAAGAGCTGATGCAAGCCATATTGGGTGCCGTCACCGAGCTTTGGCGCTATCCCGCGAGCTCGCTCGCCGGCGAGCGCCAGCAGGCGATCTCGGTCGCCCGGCATACCGTTGAAGGCGACCGCCTGTTTGGTCTTATCGACACGTCGAACAATGAAATCGCACGGCCGGACCGCGAAGTGAAATGGCACAAGGTGCCCCGCATCCGAACCCGGCTGTCGCCGGCCGGCGCACTGGAGGTTGCGGTCCCGGATGGCGACTGGCTAGCCGCACCGGGCGCTGATAGCGACCGCGCCATTTCCGCCTATCTCGGCTTTGCGGCCTCCATCCGGCCGTTCCGCCGCGAGAATGCTACACCGGGATACGCCGGTCCCCTGCTGGCGGAACGCTATGTCAAAGCCCCCATTCATCTGCTGACCACCGCTTCGCTGGCGCAGTTGAAGTTGCTGCATCCAGACGGCACCGCCGACCCGCGCCGCTTCCGCCCCAACATCGTCGTCGACATGCCGAAGATCGAGGGGTCATTCCCCGAAACCGAATGGATCGGGCGCAAGCTGGCGATCGGCGACCTGCTCCTGACCATCTCCGAGCCGTGCCGCCGCTGCGGCTTCACCATCATTGGCCAGGACGGGTTCGACCACGACCCGGCAATCCTGCGCAGCCTGGTCCGCCACAACGCCCATAATTTCGGCGTCTACTGCACTGTCGATCGACCGGCCCGCGTCGAGATCGGCGCCACGATGCGTCTCCTGTAGCTATTCGTATAAATCCGCCCGCGTCGGCGGCAGGCCGCTTGGGCCGCGCGCACGCCTGGTGGCGACGGTCTGGAAAATCTGCGCCGAGGCGCGTTCGAAGGTAATCGAGCAGCCGGTGAGATAAAGCAGCCAGAGCCGCGCCTTGGATTCGCCGACCTCGGCGATGGCCTCGTCAAAGCGTGCATGGAGGCGCTCGGCCCATAGCCGGCAGGTGCGCGCATAGTGCTCGCGCAAGTTTTCGACGTCATAGATGAGGAAGCCGTGCGCCTCGAGATTGCCGAGCGTCATGCCGATCGTATCGAGTTCGCCGCCCGGAAAAATGTATTTGATCAGCGCTTTGAATTCCGGCCCCTTGCGCAGCGTCTTCTTCATGCTGCCCTTGTCGCGGCGGGTGATGGCATGGTGCAGATAGATGCCGCCGGGTTTGAGCAGGCGATGGATGGTCGAAAAATAGGCGGCATGGTTGGCAAGCCCCAGATGTTCGAACATGCCGATCGACGAGATCTTGTCGAAGGAACCGGACAGCTCGGCATAGGACTTTATCTCGATGGTGATGCGATCCTCCAGCCCCTCAGCGCGGATGCGTTCGCGGGCGAACTCGGTCTGTGCCTCCGATAGCGAAACGCCGTGGCCGACGACGCCATAATTCTTCACGGCATGGATGAGCATCGCTCCCCAGCCGCAGCCGATGTCGAGCAATCTGTCGCCGGGCTTCAGCCGAAGCTTGCGGCAGATATGGTCGAGCTTGTCTCTCTGCGCCTGATCGATATCGTTGGCGAAGTCCTTGAAGTAGCCGCAGCTATAGACCATGCGCTCGTCGAGGAAGAGCCGGTAGAATGCGTTGGAAATGTCGTAGTGATGCTGGATCGCCTCCTTGCTCGAACCGCTGACGTAAGGATTGCGGCCGGAAAGATCGGTTCGCGCCGTCATCTGTTTTCGCGAAAACAGCACCGCCGGAAGGTCGCGCAGGATCGCCAGCTTCGGCAGTGTCTTGAGCTTCGTCCTGAGCTTGCCGTGCGTGGGCAAGGCATAGAAATCGAACAGCGATCCGTCTTCGACGTCGACCGCCTTGGCAATCCACATCTCGATCAGCGTCGATAAAGAGGGCCGACGTACGATCTGCCAGACGATGTCCTGGTCGTTGATGGTGAGCACCGGGCCGGCAGCCGGGCCGATCCGCTCGCCCGTCCACAGCCTCACCGCAAAACCCGGCTTCATCGTTTCGATGACCGTCCGAACAATCCGGGCCGCTCTCTCGGCTGCCTCCATCCCGTCCTCCCTTACCCGGCAAAATAGTGGCCCGGAACAATAGCGGCCCGATCTTGCCTGCCAGATCGGCCGGCCGCAAGCCGCCTGGGTGCGCAAGCACGCTTGTTCAGGATTTTTGGATGCCGCGCCTTGCCATTTCCCGGGTGACACCCCATCATGGGGGAGTGTTCAACAAATCGAAAGGAGGTGATCCGATGTCGAGTGATTTCGTTTTCCAGAACGTGGCCTCAGCGGATTGCACTTTCGGGAAGCAGTCTTCCCGTTAAGGCGCGAGATGCGCGGCTGGCGACCAGTGTCGCCGCCAGGAGCCGCGCCATGGACGGAAACACGGAAGGCCGCCGACTTCGCAAGAAGCGGCGGCCTTTTCCTTTTGAGCTGTTGTCTCCTATCTGGTTACGGTCAACATCTCGACGTTGCGCGCTATATCCTGGAAAGCCTGGTTGAGTTCGGTTCCATTGGCCGCCTGATAAAAGTGCTTGATCTTGGCGGTGTCCGGGCTGGCGCAATCCTGGAGCGTCGCCTTGGCATTCGTTTCGTTTAGGTCAAACCCAATGGTGAAGACCTCAATGCCCTTGTTGCGCATGGCAGCGCAGAGTGTCTTGGCGGCCGTGCGGGTCGGCTCCTTGCCGGCGTCATTGTAAACGTCGCTCACCGTGCTCGCATCGAAGTAGGATAGGTTGAATTCGCCGTCGGTCATCAGGATCGCGATTTTGGCGACCTTTTTTGGATCCATCTTGGCCGGCCGTTGCGAAGTCCTCATGATGCTCCCCCAGTTCTCCGACAGCATGTACCAGGTCCACTGCACGCCGATATGGCCGGCGGTGCCGCCGGATGCGACGAAATTCTTGATGACCGTCTTGAGCGCCGTCGCATCCGCCGTCAGCGGCATCAGCGTGGCGGCCGGGCAGGCGGCGGTGCCGGTTTGCCAAGCGAAGGACGACAGCAGGTAGTCGCGGTTGACCATGCTGGCGTCGGGGCCCGCGTCCGAATATTGATAGATCCCCTTGCGTTCGGTGGCGCAATTGTCCGGACGGATGAAGCCCGAGATATATTGCACGGCGTCATTGGCCGGCGCCTGTTTGCGTTGGCTGGTGCTGGTTTCCACATAGACGCTGCTGGGCGCAAGTGTACCCGCATTCACCGAATTTGCGTAAGGCACGATGGCAACCCGCACTCGTGGCTTGGAGGGGTCCTGACCGCCCAGGAAACTGTCGACGGCATTCGCCGCAGCCGTCCGCAGATCGATGATTTTCTGGCCGGCCATCGACCCGGTCACATCGAGCATCATTGCGACTTCGATCTGCTTGTCCGAATAGAGCGCCATCGTCGATGCGGGAACGCTTTGCATGCCACTCGTGCCGAAAAGCGGGAAATAGTAGCTGACATTGACATGGACATCCGCCTGGACCGTGTTTGCAGTCCGGTCGACGGTCAGCTTGTCGAGAACGATCTGGTTGTCCTGCAGGATACCCGCCGTGCTGTTGGCATCGAGAAAGGCCTGCACTGATTTGCTGGCGTCGGCCTCGCTGATGACGCCGGTTGTCAGGTCCCGCGCCGTCGAGGTGACCGCAGCGTCGACGACGCCTTGCAGGCTCGATTTCACATTGTAGAGTTGGGACACGTTGACGGCAAAGCCGACACTCAGCGCCAGCACCGAGCCGATTATACCAAACAGCACCGCGAAATTTCCGCTGCGATCCCCGGCAAAGCCGCCGATCGCCTGAACAAGACCCCCGAAACGCTGCATTCCTTCCGCCTCCATTCGCCACAGCCTGCAGCTGTCCGAAGGCGCATTGCAGGAATCCGGCCGGATCGCGCCGCCAGGCGCGGGAAAGCGAGCGGCTCCCGCTCAGGCCATTGTTTCCAAACGGTTTCGAGCGACGGCAAGGTAAACAGCCGGTAAATAAAAGCCGCGTCAGCGCGGCATTGTTGACAAAGCGCTTACCACGATCAGGCTCGCAATTCAGGACGGCTGGACTGCGTCCCAATCCGGTACAGACGAGATGTATCGAACCGGATCAGCACGACCGCGGTTGCGGGAGATGGAAATCTGGACTGTGAAAGGACTATGCCAGCATCCGTGCGCTGATGGTCTTGTCGACGCCGCGATAAGGCGGCTTGAAGAGATTGCCTTCCTGCTCGTGCGTCCAGACCTTGAATCGGCTGAGCCGATGCGGGCCGAAACTGTGCAGCAGCGGCACGTCGGTGGCATCGCGGCCGCGCGCTATGACGACGCGGCCGATCCTCGGCACATTGTGGCGAGGATCGAACGTGTACCATCTGCCGTCGAGGAACACTTCCACCCACGCCGAGAAATCCATCGGCGCCGGATCGGCGGGTACGCCGATATCGCCAAGATAGCCGTTCACGTAACGGGCCGGGATATTCATGCAGCGGCAGAGCGTGATCGCCAGATGGGCAAAGTCGCGGCAGACGCCGACGCGCTCCTCATGCGCCTGCGCCGCCGTGCGGGTCGGGCGCGCATAGCCGTAGCCAAAGGACAGGCGGTTGTGGACATAGTCGACGATCGCCTGCACCCGCGCCCAACCCGGCGGAAGCTGGCCGAAAAGTTGCCAGGCGAGATCGCTGAGATGATCGGTCTCGCAGTAACGGCTGCCAAGCAGATAGCCTAGCACCTCGTCCGGCAATTCCGCGACCGGGACTTCCCCGGCCAGCGTGTTGACCTCGTCCGTCTCGCCACCGTCCTCGATCACCGCGTCATAGAGGATGCGAAAGCTTCCTGCCGGCGCCGTGAAGCGGCGGCAGCTATTGCCGAAAAGATCGTGGTAGACCCTGGTCGGCACGGATGGCGACGTCAGTACGCGCGTCTGCCGCTTGATGTCGGCCTGACGATCCCCGTGGATGTCGAGCAATGAAACGACCGGCGTTGGTGCAACGCATTCAATGCCAATTTCATAGCCGAGCCGAATCAGCATCGCCCTCCCCTGCGATCGTCATGGAAGATAGTGCTGGTCAACGCAGGAGAGTGCGCGCGGTTCCTTGCGAACGTCGAAAACGAGGTCTCGCGGCTTCCCATACGGACGCGGCAACGTTACGGTCGATCGATATGCTCCCTTCGAAATAATCCTTCCAAGATGACCCCGGGAAAACCGATGTTTGCAGGCAGAAAATTCGCGGCCTTCCTGTTCGATATGGACGGCACGATTCTCAATTCGATTGCCGCGGCGGAAAGGGTCTGGGCAGCCTGGGCGCACCGGCAAGGTCTTGACGTCGCTGCATTCCTGCCGACCATCCACGGCGTGCGGGCGATCGAGACCATCGGCCGGCTGGCGCTCCCAGGGATCGATCCTGCCCGCGAAGCCGATGCGCTTTTGCAGGCCGAAGCAGCCGACGTCGAAGGCATCCACCCGATTACCGGCGCCGCGGCATTCCTGGCGTCGCTGCCGCCCGGGAGCTGGGCGATCGCCACTTCGGCGCCCCGTGAACTCGCTCTGCTGCGCCTGCAGGCCGCCGGCATTCCGGCTCCCGCCGTGATCGTTGCGGCAGAGGATGTCTCCCGCGGCAAGCCGGCGCCCGACTGCTTCCGGCTGGCGGCCGAACGGCTCGGCGTCGACGTGCGCGATTGCCTCGTCTTCGAAGACGCACCGGCAGGCATAGCAGCAGCCGAGGCCGCGGGCGCCGCGGTCGTCGTGATCAGCGCCACGCACCGGCATCCGTTGGAGACGCCGCATGCCGCCATCGCCGGCTATGACACGATCGGCGTCGCCGTCGATGCCAGCGGCTGGATTGCCATCGAAGCGGAGCGGGCCGCCCAGCCTGCTTAGCTGGTACCCTGCTTAGCCAGCACCCTGCCTGGGCTAAAAGTCGCTGGTCAGGCCCTTGACCTCCCAGTCGCCGTAGCGGCCGGGTTCCTTGCCGCCGCGCCCACCGATCTCCCTCGGCAGCGTGGCTTCCTTCTCGCGATATTGCTCCCGCCGGGCCTCGGCCTCGGCCAAAGCGCGCCGGGCTGCCGGCGTCAGTGGCTTGTGCGGCGAGCCGTTAGCATGCGTTTGGCTGGTTTTGTCGATCATGCGATCTTCCGCTAGATTGAAACAGGCCCCGATTGAAACGGGAACCGCTGTTTCCCATCATATAGCGATGGGCCCACAAGGATCGACCCCTTTGTTGGGCCAGAACGGAGCAGACGATGAACACCCTTCGCACCGCCATGCTTTTGGCCGCAATGACGGCCCTGTTCATGGGTGTCGGCTATCTGGTCGGCGGATCCGGCGGCATGATGATCGCCTTGCTGATCGCCGCCGGCACCAATTTGTTCAGCTATTGGAACGCCGACAAGATGGTGCTGTCGATGCACCGTGCGATCGAGGTCAACGAAAGCAACGCGCCCGAATATTACGCCATCGTGAAGGGTCTCGCGCAACGCGCCGGCCTGCCGATGCCGAGAACCTATCTCATCGACAATCCTCAGCCCAATGCCTTCGCCACCGGCCGCAATCCGCAAAATGCCGCTGTCGCCGCCAGCACCGGCCTGCTCGAGCAGCTCTCACATGAAGAAGTCGCGGCGGTGATGGCGCATGAGCTTGCCCATGTGCAGCACCGCGACACGCTGACCATGACGATCGTCGCGACCTTTGCCGGCGCAATTTCGATGCTCGGCAATTTCGCTTTCTTCTTCGGCGGCAACCGCGACAACAACAATTCCTTCGGCATCGTCGGCGTGCTGGTGGCGATGATCGTCGCGCCCCTGGCCGCCATGATCGTGCAGATGGCGGTGAGCCGCACCCGCGAATACGAGGCCGACCGGCGCGGGGCCGAAATCTGTGGACACCCGCTGTGGCTCGCCTCGGCACTTGACAAGATCGCGCGGGGCGCCGAACGCATCCGCAACCCGGATGCCGAGCGCAATCCGGCAACCGCCCATCTCTTCATCATCAATCCTCTTTCCGGCGAGCGCATGGACAGTTTGTTTTCCACTCACCCGAGCACAGAAAACCGCATCGCCGCATTGCAGAGGATGGCGAGCGAGATGGCCGGCGCACCCGGAGCGGCCGCGACGCCAAAGCCGGCGCCGGAAGGGACCGGGCAGCAGCCGTCGGGTCCGTGGGACAGGGCCGCCCGGCCCGAGGGGCCGGTTGAGCCGGCCAAGCCGAGACCCAATCCCTGGGGACGCAATCCGACCGGACCCAAAGGTCCGTGGTCGTGAGCGCAGCACAACGCCGGCACGCAATTCCAGGTGATCGCGAGCACAATTCGGGCAGCGAGGCCGTAGCCGGTCTCGCCGCGCGCAAGGCAGCCGCGCGCCTGCTTGCCGCCGTCATCGACGCGAGGACGCCGCTCGACGGGCTGACCGACCATGAAAACGGCCATCCGCAATACAAGGCGCTCGACCTGCGCGACCGCGCCCTGGTACGCGCCATTCTGGTCACCGCCCTGCGCTACCGCATGACCATATCGGGCCTTTTGGCCCGCCGCCTGGAAAAGCCGCTGCCGCCCAACGCTACGGCGCTTTCGCACATCTTGCACGTGGCGGCGGCACAGATCCTGTTCCTCGATGTTCCCGACAGCGCCGCCGTCGACCTCGCCGTGACGCACGCCAAGTCCGATCCGCGCACGGCGCGCTTTTCCGGCCTCGTCAACGGCGTGCTGCGCACGCTGGCGCGGTCCAAGCAGGACGAGCTCGCGGCAGCACTTGCCGCCACCGACGAGGCGCCGAAATGGTTTTCCGACCGTTTGAAAACGATCTACGGCCCCGACAAGGCCAGGCAGATACTGCTCGCCCACCGCCATGAGGCGCCGGTCGACTTCTCGGTCAAGTCGGACCCGGCGCTGTGGGCCGAACGGCTCGGCGGCTTCGTCTTACCGACCGGCACGGTGCGGGTCGAGAAGCTCAGCGCTTCCGTGACCGAACTGCCCGGCTTTGGGGAAGGCGCCTGGTGGGTTCAGGATGCAGCGGCCAGCCTGCCGGCCCGGCTGTTCGGCGACATCAATTGTTTGCGAATCGCCGACCTCTGCGCCGCGCCGGGCGGCAAGACCGCCCAGCTGATCCTCGCCGGCGCCCATGTCACTGCGCTCGACATGTCCAGAACGCGGCTGGCACGGCTGACGCAGAACCTCGAAAGGCTCGGCTTGGCCGCGGAGATCGTCGAGGCCGATCTGCTCAAATACGAGCCGAAGAACCGCTTCGACGCCGTCCTCCTCGACGCACCTTGCTCTTCGACCGGCACGGTGCGGCGGCATCCCGACGTTCCCTGGACGAAGACGGCGGCCGACGTCGAAAAATTGGCCGACCTGCAACGCCGGCTGCTTGCCCGCGCCATCACCCTGGTCAAGCCTGGCGGTCGCATCGTCTTTTCCAACTGTTCGCTCGATCCGCTGGAAGGCGAAGAGCTCTATCGCGACTTTCTCGCCGGCAATGCGGAGATCATCGACGACCCGCTTCGGCCAGGCGAGATTGCCGGCATCGACCCATTCCTGACGCCGCAAGGCACGTTGCGCACCACGCCGGCCGATCTGGAGCTTGGCTCACCGGCGCGTTCCGGGCTGGACGGTTTCTTTGCCGCCCGCATGCGCAGAGCCGGCTAAGGGCCGATCTTGAAGCGCCATCCGACTTCTTGGGGCGAGGAGGCATGGAAAACAGGCTGAACGGCCCCACTGCCGCGGAATTCGCCTTCGCACAAGTTCTTGAATCATATAAACTTGTGCTTGGGTGAGGACGATCAGGAGGGGTTTTGGCAATCGCTGCCGGTAACACGACGCGTCTGTGGACGCTTGTCGCGAGGGAGTTCTGGCGCAAGACGCGCCGGCGCTTGCGTGCCGGGCCACTCTATCGCTGGCGCTACTCCGGCCGCACGCCGGAGCGCGTCCTGATTGCCCCGCCGGACCTGCGACTCGCCGATCCTCAGATCGCACTCGAGATCTATTACGGCCGCTATCCGCTTTCGGGGCATCTGGTCGAGACCGGCGGCAAATCGCCCTTCCAGATCGACGTGCCCAATCCCGGCTGGCAAAAGACGCTGCACGGCTTTCGCTGGCTGCGCCATATGCGTGCCGCGGGTACGGAACTCGCCGCCGCCAACGCGCGGGCGTTGGTTTCCGACTGGATTGCAATCCATGGCAGCCATATTTCCGGCGTCGCCTGGGAGCCCGGCACGACGGCCAAGCGCGCCATTGCCTGGCTGCAGCATTCCTCGATCGTGTTGCAGGGCGCCGAATTTCCGTTCTACCGCGCCTTCCTGAAATCGCTCGCCGTCCAGATCCGCTATTTGCGCGCCATGGCGCGCGAGATGCCGGACGGCAAGGACAGGCTGCGCGCGCGCATTGCGCTGGCCTTTGCCGCTTTGTCGCTGCCGGCGCCGGCCTCGGCGCTGCGCGGTGCCACCCGCAATCTCGCCGAGGAGCTCGACCGCCAGATCCTGCCTGACGGCGGCCATATCTCGCGCAATCCGATGGCAGTGCTTGAAATACTCGCAGACCTTCTGCCGTTGCGCCAGACATACGCCAATCAGGCCGAGACGCCGCCGGCCGCCCTGATCGGCGCCATCGACCGGATGCTGCCGGCGCTGCGCTTCTTTCGCCATCAGGATGGCAGCCTTGCCCGCTTCAACGGCATGGGCGCCACCATCCACGACCGCATCGCCAGCATCCTGCATCACGACGACACCGCCGGCGCACCACTGCTGCACGCGCCGCATTCGGGTTATGAGCGCCTGTCGATGGGTGGTGTCACGGTGATCGCCGATACCGGCCCGCCGCCGCCCGTCGACGTGTCCAATGCCGCTCACGCCGGATGCCTCGCCTTCGAATTGTCGTCGGGCCGCCAGCATTATATCGTCAATGCGGGCATAGACACCTATGGTGCCGCCGAGTTCCGGCCGCTTGCCCGCGCCACCGCCGCCCACTCCACCGCCACCATCAACGACACGTCGTCGGCGCGCTTCAACCACTCCTTGCGCGTCAACGACCTGCTCGGCACGCCTTTGATAGGCGGGCCGCAGCATGTGCCTTGCAAGCGCACGGACCAGAAGGGCAGCCAGGGCTTCATCGCCCGCCATGACGGCTATGTGGCGCGCTTCGGCTTCCTGCATGAGCGCGAGCTGAAATTGTCGACCGAGGGCAATGTGCTTGCCGGCAGGGACCGCTTCCTGCGGCCGGGCGGCGCTTCTATCCGCAACAATGGCCGTGATTTCGTTACAGTGCGTTTCCATGTCCATCCCGACATAAACATGCTCCAGGATGAGCATGACCGCCTGGTGCTGACCGCCGACCACGCCGATACCTGGGTGTTTACCTCCACCGAAGTGGCACCCGAGGTCGAGGAATCGATCTATTTCGCCGGGCTCGGCGGTCCACGCCGCAGCCGCCAGATCGTGCTTGCGTTCAAGGCCTCGGAGATTCCCGAGGTGCATTGGCAATTAACGCGGACAATTATCGCCGGCCGTCAGGACAAAGCTGATGCCGGTCGCAACGGCAGACACTGATCAAGCCTTGCGGCTTGATTTCCGGGCCTCATATGCTACGGCCCGCGGACGCTCTCCAACCACACGTGGAAAGGCCGCCAGCCCATGGCCGTCGCCGCCAAGAATATTCCCGCGCCCGACCTTGTACCCATCCGTCGCGCGCTGCTCTCCGTCTTCGACAAGACCGGCCTGATCGATTTCGCCAGGGCGCTGGCTTCGGCCGGCGTCGAGCTGGTCTCGACCGGCGGCACGGCAAAGGCCCTGGCCGATGCGGGCATGGCGGTGCGCGACGTATCCGAGCTCACCGGCTTTCCCGAGATCATGGACGGGCGCGTCAAGACGCTGCACCCGTCGGTGCATGGTGCACTGCTCGGCGTGCGCGACGATCCAGAGCACGCCGCGGCGATGCGCGACCACGGCATCGAGCCGATCGATCTCGTCGTCTCCAATCTTTATCCGTTCGAAGAGGTGCGCCGCTCCGGCGCCGACTACGCCGCGATCGTCGAGAACATCGACATCGGCGGCCCGGCGATGATCCGTGCCTCTGCCAAGAACCACGCTTATGTCGGCATCGTCACCGACCCTGACGATTATGCCTCGGTGCTCAACGCGCTGGAGATGAATTTCGGCTCGTTGTCGCTGGATTTCCGCAAGAAGCTGGCAGCCAAGGCCTTTGCCCGCACCGCCAGCTACGATGCGGCGATCTCGGGATGGTTCGCCGAGGCGCTTGAGATCGAGCATCCGACATGGCGCGCCTTCGGCGGCAAGCTGCAATCGGTGATGCGCTACGGCGAAAACCCGCATCAGGGCGCCGGCTTCTATGTCAACGGCGACAGGCGGCCGGGCGTCGCCACGGCACGCCAGCTTCAGGGCAAGCAGCTTTCCTACAACAACATCAACGATACCGACGCCGCCTTCGAGCTGGTCGGCGAGTTCGATCCGACCCGCTCCGCAGCGGTAGCCATCATCAAGCACGCCAACCCGTGCGGCGTCGCCGAAGGCGCTTCGCTGCAAGCGGCCTATGCCAAGGCGCTGGCCTGCGACCCGGTCTCGGCCTACGGCGGCATCGTCGCCATGAACCGTATCCTCGATGCCGCAGCCGCCGAAGAGATCGTCAAGACCTTTACCGAAGTGATCATCGCACCGGAGGCGTCCGATGATGCAATCCGCATCATTGGCGTCAAGAAGAATCTACGCCTGCTGGTCACCGGCGGCCTGCCCGACCCGCGCGCGGCGGGCCTTGGCTTGAAATCGGTTGCTGGCGGCTTGCTCGTCCAGGGCCGCGACAATGCGGTGGTGGATGACCTCGAGCTGAAAGTGGTGACCCGGCGCGCGCCGACATCGGCCGAATTGGCCGATCTGAAATTCGCCTTTCGCGTGGCAAAGCACGTCAAGTCGAACGCCATCGTCTATGCCAGGGACGGCGCCACCGTCGGCATCGGCGCCGGCCAGATGAGCCGGGTCGATTCCTCGCGCATCGCCGCGCGCAAGGCGCTCGACGCGGCCGAGGCTGCCGGTCTGACGGAGCCTTTGACCAAGGGCTCGGTCGTCGCCTCGGATGCCTTTTTCCCGTTCGCGGATGGGCTTTTGTCGGCAATCGAAGCCGGCGCCACCGCCGTCATCCAGCCCGGCGGCTCGATGCGCGACGACGACGTCATCGCCGCCGCCGACGCTCACGGCATTGCCATGGTCTTCACCGGAGTGAGGCACTTCCGGCATTAGGACGCCTTACCCTCCCGCTGTGGGAGAGGGGAAGAGCAGCTCACTCTGCCGGCCGATCCGCCGGATAGGGCGTGCCGATCAGGATCGCCATGCCGGCGCCGAGGAACAGCACGATCGCCGCCATGCCGAGCCGCGCCGAGCCGCTGGCCAGGGTGATCGTGGCCACCATGAAGGGTGCGGCAAAACTCGTTGCCCGACCGGCCAGCGCATAGATGCCGAAATAGCGGCCGGATTCGGCTGCGGAGACGCTGCGCGCCATGTAGGAGCGCGACGATGCCTGCACCGGCCCGAAGGCAAGCCCGATCAGCAGGCCGTAGAAAATGTAGGCTTTTTCCGCCGCCGTGCCGAACAATCCGCCACCGTCCAGTCCGGGCATCACCCAAGCGCCGAACAGCGTATAGCCCGGGCCGGTCGAGACGATGCCGATCGTGGCAATGCTCAGCATGACCAGCGAAATCATCACGATGGTCTTGGAACCCAGTGCTGTATCGAGGCGTGCGGCAACCAGGCAGCCGACGATGGCAACGACGTTGAGGATGATGCCGAACAGGCCGATCTCGGTGATCGACCAATGGAACATCGCCGCCGCAAACGTTCCGCCGAGCGCCAGCAGCGCGTTGACGCCGTCCTGATAGATCATGCGGGCGACGAGAAAGCGAAAAATGCCGCTGCGCTGGCGCACTTCGGCCAGCGTCGACTTCAGTTCCGACAGGCCCTCGCGCACCGCCGGCCCGATTGGAATGCCTTTGATCGCATCAGGCGTGAAAAAGAACATCGGCAGGATGAACAGGAAATACCAGGCCGCCGACAACGGTCCGGTGGCGCGCGCGTCCTCGCCTAGCCTGGGGTCGAGGCCGAAGATCGGGTCGAGCCCAACGACGGTCTTGCCGGTTTCAGGCGAGCCGGCCATGACGGTAACGACGAAGATCAGCGCGATCATGCCGCCGAGATAGCCGAGCCCCCAGGCCATGTTCGAGATTCGACCGATGTCGCTCTTCGGCACCAGGCGCGGCATCATCGAATCATTGAACACGGTCGAGAATTCCGCCGCGACCGACGCCAGCGAGAACAACGCCACGACCAGAAAAAGGTTGGAGCCGGGCGCGGCGAACCACAGCAGGGTGAGGCTGGTGATCTTGACCGCGGCGAAGAAGGCTATCCACGGTTTGCGTGGTCCGGTCTGATCGGCGATCGAGCCGAGGATCGGCGACAAAACGGCGATGACGAGGCCGGCGGCGGCGATGCCGTAGCCCCAGGCCGCTTGCCCGGTCTCGGGATTGCTGGCCATGCGCGAGACGAAATAAGGACCGAAGATGAAGGTGGTGACGACCGTGAAGAACGGCTGGGCCGCCCAGTCGAACAGCATCCATCCCCAGATGCCGCGTCCCGACGCACGCTGCACTGTCATCTCAGCCATGTCCCCTTCGCTGGAGCTTGCTCCATGCCGATCGAATCGGCATGATGCGCCGTCTTCTTGTTGAGCACGATCTTGTCCAAAAGCCGATCGTTACGTTTGGGATCATGCTCCGGCGCCCCCCAAAGCAGCGCGCCGTTCGCTCTATAGCGCAGTTCTTCCCGGCAATCCCGCGCGATGTGGAAGACTTCTCACAGCGCCGTCAGATCACTCATCAGGCCGGACGCCACGGACAGCCGGGACACGGTGATGTCGCCGCCCTCGGTCAGCGCCTGCAACCGCTCGCGGATGCGCCCGACCCGTTCGCCGCCGGCCTCCAACCATGCTGTCACCGGATCCGCCGCCTCGGCATGGCCGGTGAGTGCCGCCACGGCGATGCCGCGCCTGGCCGCCCCAATCGTGTCGGTGGCGCGGGAAAGCGCCAGCTGATCGTAATAATCCGAGGGCGTGATCGAGCGCGCCGCGTCCTCGACGCGCGGGATGCGGAAGACATCGCTGACCGCAAAAAACGCCTTCGCGGCAGCGACGATGCCGGCATTCGCGGTCCGCGCCGTCAGCGCGATATCGGGAACGAGTTCCGCCACGTCGGTCAGCGCCAGCTGTTCGGCAAGGCTCTCCGGCGCGCCGCCTTTTGACAGGCTGTGCCGCCGCTCCTCGATCCGCTCGCGCGAGAAGGCCGGCAGCAGCGACACGAGCTTCGGCTCCAGCGCCTTGCGCGCATCCTGCAACTCGGTGATCCGCTGCCCGAGCGGCGCGGTGCCGGCATCATTCTTCAGGTACCAGCCGCTCGTCATAAAGATCAGCCGGCTGACCGCCTGATAGAGGTCGAGCTGGATCTGCCCGTCGATCTGGTTATCGAGCGCGTCGATCTGGCGATAGAGCGCCGGCAGCGCAAAGCCATCCCGCACCACCGCGAAGGTGCGCACGACATCGGCGGCACTGCGCCCGGTCGCTTCCTGCAGCCTGTTGACGAAGGACGGGCCGCCGCGATTGACCAGATCGTTGGCGACGACACGGGCGATGATCTCGCGGCGCAGGCGATGGCCGTGGATTTCCGCCGCATATTTTTTTGCCATGCGGTCGGGAAAGTAACCCATCAGGTCGCGGTCGAAATGCGGATCGTCGGGCACGTCGCTGGCGACAATATCGGAAAACAGCACGATCTTGGCATAGGCGAGCAGCACGCCGAGCTCGGCCCGGGTCAGCGGCTCTCCGCGCGTCTCGCGCTCGGCAAGGGCCGCCGGCGACGGCAGCGTCTCGACGGCACGGTCGAGCAGCCCGCGTGCCTCCAGCGCCGCCATGAAACGGCTCTGATGGGCGATGTCGGCAAGGCCGCGCTTGCGGGCAAGGGACAGCGCCAGCGTCTGCTGGTAGTTGTTGGACAGCACCAGGGCGCTGACCTCGTCGGTCATTTCGGCCAGCAATTTGTTGCGCGCCGGCCGCGTCAGCGATCCCTTGCGCATGGCGGAAGCCAGCGCGATCTTGATATTGACCTCGACGTCGGAGCAATTCACGCCGCCCGAATTGTCGATGGCATCTGAGTTGCAGCGGCCGCCATTCGATCCGAATTCGATGCGCGCCCGCTGCGTGACGCCGAGATTGGCTCCCTCACCGATGACCTTGGCACGCAGGTCGAGCGCGGTGATGCGGATCGCGTCATTGGCACGGTCGCCGACGTCCTGGTTGGTCTCGCCCGATGCCCTGACATAGGTGCCGATGCCGCCAAACCACAAAAGGTCTGCCGGCGCCTTGAGAATGGCACTCATGATCTCGACTGGCGTGGCCGTTGTCTTGCCGAGGCCGATCGCCGCAGCCGCGGGCGCCGGCAAGGTGATCGACTTCTGGCTGCGCGAGACGATGATGCCGCCCTCCGACAGCTTCGTCTTGTCGTAATCCTGCCAGCTTGAACGGGCGAGAGCGAACATACGCCGGCGCTCGGCCATCGAAGCCGCCATGTCGGGATCGGGATCGATGAAGATGTCGCGATGATCAAAGGCGGCGATCAGCCGGGTCTGCTCCGACAGCAGCATGCCGTTGCCGAACACGTCGCCCGACATGTCGCCGACGCCGACGACAGTGAACGGCGTGGTTTGGATGTCGCGGTTCATCTCGCGGAAATGCCGCTTGACTGCTTCCCAGGCGCCCTTCGCGGTGATGCCCATCTTCTTGTGGTCGTATCCGGCCGAACCGCCGCTGGCGAAAGCGTCGTCGAGCCAGAAGCCGTGCCTTTCGCTTATGGCGTTGGCGGTGTCCGAGAAGGTCGCCGTTCCCTTGTCCGCGGCGACGACGAAATACGGATCATCCTGATCGCGCCGCACCACGCCGGCTGGCGGGATGACGCCGTCCAGGCCGATATTGTCGGTGATCGACAACAGGCTGGAAACGTAATTCTTGTAGGCGGCCGTGCCGGCCTCGAAAATGGCGTCGCGCCCGGCGCTCATCGGCAGCTTTTTCGGGTAGAAGCCGCCCTTGGCGCCAACCGGCACGATCACCGCATTCTTGACCTGCTGTGCCTTGACCAGGCCAAGCACCTCGGTGCGATAGTCCTGCGCACGGTCCGACCAGCGCAGGCCGCCGCGCGCGACCGGGCCGAAGCGCAGATGCACGCCCTCGACCTCGGAGCCATAGACGAAGATCTCGCGCCATGGCCGCGGCGCCGGCAGCCCGTCGACCGATTGCGAATCGAGCTTGATCGCCAGTGATTGGCCCTTCTCTTTCGTATCGGCAACGAAATGATTGGTGCGCAGCGAGGCTTCGATCAGGTTCAGATAACGTCGGATGATGGTGTCGTCGTCGATGTTGGGAACGTCTTCCAGCGCATCCGTGATCTTGGCCTTCAGATGTTTGGCCTGAACGACGCCTTCCGTCTCATCCGTCGGGCCGAGGCGGGCGACGAACAGCGCATGCAGTCCGCGGGCGATCTCGGGATAGCGGTTGAGTGCGGCGGCGATGAAGTCCTGGCTCTGCGGGATACCGGCCTGCTGCAGATAGCGGCCATAGGCGCGCAGGACGGTGATCTCGCCCGACCACAGGCCTGCGGTCTGGGCGAGGCCGTTATAGCCGTCATTGTCGACATTGCCGCGCCAGACCGAAAGGAACGCGTCCTCGAACAGCGCGCCGCCATTGCCGAGGTCGATCGGCCTGCCGTAGCTGTTCTCAAGTTCCATGTCGTGGATGAAGACCATGCCGGATTGATTGTCGCCGACCTCGAAAGTACGCTCGCTGATGACGCGGAAACCGATGTTTTCCAGCACGGGCACGCGCCGCGACAGCGCCACCGGGCTGCCATGGTGATAGATTTTCAGCGCCGCCTGATGCGGCTTCTGGTCGGCGTGACGGTAATAGTCGATGGCGATCGGATTTGACGCATCGAGCCTGGCGATGCGCCCGGCATCGGCCAGCGCCACGGCCGGCGGGAAACTGTCGCGATAACTTTCCGAAAAGCGCGAGGCGATGGCCGTTAGCTTCGCGTCGGCCCCGGTCTCGGTCGCGGTCTCGCGCAGTGCATCGTCCCAGGTCCGTACGATGTCGCGAATCGCCGCCTCGATCGTCGCCTGCTCGACCTTCGGCGTCTTGCCGCCGGAGCGGCCGATGATGAAGTGGACGCGCGCCAGCCCGCCTTCCGGGAAGGCCGGATAATAGGCCGACAGCCGGCCTTCGAAGACGGTCTTCAGATAGGTGCCGATCTTCTCGCGCACGACGCTGTCGTAGCGGTCGCGCGGCACGAAGACGAGCACGGAGACGAAGCGGTCGAACTGGTCGACACGCACCAATGCCCTGACGCGCGGCCGCTCGATCAATCCCAGTATGGCTTCGGCATGCTTGCGCAGGATCGGCACCGGAACCTGGAACAACTCGTCGCGCGGATAGCTCTCCAGCACGTTGATCAATGCCTTGCCGGAGTGGTCGCCGGGATTGAAGCCGGATTTGGCAATGACGGTTTCGGCCTTCGAGCGCAGATAGGGGATTTTCATCACCGAGCGCGTATAAGCAGTCGAGGTGAACAGTCCGACGATGCGCAGCTCGCCCGAAAGCACGCCTTTGCCGGTGTAGGTCTTGACGCCGATGTAGTCGAGGTAGATGCGGCGGTGCACCGATGACTTGGCGTTGGCCTTGGTGACGATCAGCGGTTCCGGCCCATGCAGGAAGGCGCGGATTTCCGGCGTCGTGCTCACCGCTTCGGTGCCACGCCTGAGCACCAGCACGTCGGGATCGGAAAGGATGCCGAGGCCGGGCTTTTCGGCACGCTCGAGCATGCCGCTCTTCTCGCCGCCGGTGTATTTGAATTCACGCATGCCTAGAAAGGTGAAATTGTCGTCGCGCAGCCATTCGAGGAAGGCGATCGCCTCGGTGACATGGGCCTTGTCGAGCGGCACCGGCGAGTAGCGGAATTCCGAGATCGCCTGGTCGAGGCGGGCAAGCATCGGCTTCCAGTCGATGACGGCGGCGCGCACCTGACCGAGCAGCTTCGTCAGGCGTGCGGAAAGGCCTTCGGCCTGCTCGGCCGAAAGGCGGCCGATATGGACATGGATGATGCTCAGCCGGTCATGGCTGTGCTCGCCCTTGGCATAACCGCCATCGCCGAGGATTTCCTCGACGCCGTTCTTGCCGTGCCTGACCACGATGACCGGGTGGGTAACCAGCAGCGGCTCGCCGGCGCTCTCTGTAATCTCACCGAGGACGGAATCGAACAGGAACGGCATGTTGTCGTTGACGACGGTGATCACCGTCATCGGCCGGCCTTGGCGGACGACACCGGAATCGACGTCTATGGCAACGACGCAGTCGTCCTTCTTGTGCCGGGCGACAGCGCGGCCGGCGAGTTCGGCAGCGCGTTCGAGATCGATGACGTCGTAGGCGGCGACATCTTCGGCCGGAGCTCGGGCCAGCAAGTAGTCGGCAAGCCTGCCGGGCTTTTCGCTGCCCTTGGCCGGACTCATCTTTTTCAACTGGCTTGCGGATTTCAGGCCGGCCATGAGCTAATTCCCTCCCGTCATGTTTTTACAACTATCGTAGCAGATGACGGGTATTTGGCGACAAAGGTTTGACGGCTTGCGACGAAATGTCGGAATTCACCGGCAGCCTGGCGGAAAACGAGGAGAAATCCCCTATGACAGACAAAATCACCGCGCTTGACCTCGCACCGGCGGAGCTGAGCGAAGCGACCAACGCCTATTTCGCCAAATGCCGGGAGAAGCTCGGCCTCGTTCCCAATGTGCTGCTCGCCTACGCCTTCGACGAGAAGAAGCTGCGCGCTTTCACCGACATGTACAATGATTTGATGCTGGGTGAATCCGGCCTGTCGAAGCTGGAGCGAGAGATGATCGCGGTGGTCGTCTCATCGGTCAACCATTGCTATTATTGCCTGGTTGCACATGGCGCGGCCGTGCGCCAGCTTTCCGGCGACCCGGCCTTCGGCGAGATGATGGTGATGAATTTTCGCGCCGCCGAGCTGTCAGACAGGCAGCGCGCCATGCTCGAATTCGCGGTGAAGCTGACCGAGCAGCCGGCAAAGATCGTCGCAGCCGACCGGGCGGCGCTGCGGCAAGTGGGCTTTTCCGACCGCGACATCTGGGATATCGCCTCGACTGCCGCGTTCTTCAACATGTCGAACCGGCTGGCATCGGCGATCGATATGCGGCCGAACGATGAATATCACGCGATGGCGCGATAGGGCACCGCGGTCGTATATATTAGCTGCATCGCATTCTCGTTGCTTGTTTGCCGGTTTGGTCCGATGATCGGCATGCGGCATGACCGCATGCCGGTTCGATGCCGCCGATCAAAGGAGGAGAACATGGCGAAATTTCTCTACGTCTATCACGGCTCGGGCAAGATGCCGACCGAGGAGGCCGAACGGAAGGCAGCGATGGATGCCTGGAACGGCTGGTACGGCAAGCTTGGCTCAGCCGTGGTCGACGGTGGCAATCCAGTCGGCATGTCGAAGACCCTGCTGCCCGGCGGCAAGGTCGAGAACAATGGCGGCAGCAATCCGACCGCCGGTTACACCATCATCGAAGCGAAAGACATCGACGATGCCGTCCGCAAAGCCAAGGATTGTCCTATCCTGACGGACCCGGGTTTCAGCGTCGAGATCGCACCGATAATCGAAATGGGTTGACGCGGCGGCTCAAGACCGCGCCGCGATCGCCGCCGCAGCGCCGGCCATGGTGCCGGCGCTGACGCGGTTGGCGATCTTCATCGCCCGTTTGCTCCTCAAGAGCTTGCGCGCCTGCGATGCGGCGAGCACCCAGGTCAAATCGATGGCGACCAGCACCACGGCCATGGTCGCCGTCAGCTCGACCCAGCCGATCACGCTGACTGAACCGAGATCGATGATGGTCGGCAGCAGCGCCAGATAGAACATCATGATCTTGGGGTTGCCGAGCGTTACCGCCATGCCGGCAAAGAACAGTCTGACGGGCGAATCTTCGCGCGGCAGCGAACCTTCTTTTGCCTCGACCGGTGCGGTCCACATCTTCCAGGCAAGCCAGGCGAGATAGACGACGCCAACCCATTTCACGACGACAAAGGCGAAGTGGAACGTCTGCGCCACCACGGCGAGGCCAAACACCGCCAGTGATAGCCAGATCGCTTCGCCGATCCACATGGCAAGCAGGAACGGAAACACGTCGCGAAACCCTTTTGCGATGACCCGCGCCACAAGTGCGGCAATCGACGGGCCCGGCGAGCCGGCGGCAACAAGCAGGGCGCCGGCAAAAATCAGAAGCGACGTGAAATGCATGACGCGGATCTCGTTAGAAGTTTTTGGACGCTTCAACATAACCCAACTGTTCCGGCGACGGTAGCGTCCACCGAAAGAAGGCTTGTCGGCCAGGCACCTCGCGGCTAGAAGTGTCGTCTCGCAATCCTTTCCGAGCTTCACTTTGCCTGCGTAACCGCCGGTCTCGCCAACTCCCCGACACAGAGCAGGGCGTCGCAGTCGCGGTGCCTGTTTTCACATCATCTGTTCTTCAGGGTGGCGGTTCGAGACCGGTTTGGCACTGCTGAACCGCTGTCGCGCATAACCCGCGACACCTGATTTCCAACTGCCGCAGTCTCTCGCCACGCCGTGCCCGCAGGGGCATCTCGACATCGCCGATCTGACGAACTTCCCGACGGGAAGGGCTTTTCGGCATGCCTTCGATACTGCGTATCCGCTGGACGATCGCGCCCAAGACCGCACCGCGACCTCACCTCAACTGCAATCGCTGCGGCGGTCTGAAAGCCTATCGCTGCAGCGGCAAATTCCGGGTCAATGCCAATGGCAAACGCATTGATGCCTGGTTGATCTACCGCTGCATCGATTGCGACAATTCCTGGAATTTCGGCATTCTGGAGCGATGCAGTCGCCGCGATATCGAACCGGCAATATTGCAGGCGCTCGAACGCAACGACCCGGTCCTGGCGCGGCGCCATGCTTTCGATATTGCCGCACTGCGAAGCAGGATCGGGCGCGTCGAGGAGTTTCCTGAAGCCGCCGTTCATAAGCAGGTGCTCGGGGACAGGCCGGAAAACACCGCCGCCCTCGAACTCCAGCTCGAGCTCGAAATGCCGACAGCGCTGCGGCTCGACCGGTTGCTCGCCAACGAACTCGGTGTCTCGCGATCGCGGCTTCAGGTTTGGGAAGAGAAGCGATTGCTGGTGGTTGGTCCGGATGGGGCCAAAGCCTTGCGCAGGCCGGCCCGGGCGGGAACGGCGATCCGCATCGACCTGTCTAGCGATCCAGACCGGGACGGCATTATCGCGGCGGCCGGCGGGTAGGATAAAGGGAGGAAGCACGCACGTGCTCCCTCCCTCATAGTGGCTGAGAAAAGTGGCTTACGCCGCGCCGACCACTTTCGCCGACTTCTCGAAACGCTTGCGCTCGTTCGGGTCGAGATAGAGCTTGCGCAGGCGGATGGTCTTCGGCGTCACCTCGACCAGCTCGTCGTCCTGGATCCAGGCCAGCGCGCGTTCCAGCGTCATGCGGATCGGCGGCGTCAGTTTTACCGCCTCGTCCTTGCCGGCGGCGCGGATATTGGTCAGCTTCTTGCCCTTGAGCACATTGACTTCGAGGTCGTTGTCCCTGGAATGGATACCGATGATCATGCCCTGATAGACCTTGACGCCTGGGTCGATGACCATCGGGCCGCGGTCTTCCAGGTTCCACATGGCATAGGCCACCGATTCCCCCTGTTCGTTGGAGATCAGCACGCCGTTGGTGCGGCCCGGCAGCTCACCCTTGTAAGGCTCATAGGCATGGAACAGCCGGTTCATCACGGCGGTGCCGCGCGTGTCGGTCAGCAGTTCCGACTGGTAGCCGATCAGGCCGCGCGTCGGCGCGTGGAAGACGATGCGCTGGCGATTGCCGCCCGAAGGGCGCAGCTCGACCATCTCGGCCTTGCGCTCCGACATTTTTTGCACGACGACGCCGGCATGCTCCTCGTCAACGTCGATGACGACTTCCTCGACCGGCTCCAGCAATTCGCCGTTCTCGCCCTTCTGCATAACGACGCGCGGCCGCGACACGGCGATCTCAAAACCTTCGCGGCGCATCGTCTCGATCAGCACGGCCAGCTGCAATTCGCCGCGTCCGGAGACGAAGAACGAATCCTTGTCCGGCGATTCCTCGATCTTCAGCGCGACATTGCCTTCGGCCTCGCGCAGCAGGCGGTCCCGGATGACGCGGCTGGTCACCTTGTCGCCTTCGGTGCCGGCCAGCGGTGAATCGTTGACCAGGAACGACATCGTCACCGTCGGCGGATCGATCGGCTGCGCGTGTAGCGGTTCCGTCACCGACAGGTCGCAGAACGTATCGGCGACGGTGCCTTTCGACAAGCCGGCGATGGCGACGATGTCGCCTGCCTGCGCTTCGTCGATCGGCTGGCGCTCGAGCCCGCGGAAAGCAAGGATCTTCGAGATGCGGCCGGTTTCGACCTGGGTGCCGTCATGGTGCAGCACCTTGACCGCCTGGTTGGATTTCAGCGTGCCGGATTCGATACGGCCGGTGATGATGCGGCCAAGGAACGGATTGGCTTCCAGAATGGTGCCGATCATGCGGAACGGGCCGGGATGAACGGTCGGCGCCGGCACGTGCTTGATGACGAGGTCGAACAGCGGCGCCAGAGCCTGGTCCTTCGGACCTTCGGGGTTTTCCGAGACCCAGCCATCGCGGCCCGAACCGTAGAGGATAGGGAAGTCGAGCTGCTCGTCGGTGGCGTCAAGTGCTGCAAAAAGGTCGAACACCTCGTTGACCACTTCGACATGGCGGGCATCCGGCCGGTCGATCTTGTTGATGACGACGATCGGCTTCAGTCCAACCTTGAGCGCCTTGCCGACGACAAACTTGGTCTGCGGCATCGGCCCCTCGGCGGCGTCGACCAGCACGATGGCCGAATCCACCATCGACAGGATGCGCTCGACCTCGCCGCCGAAGTCGGCGTGGCCGGGCGTATCGACGATGTTGATGCGGGTGTCCTTCCAGTCGACCGAGGTCGCCTTGGCCAGGATGGTGATGCCGCGTTCCTTTTCGAGGTCGTTCGAATCCATGGCGCGCTCGGCGACGCGCTGGTTGTCGCGGAACGAGCCGGATTGTTTCAGGAGCTGATCGACGAGGGTGGTTTTTCCATGGTCGACGTGCGCGATGATCGCGATATTGCGGATTTTCATGTTTTGGTCTCGGGAGCGTTGCAGGCAGCAGGCCAAAAGGCGCTGCCTCTTTCGGTTGGGCGGCTCATACAGGGTTTTTCGCAATTGCGAAAGAGGAGGCGAGTCACCAAATAAAGTCACCAAATCTTAAATGTCTTGATGTGAAGTGGAATTATTAACCAAGGCGGAACCTTTCATGGTCCGGGCAGTTCGAATTTCATGATCGACGCAGGCAGCAGACTCCGGCCGATTTTGGCATGTAGTGCACTCGCCGTCCTCCTCGCGGCAGGCGCGGCGCAGTCGGCCGCGTCGTCCAAGGAGACGCGGACTGCCCTGCCGTCCGACAAGCGGTCGGCGGAGCAGCTTTTTGCCGATGCTCCCGATGGCGTCGACCCGGTGGTGACCGGGCCAGTCAGCGCCGCCTTCAAGCAAAGGCAGCAAAATGCCGGATGCGACGGCGCCGTCTGGCCCAACATTCCCGTCGTCTGCTATCCCGATTGATACAAGTCCTACCCTCGGGCTGGCCCGAGGATAATGGTGCAGTCGCTCACGCCGACCGCACCGGATCGAGCGTGACCTTGTAGAGTTCGCTGTCGTCGCGATCCATCAGCCGCACCGTCAGCTGCTCTGTAGCGCCATCGATATCGACAAGTCCGAAGAACTGCAGGCCGGCCGACGGCGGCAGGTTCTGACCCTGCTCGGCAGTCGGTGCCTTGATGAACTTCAGCTCCGGGCCGAAGGTCATGTCGAAACCATTCGGTCCGAACGTGCCTGAATGGATCGGACCCGAAACGAATTCCCAGAACGGATTGAAGTCCTGGAACTGCGCCTTGTCCGGATTGTAGTAATGCGCGGCCGTGTAATGCACGTCTGCGGTGAGCCAAACGGTATTGCTGATGCCCGCGTTCTTTATATAGCGAAGAAGGTCGGCAATTTCCAGCTCGCGCCCCTTGGCCGGGCCATTGTCGCCATTGCTGACTGCCTCGGCCCCGACCTTCTTGGTACCGTCATTCCAGACCACGAGGCCGAGCGGCATATCGGCGGCGATGATTTTCCACGTCGCGTTGGAATTTGCCAGCTCACGCTTCAACCACTTGATCTGCTGTTCGCCGAGGATGCGCGATTCAGGCGTCATCGTCTCCTGCATGTCGGGACCGTTGGGGCCGCGGTAGGAACGCATGTCGAGGAAGAATACATCGAGCAGCGGCCCATAGGCGATCTTGCGGTAGACGCGGCCCGGCTCCGACGGTTCGTAGCGGATCGTCGTCATCTCGTGGAAGGCGCGCGCAGCACGTGCCGCCAGCACATGGATCGATTTTTCGGTGTAGCGGTCGTCGGCGGTCAGGTCCTTCGAGTCCGACCAGTTGTTCAGCACCTCATGGTCGTCCCACTGATAGAAAGTCGGGCAGATGGCACTGAGCGCAAGAACGTTCTTGTCCATCATGTTGTATTTCCACTGCGCCCGGTATTCGTCCAGCGTCTCGGCAACCTTGCGCTTTTCGTCGATCAGCACCGTGTTTTTCCACTTGCCGCCATTGGGCAGATCGACTTCGTCCTTCATCGCACCATCGGCATAGATCGTATCGCCCGAATGCAGGAAGAAATCGGGCGTGTGCTTGGCGATCGTGGCGTAGGTCTTCATGCCGGTCTCGTCGATGCCCCAGCCTTGGCCGGCGGTGTCGCCCGACCAGGCAAAGCGGATGTCGCGCTTCGAGGCAGGTGCCGTGCGGAAGCGGCCGACGATCGGCTCGGAAACGGCGTTGATGTCGGCAAGATCGGCCGCGACCATGCGGTAGAAGATGTCCTGGTCGGAGGCGAGATCGGTGAGCAGGCGCTTCACCGTGTAATCGCTGGCCGGCGAGGTATCGAGCGGCGCCAGGCGGACGGCATTGGCGAAGCTTTCCGTCGACGACACTTCGAACATGACGCGCGACGGCCGGTCCGTGCGCGTCCAGACCATGCCGCTGGTGGCGTCGACGTCGCCGGACTGGATGCCATGGGTGAAGGCCGGGCGCTGATTGGCGCGCGAGTAATAGGGAAGCGCAAGGCCCGACGCGCCGACCAGGCCAACGGCGCTGGCCGACGTGACGAAAGCGCGCCGCGTCATTGAAATCTTGTTCATGGCTGTCTCCTGGATGGCGTTGAACGTCGCCGCCAAGCTCCAGCTTCAATGTTTCAGGCACATTTCGAAACGATGAAGGTTTTCTGACATCAACAGGCTGGGGAATCTCCCTCCTTGAGGGGGAGATGTCGCCGAAGGCAACAGAGGGGGTCGTCTCGCATGGAGCGCCGACCTCCTGCGTCTGCGATATGGGGCCGAGCCCGGTCGGACCGACCCCCTCTGGCCGCTTTGCGGCCATCTCCCCCTCAAGGGGGGAGATCGGCAATTTGGCCGACGGCATCTCTCCTGCAACGAGAAGCTATGCCGCCTGCGGTTCAGGATCGAACGCCGGGCGGCTGGTGTTGATCAGCAGCGAGATGCAGGCGGCGGCTATTGCCGTCATGCCGGCGATCAGGAAGGCAAGCTCGTAATTGCCCTGCAACTCACGCATAGTGCCACCGAAAAAGGCCGCTGTCGCTGCGCCGACTTGATGGCCGGCGACGATCCAGCCGAAGACGATCGGCCCGCTGCGGTCGCCGAACGCCTCGTTGGAAAGCCGCAACGTCGGCGGCACCGTGGCGATCCAGTCCAGTCCGTAAAATACTGCGAAGATGATCAGGCTGGTCGCCGAGAAGCCGGAATAGGGCAGATAGATCAGCGACAGGCCGCGAATACCGTAATAGATGCCGAGCAGCTTGCGCGGGTCGAAACGGTCGGTGAGCCAGCCCGACAGCGTCGTGCCAATAAGATCGAAGATGCCCATCATAGAGAGCAGGCCTGCGGCCTGCACTTCGCCGATGCCCATATCGCCGCAAAAGGCGATCAGGTGCGTGCCGACCAACCCGTTGGTGGTGAAGCCGCAAACGAAGAAGGTGGCGAACAGGTACCAGAACACACGCGTACCGGCGGCGCGGCGCAACGTGCTCAGCGTATGCGCGAGGAAATTGCCTTGTGCGGCCGGCGGCGACGGCGGCACGTCGTCGGCCTCGGCACCGTAACGCACCATGCCAATCGCGGCCGGACGCTCCGGCACCAGCATGTAAACCAGCGGCACCAAGGCGGCGGTGGCCACGGCAATGGCAATGGCGACCGGCTTCCAGCCACCCGACTGGGCGAGCGAGGCGAGCAGCGGCAGGAAGACCAGCAGCCCGGTGGCGCTGGACGCCGACATCAGTCCCATCACCAGGCCGCGATTGGTCTTGAACCAGCGGTTGACGATGGTCGCGCCGAGCACGGTGGCGACGGCGCCCGAGCTGATGCCGGAAAACACGCCCCAGGTGAGGAGCAGATGCCACGGCTTGGTCATTAGTAGGCTGAGCGCAGTCGATCCCGACATCAACAGGAGCGCGGCAAGCAAGGTGCGGCGCAGCCCGATCCGCTCCATCAGCGCCGCGGCAAACGGCCCGGTCAGGCCATAGAGGAAGATGCCGGTGGCCGCGGCCAGCGAGACGACGTCGCGCCGCCAGCCGAAACTATTCTCCAACGGCAGCATCATGACTGCCGGTGCCGAACGCAGGCCCGCGGCGATCAGCAGGCAGAGAAAGATGACGGCGACCACGACGAAAGCGTAGCGCTGGCCAAACGGGCGGGATTGAGCTATCATGTTACTGACCGGTACGTTTCAGGTGTGCGGAACATACGTACCGACCGGTAACATTGTCAACCAGGCAATCGGCAAACCAGACATGAAAAGCATTGAACCAACGATCAAGGAGAATGGCGCACCGCTGCCTCGCGCCGCCGAACGGATTCTCCAGGTGGCGCGCGACCTGTTCTACCGGCAAGGCATCAGGGCGATCGGCGTCGACGAGATCGTACGGCGTGCCGGCGTCACCAAGCCAAGCCTCTACCGCAGCTTTCCGTCCAAGGATGAGTTGGCCGCATCCTATCTTCGGCACTATGACCTCGAATTCTGGGAGCGCTTCGACGAGGCGGTGAATGCCCATCCCGGCGATCCGCGCGCGCAGATCGTCGCCTTCCTGACGCGTGTCGGCAAGCGCACGCAAAGGCCCGACTATCGCGGCTGCGGCATGACCAATGCCGCGGTCGAATATCCCGAACACGGCCATCCGGCCCGCGTCGTGAGCGAGGCCAACAAGCAGGAATTGCGCCGGCGCCTGCGTGCCATGGCGGCGGCGATGGGCGCCGGCGACGCCGACACGCTGGGTGACGGGCTGCTGCTCCTGATCGAGGGCGCCTATATCAGCGGCCAGCTGTTCGGTGCCGGCGGACCGGCGCAGTCGGTGGCCCGCAACGCCGATCTTCTGATCGAGGCAAGCTTGAAGAGATAGCGTTCCGTTTACCAGACCACTGTGAGCAGCCTGACTTCGTCTAGGCTACCGCTGAATTTGACGGTACGCTGCGGCAGCCCGAACGGAGTTGTCCGCCATGCGCGCTCTTTTGATCCTGCTTGTCCTCGCCGGTTTCTGCCAGGCGGCCCCGGCTGGCGACATATCCAGCGTCTATACCGATCTCGTCTGGGAGAAGGACTGCGTGACTTATGCCCAGGCGGAGGAAGGCGACGGCGACTGGGCCGACCTCGCTTGTTCGGGCTATGGCGGCTACCCGGTGATGGTTTCCTACGACGACGCGCGGGAATCTCTGTTCTACGGGTTTCCACCTGGCGACATGACCACGGTCTGGGAAAGCTTTTCCGGCCTCAACTCGGCTGGACCCAAAGTCGAGTGGCGTATCGAAACCAAGGGCGATATGGCCGTTCCTTTCGCAGTCATCCATCGTCGCTCGATCAGCGATAGCGAGGGCGAGAACAAGTCGACGGAAGTGCTGATCGTCGCCAAGGTTGCCCAGCCTGGCGCCCACGAAGGCTGCACGATCGCTCTTGTGCTCGCCACCGGTAATCCCGCCGCCAACGATCAGGCGCGCAAGCTTGCCGACGAGAAGGCACGCACCTTCGCCTGCGGCAAGGACAAGCGTGTGGTGATCGGCAACACGCCCGATTTCGGCCGCGTCGATAACTGACTATTTGCGCCCGTCAATTACTTGCGCTTGGCCCGCTCGATTGCCTCGACGATCATCTTCTTGGCATAGGCGGCATCGTACCAGCCCTCGATCTTGACCCATTTGCCGGGTTCGAGATCCTTGTAGTGCTCGAAAAAATGCTGCACCTGCTGGCGGGTGATATCAGGCAGCTGCGTGTATTCGTGAACGTCCTCATAGCGCAAGGTCAGCTTGGGCGAAGGAACCGCGATGACCTTCTCGTCCTGGCCGGCATTGTCCTCCATCACCAGCACGCCGATCGGCCGCACATTGATGACGCAGCCCGGCACCAGCGCGCGTGTGTTGCAGACCAGCACGTCGATCGGGTCGCCGTCGCCCGACAGCGTGTGCGGTACGAAACCGTAATTGCCGGGATAGCGCATCGACGTGTGCAGGAAGCGGTCGACGAACAGCGTGCCGGCTTCCTTGTCCATCTCGTACTTGATCGGCTCACCGCCGATCGGCACCTCGATAATGACGTTGACGTCCTCGGGCGGGTTCTTTCCGCTGGCAATCGCTTCAATACGCATCGCTTTATCCCTCTCTCGATTGAAGATCGATAGCGGGCGACGGCGAATGGTGCAATGCGGCGAATGGTACTGGGGGATCGTCCGAACCGAAACCGGTCGGATCATGCGCTGGCCGTCATTCCCAGACGAAAGCGACCTTCTTCAGCGCCTTCTGCTCGAATATCTCGACGCCCTCGGCCACATCGCGACCGCCGGCGCCGGCATAGAAGGCAAGTGCGTTCTGATTGTCTTCCAGCGCCCACACGACCATGCCCTTCAAGCCATGGTCGGCCAGCCGTGCCCGTGCCGCCGAGAACAGCCGGCTGCCGAGCCCGATGCCTTGATATTCCGGCCGCAGGTAAAGCTCGTAGATCTCGCCCTGCTGCCTGAGTTCGCGGGCACGGTTCTTGCCGATCGTCGCGTAGCCGGCAATTTTGCCGCCGATTTCGACGACCAGGACGGTGGCGGCGCGGCGAATGGCATTCGCCCACCAGTCGGCACCGCGGCGGTTGATCATCGATGTCAGAGTGCGGTGTGGGATGATGCCCGAATAGGCGCCGCGCCAGGCCTCGAGATGCACGTCGGCAATGGCGGCTGCATCGCGCGGCTCGGCTTTCCTGATGTCGATGCTCAGCGTATTCATGATTGGTTAACCATAAACCCGCGGCGCCCGATTGCAAGAGTCCGGTCAGCCACTGCGATGCTTTCGCACAGCCGAACGGTGCGTCCTTGAGACGCTGCAAAACCGCCTTTAGCGAGATCAAATCTCGACCAGATGGTCGTCCAGTTCGTTGCTGTCGCCGGTCGACACCGGAAAATGCTCGGCCAGTACCGCACCGACCGCTTCGACCGCCCTGACGAAGCCGTCGGCAAGCCGATCGTCGCCGGCATGCGCCGTAAGGTCGCGGACGACACCGTCCCAGACATGCTGGCCGACACGAGAATCGATGCCGCTGTCGGCGACCACTTCAGCATAGCGCTCGGCGATCGAGACGAACACCAGCACGCCGGTGCGCGCCGTGGTGCGGTGGACGTTGCGGGCGAGGAACTGCTTCATCGCATTGGCGTGGGCGGCCTGGTAGCGCAGCCGCCTCGGCACCAAATGGATGCGCAATGCGGGCAATGCCCACAACAGGATGAGCACACTGGCAAGCGCCAGAAGCTCGGCTATGACGAAATGCGGCAAGCGGATCGACAGCCACCAGGCTTCCAGCCCGTAACCGACGGCGAGGCTGACGACGAGCATGCCGAGCATCGCCATGAAGGCGGCCGGGAAAAAATAGCCGTCGCTTGCATGCGCCACGACGCAGTAGATCTCGCCGTCGGTCTTTGATTCGGCAGCGCGGATCGCATCGGCGATGCGCTCATGATCCTCGGGGCTGATCGGTCGTGTTGCCATGATTGATGTCTCACCAGCTTCCTGAAGAACCGCCGCCGCCGGACGAACCGCCGCCGCCGGAAAACCCGCCGCCGGAACTTCCTGACGACCAACCACTGCCTGAACTTCCCGACGACCAGCCACTGCCGGACGAGGTCCCCGACGTCCAGGCACCGCCACCGGAGGGTGACGAACCTGGCCCGCGGCCGTAGCGGAACGTCATGCCCAGCCACTTGTACACGCCCGGCGACAGTTTCGTGCCGAAGATCGGCGGCAGGAACGCCATTGCCAAGCCGCCGAAGAACATCGTCGCCCACAGGATGATGAACAGCATGAAGATGGGATCGACAGGATTGTCATTCGCCGGATTGCGCTTGCCGCGCGCCTCCAGCTCTTCGGGGTTGCCTTCCAGCACCATGATCATGTCGTCGACGGCCTTGCTGATGCCGCCTGAGAAATCGCCGGCACGGAAGGCCGGCACCATGTCGTTTTCGATGATCAACTTGGTGTGCAGGTCGGTCAGCGTGCCTTCAAGCCCATAGCCGACCTCGATGCGCATCTTGCGGTCGTTCGGCGCCACCAGAAGCAGGACGCCGTTGTTCTCCTTCGCCTGGCCGAGTTTCCAGGCGCGAAACAACCGGTTGGCGTAAGGCTCGATCTCCTCGCCGTCGAGGCTGGGAATGGTCGCGACGACGATCTGGTCGGACCCCTTGGTCTCGAAATCGGCAAGCTTCTGCGTCAGCGCCACCTCGGTCGCGGCATCGATGATGCCGGCATTGTCGACGACCCGTCCGGTCAGCGCCGGCAATTCGGCGGCGAAGGCCGCGAAGCCGAACAGCAGCACCGCTATGGCCAACAGCGCGGTGCCGGTCATTTTGATGAAACGGCCGGATTCCACCGGGCTGACGGCGTGTCTTGTCATCTCGTCACCAGCTTCCCGAGGAGCCGCCGCCGCCGGACGAACCGCCGCCGCCGGAAAACCCGCCACCGCTTGAACCCGACGACCATCCCCCGCCGGAACCTCCCGACCAACCGCCGGACGACCGCCGGCTCGGCTCGAAGGTCATGCCCAGCCAGCGATAGCGGCCGGGACCGATCTTCTGGCCGAAGATCGGCGGCAGGATGGAGGCTGCGAGGCCGCCGAAAAAGATGATTGCCCAGATGGCTATGAAGATGGTGAAGAACAGATCGTCGCTGTTGAACGGCGGCTGCTGGTTGCGTTCGCCGCGCGCTTCCAGCTCTTCGGGATTGCCTTCCAGCACCATGATCATGTCGTCGAGGGCCTTGCTGATGCCGCCGGAGAAATCGCCGGCACGGAAGGCCGGCACCATGTCATTTTCGATGATCAACTTGGTGTGCAGGTCAGTCAGCGTGCCTTCAAGCCCATAGCCGACCTCGATGCGCATCTTGCGGTCGTTCGGCGCCACCAGCAAAAGCACGCCGTTGTTCTCCTTCGCCTGGCCGAGTTTCCAGGCGCGAAACAACCGGTTGGCGTAAGGCTCGATCTCCTCGCCGTCGAGGCTGGGAATGGTCGCAACGACGATCTGGTCCGAACCCTTGGTCTCGAAATCGGCAAGCTTCTGCGTCAGCGCCGCCTTGGTCGCGGCATCGATGATGCCGGCATTGTCGACGACCCGTCCGGTCAGCGCCGGCAATTCGGCCGCGAGAACGGTGAGAGGGAGGAGGAGAAAGCTTAGAACGAAGCCAAAAAAAATCCGGCCGGCATTTCTTCCCACCCCCCTCTGTGGGGAGATGGCCGGCAGGACAGAGGGGGGTGGGACGGAGTACAAGGCCAACGGGAACAGACCCGCTAAGCGCCGTTCACCCGCCCTGCTGCGTGCCGAAATCGACCTTCGGCGGCTGCATCTTGTCCTCCTCGATGGTGAAATTCGCAAACGGCTGGTTGCCGCGGAACCACAAGGTCGCCCAGATCACCGACGGGAAGGTCCTCAGCGTCAGATTGTACTCTCTCACCGCCCGGATATAGTCGCGGCGGGCGACCGTGATGCGGTTCTCGGTGCCTTCGAGTTGTGCTTGCAGCGCCAGAAAGTTCTGGTTGGCCTTGAGATCGGGATAGTTCTCCACCACCGCCAGCAGGCGCGACAGCGCGCTGGTCAGGCCGGCCTGGCTGTCCTGGAATTTCTTGAAGGCTTCCGGATTGTTCAGCGTTTCCGGCGTCACGGTCACCTGCGTCGCCTTGGCGCGCGCTTCGACCACGGCATCGAGCGTGTCCTTCTCGTGCGCGGCATAGCCCTTGACCGTGTTGACCAGATTGGGGATGAGATCGGCGCGGCGCTGGTATTGATTCAACACCTCGCTCCATGCGGCCTTGGCGTTTTCCTCAGCCGTCGGGATGGTGTTGTAGCCGCAGCCGGCAAGCAGCGGCAGCATGACGGCCATCACCAGGAACGCAGCTAAATTACGGAAGATTGGCGGTAAAGCAAGGCGCTGGACAAGCATGATAAGGTCCCCTCGATAGCATTGGCACGCGAAGCATTAGCACAATCCTTGCGCAAGAAAATGACTTCGGCCGAGAAGCGTTACTGGTTTCTACCATTCGCCGTCAGGCCCTGTGACAGACGAGGCGAACGGGTTAAGCTCGGCATGAAACGGGATATCACCATGGCGAAACGCCACGACAGCGACGCGGAATCGCGCCGCATCATCGAACGGGTGGCGCGCGAGACCGACCCGGGCGGCACCTCGTTCCTCGCACGAACCGCCAGAGGCGCGCGCGACCACGTCACAGCGGCCGATGCCGACCGATCGGACCCGATCGAATATTGGGGCACCCGTATTGGTCGGGCGGCAGGCTTGCTTATTGCCATCGGCCTGTTGATCTGGCTCGCGCTTTTCATCACCAGGGGCGGTTAGGACAAAGATCAATGAGCGCCGAAAAAGCCGACGCGCCGCGCGCGGTCATCGTCGTCTCCAGCCATGTCGCACGTGGCTCGGTCGGCAACCGTGCCGCCGTGTTTGCGCTGGAGACGCTGGGGTTTCCGGTTTGGGCGGTGCCGACCGTCATTCTGCCCTGGCATCCGGGGCACGGCCGGGCCACCCGCATCGTGCCGCCGCTGGACCAGTTCAAGGCGCTGATGACCGACCTCGAGCGCGCGCCGTGGCTGGGCGAGGTCGGCGCCGTGCTGTCCGGCTATCTCGGCGAGGCTGGCCAGGCCGAAGCCGTCGCTTCGCTGGTCGGCGCCGTCAAGGCGAAGACGCCGGACGCCCTCTATATCTGCGACCCGGTGATGGGCGATTCGGGCGGCCTCTACGTACCTGAGCCGACCGCAATCGCCATGCGCGACCGGCTGATGCCGATCGCCGATATCGCCACGCCCAACCGCTACGAGCTGGAATGGATGGCCGGAGCGCCGCTGCCCGACCTGAAATCGGCAATGGCTGCTGCCCTGCAAGCCGGCCCACCGGCCATGCTGGTCACTTCGGCACCGGCGATGATGGCCGGCGGCATCGGCAATTTGCTGCTCAACGGCAGAGAGGCGCTGCTTGCCGAACACCGGCTAATCGACAAGCCTCCGAATGGGCTCGGCGACCTGACGGCGGCCGTCTACCTGGCGCGCATCCTGTCCGGCCAAACGGCCGCCAAGGCGCTGCAATCGACCACGGCAGCGGTCTACGAGATCCTGGCGCGCACCGCCAAGCGCGGCGGCGACGAATTGCAGCTCGAGACCGATGCCCAGAGCCTGTCGCACCCGATGGCGATGGTGCAGCTTCGCCATCTCCTGCATCCGGGACGGGATCGCCGGGCGTGACGCAGGCCGAAGACGCCGTGCCCCAGGATGTTGTGCCCGAGGATGTTGCGCCTAGGGATGTTGTGCTTGTCGGCGTCGACGGTTGCAAGACCGGCTGGATAGCCGTCCGCCGCGATTCCGGTGCCGCACCGTCGACAGCCGTTTTCCCAAGCTTCGCGGCGTTGCTCGACCAGCTACCCGTCAATGCAATCGTAGCGGTCGATATGCCGATCGGCCTGCCCGATTTCTCGCAAAGAGGCGGTCGCGGTCCGGAGGCGCTGGTGCGGCCATTTCTTGGCGCCCGGCAATCCAGTGTCTTTGCCATCCCCTCCCGCGCCGCGCTCTATGCGGAGATCGAAGCCTTCACCACGGTCGAAGCCTGGTACGCGGCACATCGCAGGGCAAGTGACGTGGCCAAGACGACCTCAGATCCGCCGCGCGGTGTCTCGAGCCAGGCCTTCGGCATCTTTGCCAAGATCCGTGAGATCGATTCGCTGCTGATCGCGCGGCCCGAACTGCGCAGCCGCGTCTTCGAATCGCATCCGGAAGTTGCCTTCTGCAGACTGAACGGCGACCGGGCGATGCGTCTGCCGAAGAAGATCAAGGGCAACATCAATCCGGCCGGCATGGCCGAACGCAAGGCGCTGCTTGCCCGGCATGGTTATGGCCAGCATTTTCTCGACCAGAGGCCGCCGCGCGGCGCGGCCACCGACGATTTCCTCGATGCCGCGGCGATGATGCTGATTGCCGGCCGCATCGCCAGAGGCGAGGCAATGCCGTTTCCGGATCCGCCGCTCGCCGATCGTTTCGGCATTCCCGTCGCCATCTGGGCTTGAGGACCAGGGCTAACGTTTTAGGTGGCATGCGTCAGGAGCGTGATCTGAGCGCCTCGTTGAGCGCCCACATATCCTTCTCCTCGGGCGCGGTCTCCAATCCGAGCACGGGAATTTGCTTGCGCAAATGGTCGTGGTGGGTGCGCACGCCATATTCGAGATCGGAGAGGTAAAAACCTCCGAAGGCTTCTGACAGCATGGATTCGTTGGACCATATCGAAAGCTGTACATCTTCGGCCAGCGTGTCGCGGTCGATGCGGTAGGATAGGTAGCGGGCAGCCGCCTGCTCCCTGCTCTCGTCGCGATAGCGGTAGATGGCGCCGCGCAGCAGCGTCTCACCCGTCGACAGCGGGAACTCCTGATAGAACTGCACCGACTCCGGCATGATCGACAGCGCGTTGTTCGGGAAGATGCCGTAATAGATCCAGGCCTTGCGCAGGTGCTCCGGCAGTTGCTTCGCCTCGGGTGCGAGCTTGATGTATTGCGCGACGCTCCAGCGCCGTCCGGCATGCGGGTTGTAAGTGGCGAACGAGCGCGACACGCCGTTGACGAACGGCTCGTCGAAGTAGGTCGCGCCATAAAGATCCTGCAGCGCCGGATGCGCCATGGCGACGTGGTAGCCTTCATTGTCGACGTCGCGCACCGACTTCCAGTTGACCGGCGTCTTTTGGGTCCAGATGCCCCAGGACGACACCATCTCGGCGACGCCGTAATGGGCAATCTCGGCTTCGATCGGCTTCAACAGCTCGGCAACGGATGGCTGCGGGCCACCCTTGCGGAAGCGGATGAAGATGAAGCCCATCCAGATTTCGAGCTCGAGCGGCATCAGGCCGAATTCGGTCTTGTCGAGGTCGGGGAAGGACCGCGGGCGGGCAGCGCCGCGCAACGTGCCGTCGAGATTGTAGACCCAGCCATGAAAGGGGCAGACCAGCGCATTCTTGCAAGTGCCTTGGCTATCGGCAACGACGCGACTGCCGCGGTGGCGGCACATATTGTTGAAGGCGCGCACCACGCCATCCTTGCCGCGCACGATCAGCGCCCGCTCGCCGACCACATCCATCGTCAGATAGTCGCCGGCGTTCGGCAGGTCGCAGACATGGCCGGCGATCTGCCAGTGATTGCGGAAGACGTGCTCTTTCTCGAGTTCGAGCAAGGCGTCGGAATGATAGCTCCAGCCCGGCAGGCCCCGCCGATCCCAATCGTTGGGGATTGCCACGTCACGCAGATGCGGGTTCATAAAAGGCTCTTATTTATTGAATGGCCGTTCAATACAAGCATATTTTCTGTTGAAATGCAATAGCTTGCGAGAATAGGGCGAATTCTCGACGCGAAACCGATCGGTAATTGAGAGCCGAGCTCGAACGATCGAAGCCGGGAAAATCCCGGGAATTCCGGGCGTTAATCCCCTTACGCTTGTTGAGCGCCCAGCCCTCCGTGGACCGGAAAAGTCGACGTGGATCCGGTGCCGTGGATAGCGGAAAACGAGCGCTGAATGTCACCGGTGCGGCCAGCTACGCATCATCGGTTTGCCCCCGGAATGGCCGCGGGCCTGGTTTCATGCCGGTTACACAATCGTTAATCCATCATCGTTGGCCCGTTACAAGGTGCGGTTAAGTTCGTTTCAACAGGGAAAAGAAGAACACCGAAGGAAACGACGATGCCTACGAAAACCCAGATCACCGACAACGACCATCGCCTGCAGGGTCCGCAGCGCAACGACCGGCGCCCGAAGCTGGCGCTGCGCCAGCGCGCCAGCGATCACCCGATGGCGATGTTCCTGCTATTGGCCGCTGCCGCGTTTGCCGGCATGGCGTTCACGCCGACCGTCGGTCCGGCCTTCGCCTCGCTGAACCCGCCGGTCAACCTCGTCGACGGCGCGACGACCACGACCAAGACGGCGCGCCTGCCGATCCCGGACATCGATTTTGCCTGCAAGGGTCAGGCCTGGGGCGCCGAGAGCCTGGACTGCCTGCGCGCCATCGCTGCCCAGTCGGGCAAGGCACGGCCCGTCCGCATGATCGCCAACGCCGCCCCGCTGGCCGATACGCCGAACGTTTTTTGATCTTTTCGCGAGCGCCCTCCAGCACTCCAGTCAGGCTCCCGCCGCAATGTCGGCTGGGAGCCTTTTTTCTTTCCTTTTTTTGTCTCTCTGGGAGTCTAGCCGCCCAAAGCGACCTGCTCGGCAATGGCCGAGAGCACGCCGCGCACATCCAGCGTGCTGAACGGCTTTTCGAGGATTGGCGGCCGCTGCGGCGCCGGCAGCGCCTCGATTTCGCCTTTTGCGCCGATCAGATCGCCGGTGACAAGCACGAAACGCCGCGCCAGATCCGGCATTTCGGCAAGCAGCTCGCGATAGGCGGCTATGCCGCTGGTGCCGGGCATGCGCAAATCGGAAAACACGATGTCCGGCGGCATGTGGCCGCTCAGGGTCGCGGCGGCCGAGACCCAGGCCGGCACGATCCGCGACTTGATGCCCATCAACTCCAGAATGTCGGACAGCGACGCCGCGACATCCGGCTCATCGTCTATGATCAGCGCGTGACGCAAGCCGCTCGACCGCGACGGACTGTCGCCGGCGGCGATCGCGCCGGCAGCGATCGCCGGCAACTGCACGACAAAACGCACGCCTCTCGGCGAAACCTCCTCGAACCAGATATTGCCATTGTGCCGCTCGATGATCGATTTGGAAATCGACAGGCCGATACCGGTACCGACGCCGACTGGCTTGGTGGTGAAATAGGATTCGAATATGCGTGAGCGTATCGCTTCCGGCACGCCTGGCCCGTTGTCCTCGACCGAGAATCCGGGATTGCCGCGGTCGCTGCGAAACGTCCGGACCTTGATCCGCCGGTCGCCGGCAATGCCGGCCAAGGCATGCTGGCTGTTGATGAGGAAGTTGGCGGCTACCTGCGTCACGTGGTCGGCATCGGCCATGGCCAGCAGCGGGCCGCCGGCGAAATCGGTGTCGATGATGATGCCGCTTGATCGCGCGCCATAGGCGGTCACTTCGAGTGCCGCGCGGATCACCTGGTTGAGGTCGGTCTCGGCCTGCGCCGTCGGGTGCAGGCGGACCATCGACAGGAAGCTTTTGACGATACGGCCGCAGCGCTCGGCAGCGGCGCGCACCTTTTCGGCGCGTACTTTGGTCTGCGGATCGGCGGCGAATTCATGCAGCAGCGTCGACTGGGCGACGACCACGGCCAGCGGGTTGTTGAGCTCGTGCGAAACGCCCGCAAGCAGCGAGCCCATCGCCGCCATCTTCTCGTTCTGGTGCAGTTTTTCGCGCTGACGGTTGATTTCCTCCTCAGCGCGCAATCTGTCGCGCAGGTCGCGGATGGAGCCGAAGATCAGATGGCGATCGGCGACCCGCATCTCGGTCGCCGTCAGCTCGATCGGAAAAACCTCGCCGGCGGCATTCTGGGTGACCGTTTCGAGCCGCTGGCCGACCATCGGCGCGCCGCGGCCCGACATGTATTCGGCGCCCGACGCATAGCCTTTGCGGTAATATTCCGGCACGACCGTGTCGAGCAGGTCCTTGCCGAGGATATCGCTGCGTCGATAGCCGAACATCTTCTCGGCGGCCGGATTGAATTCGATGATCGAGCCGGTCTCGTCGATGACGATGATGGCGTCGAGCGAGGCCTGTAGCATGGTGCGGCGAATGACGTCACTGGCATGCGCGTCGGAGGGCGACCGTTCGATGGCGTCGCCAATGGCGAGTGCCACCATGTGCAGCGCCGCCTCTTCCTGGTCGGTCCATTCGCGTTCGTTGACGCAGTCGTTGACCGCCAGCGTGCCCCACAAATTGCCGTGCGAAAAGACCGACACCGACAGGAACGACTTGATGTTCTGCTTTTCGAAATCGGTCCGCAGAAAGCCTTCGAGATCGCGTGTGTGCCCGGCGAATATCTTGCCTTGGCGCTCGTCCTCCGCCAGCTGTTCCAGCAATGGGTCCGAATCGACGACCGACTGCATGATGACGGTCGGTGACGCCAGCTCGCCGCCAAACCGGGGGGCGATCCAATAAGCGGCGACCGACTGGGCGAAGCCCTGGCCGGGCAGTTCGCGCAGGCGAAACAGGATGCCGCGGTGACAATCCATGGCTTCGCAAAGCGTTTGGAGGATACCCTCCATCTCGCGCTGCCAGTCGCCGGCTTCGCGCAGCCGGCGAACCACATGCACGGCCGCCATCGCCGCGCCCTGCCTGGCGCCCTGCGAGTCCGCGCGTGCTGTTTCAGCCGTCATGGTCATTTCCTGGCCGTGGCTTGCTCAAGCCGCCAGGCCTCAGTTATTTTCGCCGGCTGGCAGCGAGAAGATATAGCCTTCGCCGCGCACCGTGCGCAGGAATTTCGGATTGGCCGGATCCGCCTCGATCTTCTTTCTCAGCCGCATGATGCGGATGTCGACGGCGCGGGACGATTCCGCGTCCTCGACGAAACCGATCGCCTCGGAGATCGCCGCCCGCGTCAACAGCCGGTTGGCGCGGGTAAGGAACACCTCCAGCACGTCGAACTCGCTCTTGGCCATGTCGATGACCGCACCGTTGGCGCCGGTGACGAGCCTGCCGTCGAGGTCGGCGTGAAAGGCGCCGAAGCTCACGGACCGGCGGCCACCGGATGTTTCAGCCTTGGCTTTTTGTGGTTCGGTCGGCTCCGGAACGCGGCGCAGCACGCTGCGCACCCTGGCCAGCACTTCGCGCAACTCGTAAGGCTTGACGATGTAGTCGTCAGCGCCGAGCTCCAGTCCGACGATGCGGTCGAGCGCGGTACCGGCGGCCGTCGCATAGATGATGCCGATCGGCATTTTCGACCGCATCCAGCGGCCGAGCGACAGGCCGTCCTCGCCCGGCATGGCGATGTCGAGAATGGCCAGATGGAAGGACTGGGCTTCCAACAGGTCGCGCGCCGCCACCGCACTTTCGGCCGTGGCCACATCATAGCCGCTGGCGCCGAGATACTCGGCGACCGCGTCCCTCAGGTCGGGCTCGTCCTCGACAATGACAATTCGTGCCCGCACGATGCGTTCGCTCCCGCTTTCAGCGGAAAGTAGATTGGGTATAAACATGATGTCCAGCACTCTTCTTGGGTTGCCGTATGCGGGGTAGAAAAACATGGCTGCACGATCCGTCATCGCGCTTGTTTCCGTCGCTGAAGTAATTGCGACCGATCTCGCCGATCATCTCAAGCGACGCGGTCATGACGTCCGCGCCGCGCGACAGCCGTGGGAAGCCGAATCGCTGCTTTCTGAAAAGGGTATCGATGTCGTGGTTGTCGGCGACAGCGTCAGCCAGGCGGAGGGGCGCGACCTGCTCAGGCGACATGGCGGCGAAGGTGGACCGGATTTCATCCTGATCTGCCGCCCGGCCGATCTGGTCGACAAGGTGCTGGCGCTCGAGCTCGGCGCCGCCGACGTCGTCGAAAGCCCGCTCAATGTCAGGGAGCTTGCCGCCCGCGTTGGCGGCCTGCTGGCTCGGCGCGGCAGGAACGCCGGGGAATTGATCGTGCTGGAGAACGCGACCGTCGATCTCCGGTCGGCCATCGTCATGCACCGCTCGGGCACGGAAGAACAGCTGTCCGCCGGGCAGGTGGCGCTGCTCAGGCTGTTCCTGGCCAGCCCGCGCAAGGTGCTGACGCGTGACGACATCATCGCCGCCGCGCCCGCCGAAAATGCCGAAGCCTTCGACCGGTCGATCGATTCGCGCATCGTGCGGCTGCGCCGCAAGCTCGACACCGAAACCATCACCACCATACGGGGTGCGGGTTACCGGTTCGATCCGCCAACGCAATTCGCCGATTGAATGCAGGACAGCCACCCCTTTTTTGAGTATCGGATTTTCCTAAAACCGGTTCCCGCTTTTGGGTCCGATGCTCTTTCCTCAGCGCGCCACGAGAAGCGACGGGCCTGACGGCATGTCACTGTTCGTGCTGACCTCGCCGGCATGCGCACGTTCCTTCAGCAGCACGGTTGCGAGGCCGGCAATGCCGAGCAGGCCCTGCACGTAGAGCAGGGCAGAAAGCACGGAAGCGGCGAATTTCGTTTTCATCCTGTTCTTTCCTCAAAATTGGGATTTACGGGCGCTTCAGGGGAACCCCCTAACCGCCCGCGCCGCCAGCGGAGCCCCCCGTTGCGGCGCGGGCCTTCGGTCCTCTCGGCTGCAAGTTGCCGGAGGCGCCGCGCATCCTCAACGGCTCTAAGCCGCCCGGGGCTTGAGCCGGTCGACGCGCAGGCTGGAAACTGTCCAGACAATCCAGACCGTAGCGAAAACAGTGTTGGCTTCCGATCGTTCGTTGCCCGCTGTTTTCGTTACGTCAACTTTGCCCGTTCGCTGTATCCGGATCATGCCGCCGAGGCCGCGCTTTGTTGCAGCTCGGTTTCGGAGTCAGGTGGAATTCCTCTCAAACGAAAGACAATCGCGTATTCGTGCCGCGGTTTGGCTGATCCGCTTAGGCAAACACGCCGCCGCTGTCATGACGACGTCCAACAGCTGTAAGCCGCTTTGCACGGCGTTTTCTGTTAACCCGGGGGAAACAGAATCGAAACACAAACGAGCATCTAGCGAAATCGGCTCGAAACATGACGCCCCGATAAGCCGGTCATCGAATTGAGCCGGCCCCGACCGGCAGAATAGGGGAGACATCATGTACACCGCCATTTCCGCCAAGCTCATCAACATCGCCGCCGCCGTCATCACCGGTGCTGCCTTGCTTGTCAGTGCCGGCAACAGCGCAGCCCACGCCGCCGCCAACAAGATCGTCGCGCGTGTGTCGCTATCGCAGCAGACCATGGAAATCCTGGTCGACGGCCGGCCGACATTCGCCTGGAAAGTCTCGACCGGCGACAGGACGCACGTCACGCCGACCGGTTCGTTCAAGCCGACCCGCATGCATGAAATGTGGTATTCGAAGAAATACGACAACGCCCCGATGCCGCATTCGGTGTTCTTCAGCGGCGGCTACGCCGTACATGCGACAAGCGCCATCAAGCGCCTCGGCCAGCCGGCCTCGCATGGCTGCGTGCGTCTGCATCCGGACAACGCCGCCGATTTCTATCAGCTCGTCGAGGTCTTCGGCCCGGCCAACACCAGCATCGTCATCGTCAAATGAGCGATGCTTTTCGTAGCTCCCAAGAAAGGCCGGAAATCCGGCCTTCTTTATTGTGCAATGTTAGTACAATCTAATCCGGCATCACCGGCATCAGCTTGGCGTCCGGCTTTTCGGCGTGATGCGGCAGGTCCTTGCTGGCGATAAACGTGTAGAACATCGGCACCACGAAGAGCGTGAACATGGTTCCGACCAGGATGCCGGTGAAGATCACCAGGCCCATCGAATAGCGTGCCGCGGCACCAGCGCCGCTGGAGATGATCAGCGGCACCACTCCGAGCGCCATCGCCGCCGTCGTCATCAGGATCGGCCGCAGCCGCACCTTGGCCGACGCGATGATCGCATCGCCCCGCCGCATGCCGTGCATTTCACGCTGCTGGTTGGCGAACTCGACCAGAAGGATGCCGTGCTTGGTGATCAGGCCGATCAGCGTAATCAAGCCGACCTGGGTGTAGATGTTGAGGGTGCCGAGCCCGACATTAAGCGGCACGATCGCGCCGAAGATCGAGAGTGGCACCGCCATCATGATGATCAACGGATCGCGGAAACTTTCGAACTGCGCCGCCAGCACCAGATAGATGACGAGAACGGCTGCCGCGAAGGCGATGATGATCGTGTAGCCCTGTTGCTTCTCCTGCCGCGACTGGCCGGTATAGTCGATGAAGAAAGTGTCGGGCAGGCTCTCCTTGGCGATATCCTCGATCGCTTTCAAACCGTCGCCGGTGGTGACGCCAGGCAGCGGCAGGGCGGAAATCGTTGCGGAATTCAACTGGTTGAACTGCTCGATCGCCGCCGGCGACGCGTTGGTCGAGATCTTCACCACCGCAGAGAGCGGCACCATCTCACCCGAGACGCTGCGCACGAAATACTCCCCCAGTTTTTCGGGATTGTCGCGAAAGCTCTGCGGCACCTGCGGGATGATGTCGTAGCTGTTGGATTCGCGGTCGAATTGCGCCACCTCGGCGCCACCGACCAAGAGGGTCAGCGTCCGGCCGATATCGGCGATCGGCAGGTTGAGTGCCGCGGCGCGGTCGCGGTCGATCGTCACCGTCACTTGCGGCGCATCGTAGGACATCGAATTCTGCACCGCGAGGAAGCGACCGGAGGCCTGCGCCTTGTTCTTGATGTTCTCGGCCGCCTCGTACACTTGGGAGGCCTCGCCGGTCGAGCGCACCACCATCGTGATTGGCAGGCCGCCGCCGGAGCCGGGCAGTGTCGGCGGTGCGAAGACGAAAGCCTCGACGCCCGCCACCTTGGCAAGGCGGGCAGTGATGTCTTCCTGAAGTTCCTTCGAGCTGCGCGCGCGCTCGGCCCAGTCCTTGAACGCAAAGCCGACGAAAGCGCTGTTCGTCGGGCCTTGGAACGCGACGGCGGAGAACCGCGCCCTGGTTTCGGGGATATCATTCACTAGCCCGAGAATCTGGTTCACATAGGTCTCGGTGTAGTCCGACGTCGCATAGCGCGGTGCGTTCACAATAGACAGCAAGAAGCCCTGGTCTTCTTCCGGCGCCAGTTCGCTCGCGGTCTTGGTGAACATGAAGCCGGTCGTGGCGACCAGTGCGATGACGATCATCAGCGTCACCGGGCGATATTTCAGCGAGCCGCTGACCAGCCGCTCATAGACGTTTTCGACGCGCCCGAACGTGTTGTCGACAATGCGCTGGAAGCGGCTGTGCGAGCCGGCCCTCAGGATGCGTGCCGACATCATCGGCGTGACGGTTAGGGCAACGACACCCGAAAGGACCACCGAGCCGGCAAGCGTCACTGCGAATTCGCGAAACAGTGCGCCTGTCAGGCCGCCGGTGAAGGCCAGCGGCGCGAACACGGCGGCCAACGTTATCGTCATGGCGACGACGGCGGAGGAGATCTCCCGCATGCCGTTGAAAGCCGCCTGCATCGGCGACAAGCCGTCTTCCTCCATGTGGCGGTGGATGTTTTCCACCACCACGATGGCATCGTCAACAACCAGTCCGATCGCCAGCACCATGGCCAGCAACGACAAAAGGTTGATCGAATAACCCAAAGAAAACAGCAGGAAACAGACGCCGATCAGCGACAGCGGAATGGTCACGATCGGCATCAGCACCGAGCGGAACGAGCCGAGGAAGAGCAGGATGACGACGATGACGATGGCGACCGCCTCGCCGATGGTCTTGAACACCTCCTCGATCGACGCGCTGATCTGCTCGGTCGAGTCATAGACGATCTCGATCGTCATGCCGAGCGGCAGCGTCTCCTGGATCGTCGGCACAATCTTGTGGATCGCCGCCGCGGTGGTCAGTGGATTGGCGGCCGGCGTCGGAAAGATGGCGAGAAAGATGCCGGGCTTGCCGTTGAAGGTGACCCTGGTGTCGGTGTTCACCGCGGCGAGTTCGACGCGGGCCACGTCGCGCAGTCTCACCACATTGCCGTCTTTCGAGCGGAGCGGAAGGGCAGCGAAAGCCTCCGGCGTCTGCAGGGTCGAGCGAACCGTGATCGAGGAAGCCACATATTCGTTTTCGGTATCGCCGGGCGCGGAGAGGAAATTCGATTCGTTAATGGCGGTCAGCACTTCCGCCGCCGTCACACCGCGCGCCGCCAGTTTGATCGGGTCGATCCAGACACGCATCGAATATTCGGCGGCGCCGAAAATCTGCACGTCGGCAACACCTTCGACCGTCGACATACGCGGCCGCACGACGCGCTCGATATATTCGGTGAGCTGTTCCGGCGTCATGTTCGGGTTCTGCATCGAGATGTACATCATCGCGAACTGCTGGCCGGTGCCCTTGACGATCACCGGGTCTTTGGTTTCGTCCGGCAGATCGCCGCGAACGCTCTGAACCTTCGACAGGACTTCGTTCAGCGCAACGTCGGGGTCGGAGCCGAGTTTCATCTGCACTGTCACGGTGCTGGATGACGGCCGGCTCGCCGACGTGACATAATCGATGTTTTCGGTCGAAGCGACAGCACGCGCGATCGGCGCGGAAATGAACCCCTGGATCAGGTCGGCGCTGGCGCCGGGATAGGCCGTGGTGATCGTGATGGCCGTTTCTTCAACCTCTGGATACTGCCGGATCGAAAGGTTGAAGATGCCCTGAAAACCCAGAAGCAGGATCATGCAGGCAAGCACGGTCGAAAGGACCGGGCGGCGGATGAAGAGGTCGGAAAAGCTCATTGCTGGGCTGCCTGCTGGTTCCCCGGCTTGCTCGGATCGATTGTGTTGTCGACGGCAACGGACATGCCGTTGGAGAGCCGGTTCTGGCCGGCGGTAACGACTTCGTCGCCGGGCTGGATGCCTTCCAGGATCTCGACCAGGCCGGCGTTGTGGCGGCCTGGCTTGACGAACACCTGGGCGAGCACGAGCTGCGGCTTCTGTTCTTCCGCTGCCGGTTTGGCTTCCGCTGCCGGTTTGGCTGGGGTAGCGCCCGGCTTTTCTTCGGGTTTTGCCGCGGGTGCTTCGGCAGCGGGCTTGGCAGCATCCGCGGCTGGTTTTTCTTCCGGCTTTGCCTCGGGAGCCGCGCCGTTGACTTCTGCGGATTTGGCCGGGCGCACCACGAAGACGAAGTCACCGTACAGGCTGGAGGTCAGCGCAGTCTGCGGCAGCGCCAGCACGTTGTTCTCCTCCGGCAGTTCGACACGCACCTGGACGAACTGGCCGGGCGTCAGCTTGCCTTCAGGATTGGCGACCTCCGCCCTCACCGTCACCAGCCGGCTCGTCGGGTCGATCTTCGGATCGATACCGCGGATGATGCCGGCGAACGGCATGTCGCCGCCGCCAATGCCCAGCCGCACCGTCTGTCCGATCTTCAGCAGCGGAAGCTGCTGCTCCGGCACGGTGAAATCGACACGCATCGTGTCCATGTCCTGCAAGGTCACCACGGCGGTGCCGGGTGTGAGATACTGGCCAATGTCGATTTTCGGAATACCGACGGTGCCCTTGAAAGGGGCCGTCAACTGCTTTTGGTCGAGCACCGCTTGCAGCTTGTTTACCTGCGCGGAGGAGACCGATGCTGCCGCCTGCGCCGTGTCCAGCGTAGCGTCGGTGCCGACCCCGCGCTTCTGCAGCTCAAGAGCGCGCATCAGCGTCGTCTGGTCGGATGTGGCTTGCGCCTTCGACGCCACGAGGTCGGCCCGCTCGACGGCATCGTCGAGCTGCAGCAGCACGGCGTTGGCGGCGACCTTCTGATTGGCATGAAACTGGATGTCCTTGACGATACCCGCGGTTTCGACGGTCAGGTCGACGCCGCGCACGGCACTGACAGTACCGATCGCCTCGACGCCGGGCGTCCAGGACATCGGTTTGACGATGACCGTCGACACGGTCGCGGCCGGCGGCTTCATGGTGGCGAAAAACTGTTTGATCGCATTGTCGCGGAACAGGTTGAAGCCGACGATGCCGCCGCACACCAGCACGAGCAGAATGAAGGCGATGATGAAGCGCTTGATCACGAACAGTCCCCTCGGCCATGGCCCAGCATAACGGTCGGATGACCGGAACACATACCTGTGACTGGTCCCAATTTCAAATGACGGCAATCTTACTGTACCGTCTGGACGGTCTTGTCAATTCCGCTTAAGCTAATGAATGGGGAACGATTGATGAAGGCCCGCAGAACAAATTCGCGCGAGAAGATCCTCGCCGCCGCCGCCGACGTGGCGCGCGAGACGGGTCCCGGCAGCCTGTCGCTGGATGCGGTCGCCAGCCGTGCCGGCGTGTCGAAGGGTGGTCTTCTCTACAATTTCCCGACCAAGGCGAAATTGATGCAGGCGCTGGTGGAGGATTACCTCAGCGCGTTCCAACAGGCGCTTGAGGCCGCCCGCACCAACGGCGTCAGCGGCGAGAGCCCGCTTGCGGCCTATGTCAGGCTTTCGGCCGAGCATGCCGAGGAGTCGAAACCGTCGGCATCCTGGATATTTTCGGCGATTGCCGAGGATCCCGATTTCCTGACGCCGATAAAATCGTTCAGGCGGCAAGTGTTCGAGCGGCTGAAGCAGGAGACGCCGAATCTCAAGGCGCTGCTGGTCTGCTATCTCGCCATCGAAGGGCTTCGCAGCATGAACCTGTTCGGTTCGGACATTCTCTCCGCCGACGAGCGCCGGCTGCTGATATCGACCCTGCTTGAGATCGCGGAATAGATCCGGACCCCCCGTCCAGCACTATCTACTCCAATCTCAAAGTGCCCTGCTGTCACACAGGCTTCATTGTGCCGACCTAGCGTCCTCCCATTCTTTGCTGCAATGCAAGAGGAGTGGGGTATGGTCGATATTGTTTCCAGCGAAGCAGGAATTCCAAGGCCGGAGCATCCGCTCGACCGGCCGAACAGCACCGGCAAATGGTTTCTGCCGGCCTTCGCCGTCATCATCCTGGGCGGCCTTGCCTATGTCGGCTACGCGCTCAGCCAGGACCTGACCAGCACCGTCGCGGTGCCGTGGATCCTGCTTGGCCTGGCGCTGCTGATCGCGCTCGGCTTCGAATTCGTCAACGGTTTTCACGACACCGCCAATGCGGTGGCAACGGTGATCTACACCCATTCCATGCCGGCCGAGCTTGCAGTGATGTGGTCCGGCTTTTTCAACTTCCTCGGCGTGCTCACCGCCAGCGGGGCGGTCGCCTTCGGCATCATTTCGCTGCTGCCGGTCGAACTGATCCTTCAGGTCGGATCAAGCTCCGGGCTGGCCATGGTCTTCGCGCTGCTGGTCGCAGCGATCATGTGGAATCTCGGAACCTGGTATCTCGGCCTGCCTGCCTCGAGCTCGCACACGCTGATCGGTTCGATCATCGGCGTCGGCCTCGCCAACCAGTTCACGGCGCCGGCCGGTTCCATCACCAGCGGCATCGACTGGTCGCAGGCAAGCAATGTCGGCCTGTCGCTTCTGATCTCGCCGCTGGTCGGGTTTTGCCTGGCTGGGCTGCTGCTTCTGGTGATGAAGCTGCTGGTCAGGAACCGCGAGCTTTACGAGGCGCCGAAGTCGAGCGCTCCGCCGCCGCTGTGGATCCGGGCGCTGCTCATCTTCACCTGCACCGGCGTCAGCTTTGCCCACGGCTCCAATGACGGGCAAAAGGGCATGGGCCTCATCATGCTCATCCTGATCGGCGTGGTGCCGACCGCCTTCGCGCTCAACCGCACACCGGACGTGAACTATCTCGAAGCTTACAAGTCCGCAGCGACGCAGGTCGAAACGGTACTCGGCAAATACGTCAAGCCCGGCGTCGCCGTGACCGACGCGGCAACCGTGGTCGGTGACGCCGTTCGCACCAAGACCTGGAAGGACGAGACCACGCCTGCCCTGCAGAGCTTCATCCACGACACTAGCGCAATGTTGTCGCCCTATCCGTCCGTGGAAAAGCTGCCGACAACGCTGGTCAGCAACGCCCGCAACAACATCTATCTTATCGGTGAAGCGCTGAAACTGATCGACAAGAAGAAGCTGCTGCCGATGGAGGTCGACGACCTGAAGGCGGTGACGACCTATCACAAGGCGGTCGACAACGCGACGAAGTTCATCCCGCTCTGGGTCAAGGTCGCCATCGCGCTGGCGCTCGGCCTCGGCACCATGGTCGGCTGGAAGCGCATCGTCGTCACCGTCGGCGAGAAGATCGGCAAAAGCCATCTGACCTACGGCCAGGGTGCGTCCGCAGAGCTTGTTGCAATGGCGACCATCGCATCGGCCGACTATCTCGGCCTGCCGGTCTCGACCACCCATGTGCTGTCGTCGGGCGTTGCCGGCACCATGGCGGCGAACGGCTCGGGCCTGCAATGGTCGACAGTGCGCAACATGCTGATGGCCTGGATACTGACCCTTCCGGTCTCCATCTGTCTTGCCTTCGTGCTGTTCGTCATCTTCCGCCAGATATTCTGAGCGGGGATAGGACTTGGCCAGAATGTCGCGGCGCCGGCTCCGGCGCCGCCCGGATCCTGAACGTGCATTGTCTCGGCGGCGGCCATGAATGACGCATCGCATCTGACATTGCTTCCGCGGACGACCAGCATCATGCCCCCGGGCTGGTCTGGGCCTATCATGCCGCTCCCGGCAAAGCTCCCGAATCGCTGGCGCCCCGGGACATAGAGGCCGCGCTGGCCTCACTGGACGGCTGGGTCTGGCTGCATGTCGACCTTGTCGACCGGCGCGCCCATTCCTGGGTCAGCCATGCCTGCGCGCTGCCGGCGTCGGCTCATGCAATCCTCGAAGGACATGAGGACAGCCTGGTGCTGGCGCATGAGAATGGGGTCGTCCACGGCATTTCCGCCGACCTGCATGGCGAGATCGCCCATCAGTCGACGACCATCGGCAGATTGCATTTTGCGGTCTCGGAGCGGCTGCTGGTCACCGGCCGCCGCCATCCGCTGGCGGCGGTGGAGGAAGTGCACACCGCCCTTGCCGCGGGGCTGCGGCCCGCCACAGCATTCGAGCTGTTCGAAACGCTGGTCATGGCTTTTTGCAAGACCACCAGCCTGCGGCTCGCCGCGGCGACGAAGCGGCTCGATGCGGTCGAGGACCATCTCGTGACCGAGCGGCTTGCCGACGAAAGACGACAGCTGAAGGATGTGCGCCGCCTTGCCGTATCCTTGCATCGGCCGATCTCGGCCCTGGCAGCACTTTTCCAGGATGAAGACCGTTCCGCCTGGAACCTTTCCGCCGGCGCACATGAAGTTCTGCGCCGGCTTGCTGCCCGCCTGGAACGGCTCGACCGCGAGGTCGTCATGATCAACGACCGGGCAAGGCTGCTGCAGGAGGAGCTTGCGGCCGAGCTTGCCGACGAATCGAACCGCAGCCTCAAGGCGCTGGCAGTGATGAGCGCACTGCTTTTGCCGGGCACCCTGATCGTCGGCATATTCGGCATGAACACCGGCGGGCTGCCATTCACCGACAGCCCCAGCGGCTTCATCCTGGCGATGCTGCTCGCGGTCGGCGCGACCGGCCTGTTCTACTGGCTTTTGCTGCGCGCCGGCGCCAAACTGCGGTTCTGAGGCCGACTAATGGCGGCGTTCGTTCGCCTGTATGCAAAGTACGGGCTGGCACGTCGAAACCACGCCGTCCCGCCTTCCGAAAATCGGTTCCGATTTTCGGGCCGATGCGCTAGAGCCTTTCGGGATTGAACCGTGCCTTTAACCCGGAAAGGCTCCCGCCGCTGCCCATGCCCCATCTTCCCGAGCATCTTCTCACCGGCTACCGCAATTTCATGAGTGGCCGCTATCTCACCGAAAGCGGGCGTTATCGCGCACTGGCCCGGGAAGGCCAGGCACCGGAAACTATGATCGTCGCGTGCTGCGATTCCCGCGCCGCGCCCGAAGCGATCTTCGATGCTGGGCCGGGCGAACTGTTCGTGCTGCGCAATGTCGGCAATCTGGTGCCGCCCTATGCGCCCGACGATCAGTTCCACTCGACATCGGCAGCGCTCGAATTTGCCGTGCAGAGCCTCAAGGTCAAGAACATCGTGGTGATGGGCCACGGCCGCTGCGGCGGCATCCGCGCGGCACTCGACACCACGGCCGCGCCGTTGTCGCCGGGTGATTTCATCGGCAAATGGATGAGCCTGATCGCGCCGGCGGCCGAGACCGTATCGTCCAGCACCTTCATGACCGCGACCGAGCGCCAGACCGCGCTGGAGCGCATATCGATCCGATATTCCATCGCCAATCTGCGTACCTTCCCTTGCGTCTCGATCCTCGAAGGCAAGGGGCGGCTATCGCTGCACGGCGCCTGGTTCGATATTTCGACCGGTGAGCTTTGGGTGATGAACAAGGAGACCGGCGATTTCGAGCGGCCGGAGACGGAGTAGGAGACAAGGGCATGGTGCGAATTCCGGTCGCGTTCGCGGCGGCAGCACTGCTGTGCTCGGCAGATTTCGCCCGCGCCGACGACAGCGCGATCATCGACCGCTGGTATTCGGCACTGCTCGTCGCCGACCGCACCGAATTGTCGGACCTGCTCGCCGACGACGTCCGCATCAAGCTCGACGACCTCGGCGTCGTGCAAAGCAAGCAGGAATTCATCGCTTCGATCGCCGAGTGGCAAGGCGCCGTCGCCGGCGCCGAAATCCGCCACCGGATCGAGAAGACCGAGGGCGGCGTCACCACTGTGATCGCCTGCTATGATTTTCCCAGCAACGACATGCTGATGCAGGAGACCTTTGCGGTCGCCAACGACCAGATCACCGCCAGTTCGCAAGCCGCGATCGCGGAAAACTGCGACGGCTACTGAGGAAATCATGAACGGGGCGTGCTGTTGCGTGGAGCCGGCCGGCGCCTTACATCGGTGACGATCCGCCTCCTCCCGCCATCCAGCGAAAGTTTGCCCATGCCGTCCGCCGTCGACCTCGCCGCCCATCCGCTGACTGAATGGCAAGGGCCGCTCGGCCTGCCCGATTTCACGCGCATCGGCGACGGTGATTTTTCTCCGGTGTTCGACGCCGCCCTGAAGACGCATGAGGCCGAGATCGAGGCGATTGCCGGCAACACCGGGACGCCGACCATCGACAATACACTTGCCGCGCTCGAACTCGCCGGCGAGGCTCTCGACCATGTCTCGTCGATCTTCTGGTGCCGCGCTGGCGCCCACACCAACGAGGCAATCCAGGCGCTGGAGCGCGACATTTCGCCGAAGATGTCGCGGCATTTCTCGGCGATCTCGATGAACGAGCGCCTCTTTGCCCGCATCGACGATCTCTATCAACGCCGCGAGACTCTGAAGCTCGATGCCGAAACGCTGCGCGTACTGGAAAAGACCTGGAAAAACTTCGTCCGCTCCGGTGCCAAGCTCGACGCCGAAGGCAAGAAGCGGCTGGCGTCGATCAACGAGGAATTGTCGTCGCTCGGCACCAATTTCGGCCAGAACCTGCTTGCCGACGAGCGCGACTGGGCGCTGTTCCTCGACGAGGCTGACCTTGCCGGCCTGCCGGAATTCCTGAAAAGCTCGATGGCGGAAGCCGCCGAGATGCGCGGCCAGAAGGGCCGCTACGCCGTCACCTTGTCGCGTTCGATCTACGAGCCGTTCTCGACCTTCTCAGAACGCCGAGACCTGCGCGAGACGGCGTTCCGCGCCTTCATCATGCGTGGCCAGAATGGCGGCGCCACCGACAACACGGACGTAGTGCGCGACATGCTGCGCCTGCGCGCCGAAAAGGCGAAGCTGCTCGGCTACGAATCATATGCCGCGTTGAAGCTCGACGACACAATGGCCAAGACGCCGGAGGCGGTGCATACGCTGCTCGACCCGGTTTGGAAAAAGGCATTGGAGAAGGCCGCCGCCGACCAGGCCGAATTGCAGCGGCTGGCGGCCGAGGCCGGCAGCAATGAAAAATTCGCCGCCTGGGACTGGCGCTTCTATCAGGAGAAGCTGCGCGCCGAGAAATTCGCTTTCGACGAGGCCGAACTGAAGCCGTATCTGCAGCTCGACCGCATCATCGACGCCTGTTTCGACGTGGCGACACGATTGTTCGGCATTTCTTTCGAGGAAAAGAAGGGCATTGCCACCTGGCATCCGGACGCACGTGTTTTCGTCGTGAAGAATGCCGACGGCAGCGAGCGCGGCCTTTTCCTCGCCGATTATTTCGCGCGACCCTCGAAACGCTCCGGCGCTTGGATGAGTGCACTCAAATCCGGCTATAAGCTTGGTCCTGGCTCGAAGCCGGTCATCTACAATATCATGAATTTCGCCAAGCCGCCGGCCGGCGAGGCCGCCTTGCTGTCGGTCGATGAAGCCAAGACGCTGTTCCACGAATTCGGTCATGCCCTGCACGGTATGCTGACCGACGTCACCTGGCCATCGGTCGCTGGCACCTCGGTCAGCCGCGATTTCGTCGAGCTGCCCTCGCAGCTCTACGAACACTGGCTGACGGTACCGGCGGTGCTGGAAAAACATGCGCTGCATGTCAAGACCGGCAAGCCGATGCCAAAGGCGCTGGTCGACAAGATGCTGGCGGCGCGCACCTTCGGCGCCGGCTTCGCCACGGTCGAGTTCACCGCCTCGGCCTTGGTCGACATGGCCTACCATGCGCGCCCGGAGGCGCCGCAAGAGCCGCTTCGTTTCGAAGCCGAAACGCTCGAAAGGCTCAATATCCCGGACACCATCGCGATGCGTCACCGCACTCCGCATTTCGGCCATATCTTTGCCGGCGATGGCTATTCGGCCGGCTATTATTCCTACATGTGGTCGGAAGTGCTCGACGCCGACGCCTTCGCCGCCTTCGAGGAAGCAGGCGATCCGTTCAACCCGGCGCTGGCCGAGCGGCTGCGCAAGAACATCTACGCCGCCGGCGGCTCGAAGGACCCCGAAGAACTCTACACCGCCTTCCGCGGCAAGATGCCTTCACCGGAAGCAATGATGGCCAAGCGCGGACTGGTCTAAGCCTTGCCCGGCCCTTCTCGGGCCGGCTCGGCCTCACCGGCCGCGGCTGTCTCGTTGAGGAAGCCGGCGATCCGCTCCGCCGTCTTGGTCGTGGCAAAGGAGAGCAATCGGCCGCGATGGACCACGGGCTCGCCGCTCTCATTGTCCCAGATATCGAACCGGCAGCTTGGGTTCGCTATGGCTTCGAAGCGGTCCTTCATATCGACAGCTCCGGTCATGGTGTCGCCACGGGTGCCAGAGATTGAGCGGTGCGCCCGACGGTACTCGCGCCTTGCTGCGTTTGCGTGAAGCAGACGCCGCGCTGCAGCATCGGCAGGATTGCCGCCGGCACGTCGGCAACAAGACATGCCGTCGACACGTGGCCGCTGAGAAACCCCGCCTCCTCGAGATGATCGAGCAGGTCGAGCCAGGGCGACCAGAAACCGAAGAAGTCGGCGACCAGGATCGGCTTGTCGTGCCGGTCGAGCTTGCGCCAGGTCATCACTTCGGCCAGTTCCTCGATGGTGCCGATTCCGCCCGGCAGCGCTACAAATGCATCCGCATAGTCGAACATCAGCCGCTTGCGCATGTGCATGTCCGGAACCGCTATGATTTGGGCGACGCCGCGCGGCATCCGCATCCGCTCCAGAAGGAAGTGCGGCGCAATCGCGATCACCTCGCCGCCGGCGTCTGCCGCCGCGGAAGCCACGGCGCCCATCAACCCTTCACCGCCGCCGCCATAGACGAGGCGGATGCCGGCACTGCCGATTTCGCGGCCCAGCGCCGCGGCCGCTTGCGCGAGGCGCCGGTCGTTGCCGGCGCGGGCGCCGCCGAACACGCAGACGGTGCCGATACGGGTCTGCGTCGGATAGAGCAGCCCCTTCAGGGAAGGCGCATCGTCGTCATTGAAAATTCCGAACATGGCTCTGTCTCCATTTGGCTTCAGTTGAACGATGGTCCTGCGGGCGCGGCTCTAGTCGCCCTGCCCCGCCGCGGCGGAACGGGTTGGTGGGCTTTCGCCGGCGTCGGCAAACAGCAGAAGGTCGGCCCTCGCCCACAGCGCGTAGCAGGCGAGCAATGTCAGCGGCGCGGTGACAAGGGCGGGTGAGGCCCCCGACCACACTTCAGGCACGGCGGAGCCGGCCGAAAGGGCTGCCGCCGATGCCGCAGGCAGGCGGCTGGCCAACACTGCGCTGCGGAACGGATCGGGCTACCTGGCCGGCCAACCGGGCACAATCATGCCGGACACGGCGCTGCCGAATTTTCCCAACGCATGCAGCAGTCCGGCAGTCGCAGCCAGCACCGGTTGGCCGAGCAGGAACAGCGCTACGCCGAGCCCGATCGCGCCGAGCCCCGACAGGAGATCGGCGCGCCGGTTAAGCGCCGGATCGGGGACATCGCGGCCAGCCCAGGCGCGGTGATAGACTTCGCCGCTGCAGAAGAAGATCGACGTCGCCAGCGTCAACGCCACGGCGCTGCCGCTGCCGGCAAAATAGTCGAACAGGGTGCCGGCACCCCATTCAGGGCCGGTGGCGAGCTGCATCGCCACGCCCATTGCCAGCCCCAGCGCGTTGCCAAGATTGTAGTAGCCGCCCGGACCGGAAATGCGCGCCCGGATGGCAGCCGCAAATCGCGACACCGCCCGGGCGGTCCGACTGGGGCCGGCAGATTTCGGTTTTAAGTCGATAATCGACGGCTCGAAGGAGAGGCGATCGACCAGCCCGGAGGCATCACGCCAGCTGGCCGGCGCGTCGTTCCAGATTGAAAGCGCGAAATGCCGGCCGAACGGCGCACGGTCGTTGTCGAATTGCATTGGATCCTCCTTTTCAGCTGCGGTGGCATTTGACGGCACGATGAGCGGGCGTTTGCTACGGGCGGTCATGGCGAGACGAGCCCCACGGCCATGACCAATGCGACGGTGGACAGGATGAGCCCGGAGATGAGATCGAAGATGCGCAGGCTGGCACGGCTGCGCAGCAGCGGCGCCACGAGGCCGCCGCCGAGCGCATAGCCGTAACAGCCGAGCGCCGACATCAGGATCAGCGTCACCATGAATTCGAGCTGCGTACCACTCGCAGCGAAAGACTGGCCGAACGCCGCCGGCACGAACAGCCGCTCGACGTAGGTCAGCGGGTTCATCCCGACCACGCCCATGACGCGGGCTACGCAGGAGCGGCTGGTCTCGGCCTTGCCGGAGCGGTCCTCGGCCTCGCCGACGGCCAATGCTGCACGAAAGGATTTCACCGCAAACCAGGAGACCGCCGCCAGGCCAAGCCAGGAGAGCGCCGTTCCGAGTGAGGGATCGAGGCCGGCGATCGAGCTGCCGAGCATATAGGAGATGGCGATCAGGGCGACATAGGTCGCCCACACCAGGCTCGCCACGAACATCACCCGCCCGCGCAGCAAGCCTTCCCTGATCATCATCAGGTTGTTCGGCCCTATCGAGGCCATGCCGAGCGCAAGCCCAGCCTGGAATCCGCTCGCGTCGGCAAAGCTCATGGAGCTCCCTCCAGCGATGATATGACGGGATCGGCCGGATTCGCCGGCCCGGGCGAGGTGACGAGATAGAGGATGGTGCCGAGCATCATCATCGCGCCGAGAGCCCCCATGGGCGAGATCCGCTCACCGAGAAAAAGGGCGGCGCCAGTCGCGCCGAACAGGCTTTCGGCGCTGACGATCACCGCTGCGTGGCTGGCAGAGGTAAAGCGCTGGGCAACGGTCTGGATGCCGAAGCCGGCGGCAGTCGAGAACACGCCGAGCGCAAGCAGTTGCGGCCAGGCATCGAGTGCCGTCGCGACCGACAAATTGCCATGCGAGAGGGCTAGCGGCAGGGTGACCGCCGCAGTGCCGAGGAACTGCGCCGCCATGGTGGCAAACGGGCGCCCATGGGTTTGCATGTGGCGGCCGAGCTCGACCGTCCACAATGCATAGCATGCGGCCGACAGCACCACCGTCGTGTCGCTGCCATTGAAGCCGGCGATGCCGCCAGACAATAGCAGCGCGCCGATCAGGGTCATGCCGGCGGCAAACCCGACCGTCGCGGTCAGCCGCTCCCCGACCAGAACCCACGCTGCAACCGGCGTCATCACGGTCGCGGTGACTGATCAGGAAGCTGGCATTGGTGACCGAGGTGCCGAGATAGGCAATCTGCTGCAGAACGATCGAAATGGCGAATAGCGCGCCGACCCTTGCCAAGCTGGCGCGAAAACCTTTGGTCTTCGCTACCCGGCTTTCTCCAATCATCAGCGGCAGCACCAGAAGTCCGGCGATCAGGCAGCGCATGCCGGCCACGCTCAGCGGGTCGAGATATCCGAGCACAGTCTTCTGCGAGACATTGCCGAAACCCCACAAAGCGGCGGCAAGCAGGAGAAGCAGGTTGGCGTGAAGCTTCGACATCGGCTCTTCCCCCTAGAGCCGATTGCAGGCATGTGCCGGTTCAAGTCGTTTGCGGGGGGCCTGGCGGGCTTCGGCCGGCATGCCCTGAAGACGCGCTGAAGCTGCGCTTACAGACTGCCGGTGATGCTGTGTGCCGGCCGCGCTGAGAACCTTTGGAACCGCTCTGCGCGCTCGGTCCGGCGTCGCGGATTTTGTCTCGAAGTGCTGAAGTAGCCGCCATTTCAAATCCCCGCCGCCTGACCGATGGACACAGGCGAACGGCCTGCGGCAATCGACTTTTATCGACGGGGTGAGGTTCCGATAACGTGGCTTACGGATGGCTTACGGGGCGTTTTTCGAGGTGGTCATGGTGCCGAAGCGACGCTCAGCGCAGCAAGGTTAGGGGGTCGTTCGGAAGGTTGGAGAAGGAGGCAACGCCCTCTGGCCTGCCGGACGAGCGACCTGAGAGGCTGATCTTTGCCGCCCGATGCCTAACGCGTTCGTAAACGCCGGTCGATGGCCGCAAGTCGCGAGCGGCCTTCTCTCGGCGTCGCGAAATCGCCCCTGCCCGAGTAAGCTTGCGCAAGCGGAACAGCGCCCAAGGCCGCTGTCTTCGGCATGCAACCAGGCAAGGGGATTCGAAAAATCCGCTGGTGGAGCTGAGGAGGATCGAACTCCTGACCTCGTCATTGCGAACGACGCGCTCTCCCAGCTGAGCTACAGCCCCGTCCAGCGGATGGGGCTTTTATCGGCCGCTGCGGTTTCCTGTCAAGACTGCGCTTGCTGCCGAAATGCCGTTCGGCCGCTCGTCCGGCTTTGCCATGCGGCGGAAGGCGGCTCTTGCCGCTTTCACCTACAGTGGCTACATGTCGGCAACAATCGGAGACCGGCATGATCGCCCTAATTCAGACCATTGTCATGGCGCTTGACCTTTACTGGTGGATCATCATCGCCTCGGCGATATTTTCCTGGCTCTACGCCTTCAACGTCGTCAACTCGCGCAACCAGTTCGTCGACACCATCAGCAACATGCTCTATCGGCTGACCGAGCCGGCGCTGCGGCCGATCCGCCGCTTCATGCCAGATCTCGGGGGCATCGACATCTCGCCGATCATCCTGCTGCTGATCCTGTTCTTCATCCGGCAGTTCCTGCTCACCACCGTGCTTTCGCTGGTCGTCTGAGTTCAGGCGTCCCATGAGCGCGCCGTTCCGCACGCGCGCCGACGGCATCGACCTGTTCGTCCGGCTGACGCCGAAATCAGCGATGGACAGGCTGGAAGGCATCGAGACATCGGCGGATGGGCGAAGCTATTTAAAAGCCCGTGTCCGCGCCGTGCCGGAAAACGGCGTCGCCAATCGAGCGCTGGAAAGGCTGGTGGCCAAGGCTCTTGACGTACCCGCATCAGCCGTTTCGGTCGTCACCGGCGGCACCGCGCGGCTGAAGACGCTGCGCGTGCTTGGCGATCCCGCGGCGCTGACCAAACGCATCGATACGCTGGGCACGCCTACGCCATGATCTCGGTTCGCTCACTTACCCTCGCAGAAAAAAGGCCGGGCTGCAAAGCCCGGCCAGATGTGAAGGTCGAAAACCTTCAGAGGGGAACGCGCCGGACGAATGGGAGGAAACATCCGACGCGGATTGCATATGGGTTGGCGTCGACGACGTTTCAATGAGGTCGGGGGAACCACCTTCGCGGTCAGGCTTTTAAACATTTCGACTATCTGATCAGCAGCTCGACGAGGCCGATCCGTCCTATCGCGACCGATGCGGCAGGACACCCACCGCAACCCGACCGGAAAAGCTCAATATGACCGCTACTCGAGTTCTATTCTTCGACGTTCTGGGAACCGTCGTTGACTGGCGCAGCGGTATTGCAAGGGAGGCTGGCGCCTTCCTCGCGCGAAATGGTGCACAGCAGGTCGATCCCGGTGAATTCGCCGATGCGTGGGCGTCGCGCTATGACGCCTCGACCGAGGCGGTGCGGACAGGGCACCGGCCTTTTGTTTCACTCGACGTGATCAACCGGGAGAATCTGGACGCAACTCTCGTCGTGTTCGGGCTAACCCCATCCGAGCTGCCGGCCGCCGAAGTTGAGGAACTCAATCTCGCCTGGCACCGGCTGGAGCCGTGGCCCGATTCGCTGAAAGGCCTTGCGAGGCTGAAGGAACGCTTCAGCATCGCGCCCTTGTCGGGAGGCAATACCCGGCTGTTACTGGATATGGCCAAGCGCTCGGGCCTGCCTTGGGACACCGTCCTTGGCTCGGATGTGTTCGGCACCTACAAGCCTGCGCCGCAGGCTTATCTCCGCGCAGTGGAGATTCTGGAGGTGCGACCTTCGGAGGCCGTGTTAGTCGCCGCGCATAATGACGACCTGGCCGCGGCACGAAGGTGCGGTATTGGAACCGCCTTTGTTGCTCGTCCAAAAGAGCATGGCCCGGGGCAGACGACCGATCTCTCGCCTCTTGAGAGCTGGGACTTTGTGGCCGACGACCTTGTCCATCTCGCCCAAGTTCTCCCGTAGGCCGAGGGCAGAAAACCTAAGCGATGTCGTCGCGGATGCAGGCCTTCAGATGGCCCTCGGCTGTCGCCCTCAGGGGCGGCACAGCCCCTGCGCAAGCCGCCAGCGCAAACGGACAACGGGTCCGGAAAACACAGCCCGACGGCGGGTTTGCCGGGCTGGGAATATCGCCCTTGAGCACTTGCCGGTCTTGCCTGGCCAGCGGATCGAGCGACGGAATGGCCGACAGCAGCGCGCGCGTGTAGGGATGCTGCGGCCGGGCATAGAGCGCGGCCGCCGGCGCGACCTCCATGATGCGCCCGAGATAGAGCACGATGACCGTGTCGCAGATGTACTCGACCACGGCCAGATCGTGCGAAATGAACAGCATGGTCAGGCCGAGCCGGAGCTGCAGGTCGCGCAACAAATTGATGATTTGCGCCTGGATCGAGACGTCGAGTGCCGAGACCGGCTCGTCGGCGACGATGAATTCCGGCTCGAGCGTCAGCGCCCGGGCGATGCCGATGCGCTGGCGCTGGCCGCCCGAGAATTCATGGGCGTAGCGATCATAGGCGTCGACCGGCAACTCGACCGCGGCAAGTGCCTTCTCGGCCTTCGCCCGCCGCTCGGATTTCCTGCCAATGCCTTGAATGTCCAAGCCTTCGGTGAGGATCTGCCCGATCGTCATGCGCGGCGACAGGCTGGCGAAGGGATCCTGGAAAATATACTGCATCTTGCGGCGCTGGCGGCGCAACTGGGCGGCACCCAGCCTGGTGATGTCGGTGCCGCCATAGCTGATCTGGCCGGATGTCGGCTCGATCAGACGCAGCACCGAGCGGCCGATCGTGGTCTTGCCGGAGCCGGATTCGCCGACCAGCCCGACCACCTGACCACGCCTGACCTCGAACGAAATATCCTCCAGTGCCCTGACGATGGGGCCGCGCGAAAACGCGGTCGGCGCAAAATGCTTGGTCAGGTTTTTGACCGAGAGGAAGGGAACGTCGGCCATCAAAGCTCCTCCCAGCGCAGGCAGCGGCTTTGCTGGGTCGGCGTCGCCGCAAACAATGGCGGCACCGCGGCGCGGCAGGCGGTGATAGCCATCGGGCAGCGCGGCGCGAAGGAACAGCCCTTGGGCAGCAAGGCGAGCGACGGAACATTTCCGGCAATGGTCGGCAGCGGCGTCCCCGCTATCTTCAGCGCCGTGGCCTCGCCGAGCCTCGGCACCGAGCGCATCAACCCCGCCGTATAGGGATGACGCGGGCGGGTGAACACTTCGCTCACCGGACCTGTTTCGACGATACGCCCGGCATACATCACCGCTACCCGGTCGGCAATTTCGGCTACGACGCCGAGATTGTGAGTGACGAACAGGATGCCCATGCCGCGCTGCGCCTGCAGCTCGGCCAAAAGATCGAGAATCTGGGCCTGGATTGTGACGTCCAGCGCGGTTGTCGGCTCATCGGCGATCAGCAAGCCTGGATCGCAGGACAGGGCCATGGCGATAGTGGCGCGCTGGCGCATCCCGCCCGACAGCTCGTGCGGATACTGTCGCGCCCGCCGCTTCGGATCGGGAATGCCGACCTGCTCCAGCAGCCGCACCGCGTCTGCTTCTGCCTCGCGATGCGATTTGCCGAGATGGATGCGGATCGGCTCGGCAATCTGCTCGCCGATCGTGTAGACCGGGTTGAGGCTGGCCATCGGCTCCTGGAACACCATGCCGATCTCGTTGCCGCGTATCTTGCGCAGCGACTCGGCATCGAGGCTGGTCAGCTCGGTGACCGTGCCGTTCTTGCGCCGCAGCGCGATCGACCCCTCAGCGATATGCCCGACCCTTTTCGGCAACAGGCCGATGATCGACAGGCTGGTGACGGATTTGCCGGATCCGGATTCGCCGACGAGCGCCACCGTCTCGCCGGAGCCGATCGTCAGGTCGACATCCGTTACCGCCGCGATGTCGCGCCCCGCAATGCGGAACACCGCGCGCAGGCCGGAAATCGAGAGTATCGGCGCGACACTCAGCGGAGCAGCCCCACGTCGCGAAGGATCATGTCGATCTTTGCGGTTTCCTCCCCGTTCAGACTGCGTTGCGGCCGCGCCATGGTGTTCGAGGCAATGATGCCGAGGCTCTTCATCGCTGCCTTGAAGGCGCCGACGCCGGCCGAGCCGGCGCTTGTCCTGCCGAGCGAGATCCAGACGATCTCGAACAGCTTTAACAGCCGCTCCTGCTCTAGCCGGGCTTCGGCATGCTGGCCGGCCTGCATCAGCTTCCACAGCCTGACATAGCCATGCGGGTCGACATTGGCGAGGCCCGGCACGACGCCATGCGCACCCATGGCCAGCACGCTGTCGACCAGGATCTCGGAGCCGGTCATGCCGAAGAACCCCGGGTCATCGGCCATGTCCTTGAGCACGTAACGCAGATTGCCGTCATCGCCGCTGGAATCCTTGATGCCCGCGATGGCGCCTTCCCTGGCGAGGCCGACCGTGGTCTTGCGCTCCAGCTTGATGTGAACGCAGACCGGGATGTCGTAGGCGATGACGGGAATGTCGATCGCATCCTTGATATAGCGGAAGTGGTCGCCGATCTCCGGCTGGCTGGTGCGGGTATAAAACGGCGCGGTGACGACGATGGCGTCGACGCCGGCCGATCTGGCGATGCGGGCGTGATTGATCACACGATCGGTCGTCGGGTCGATGACCCCGGCGAAGATCGGAACCCGGCCGTTATTGACCCTGACCGCGTGCTCGAGGATGGCCCTGCGGCCCGCCTCGTCGTGGAAGACCACCTCGCTGGTCGAGCCGAGCACGAACAGCCCGTGGACACCGCCGTCGAGCAGGTTCTCGATGGTGCGGGTGAACGAGGGAAAGTCGATGCTGAAATCGGCGTTGAGCGGGGTGACGACAGGTGGCACGACGCCGGTAAACAGGGGCATTTTGATGAACCTTCGAGGTCAGTTGAGATCGGAGCGAGGATCGAATGCATCGCGCAAGCCGTCGCCGATGAAATTGATGGCGAGCACGGTGAGCACCAGTGCGGCGCCCGGGAACATCCATTGCCAGGGGTAATTTTCCAGCACGACGGTGGAGCGGGCGAGATTGAGCATGTTGCCCCAGCTGGCTTCTGGCGGTGCGATGCCAAGGCCGAGAAAGGACAGGCCGGCCTCGAGCAGGATAGCGTTGGCGATCTGCAAGGTGGCGTAGACGACCAGGATATCGATGCAGTTGGGCAGGCCATGCCAGAACAGCAGATGCGGCAGCCCCGCGCCCATGCCGCGGGCCGCAACGACGAAATCGCGCTCGCGCAGTTCGAGCAGCCGGGCGCGCACCATGCGCGACAGCACCGGCCAGGAGAGCAGCGAGATCACCAGGATGGTCGGGGCGATGCCGGTGCCGGCAATCGAAGCCAGCACCAGCAGGAAGATCACCGGCGGCAGCGTCATCGCCAGGTCGACCAGGCGCATCACCGTGCCGTCGACGAGACGCCCGCCAAAGCTGGCGACGGCGCCGACCAGGAAGCCGATGACGGTCGAGATGGCAACCGAACAGATGGCAACCAGCAGTGAGATCCGCCCGCCTTGCAGCAACCGGGCCATGACATCACGCCCAACGCCATCGCTGCCCAGCCAATGAATGGCGGACGGCGCCTTGTTCATCGCCCTGAGGTCGATGGCGTTCGGGCCGAACGGCCACCACAGAGGATAGGTCGAAACCGCCAACAGGATCGGGATGACGATCAAAAGCCCGGCGCGTGCCGCTCGGTTTTCAAAAAAGCGGTCGAACGCGCGGCGAAGCGGGCCTTTGGTTTGCGGCACGGCTGTCGGGTCAACTGTAGGATCTGGCGCGGTGATTGCCATCATGCCACCTGAATGCGCGGGTCGACGACGGCATAGACGACGTCGGTCAAGAGGTTGACCAGGATGACGCAAACGCCGATCACCAGGGTAGCGCCCATGATCACCGGGTAATCGCGGGTGCCGACGGCGTTGACCAGAAGCAGTCCCATGCCCGGCCAGTTAAACACGCTTTCCAGGAAGATGGCGCCGCCGACGGCGATGCCGACGGTCGAGCCGATCAGGGTAATGACCGGCAAGAGCGCATTGCGGGTGGCGTGCTTGATGATCACCCAGAACTCGCGCACGCCCTTGGCGCGCGCCGTCCGCACGTAGTCCTGGTTGAGCACTTCCAGCAGCGAGGCGCGCATGTAACGCATGATCAGCGCGGCATGGCCGACGGACAGCAGGCAGGCGGGCAGGATGAGGTGCGCAAGCACATCCGTCGCCGAGAACGGCGCACCCGCGGTCTGCATGCCGCCGGACGGCGCCCAGCGCAGCAGCACCGAGAAGAAATAGAGACCGAGCAGCGCTGTCAGAAAAGCCGGGCTGGAGATACCGATAAACGACAGCACCGACAGCGCGATGTCGGATGGTTCGTTACGGCGCACCGCGCTGAAAATGCCGGCGGAAATGCCGAGCACGATGGCGATCGCCAGGCCCGTACCCATCAGCAGCGCCGTCGGGCCGATGCGTTCCATGACCAGTGGCAGCACGGCAACGCCGCTGCGCTGGATCGAATAGCCGAAGTCACCGCTCAGCGCCGCGCGCAGCCAGGCGAGATATTGCACGGGAAGCGGCCGATCGAGCCCGAGCCGTTCGCGCAGGCCCTCGAGGTCGGAAGCCGACATGGGGACCGACGGGTTGATATAGGCGTCGATCGGATCGCCCGGCGCCAGCCGCAGCAGGATGAAGATGAGGACGCTGAGCGCGACCAGCATCAGCAGTCCTGTGGCGCTGCGGCGGGCGATGAAGCTCAACATGGGCTTTCCGTGGCGGTGGCAGGCGGCGCCAAAGTGGTCCCGCCTGCTCGCTTGGTTGCGGGTTTCTTACTGGATGTCCCAGCGCTCGGGGTGAGCTGCGTAGGGGCCGCCGCCCGGCGCCGGCGTCCAGACGAAGTCATGCAGCTTGTTGGAGGCTACGCCATAGCGGTTGGCCACCCACAACGTCGCCCAGGGTAGCTCCTTGTTCATGACCTTGCAGACCCCCTGCCAGGATTGATCGAGCTTGGCCGGATCGGTTTGGCCTAGCGCGGCGTCCAATGCGGTGCTCAGATCGTCGAACTCGATGCGCATGGTGTTGAAGCCTGCCGGCGGAATCTGCGACTTGTTGAGGCCGGGATTGAGGCCGGCCGGGTTGGGGCCGTTCTGCAGGCCGGCATAGACCATCGGAAAGGCGTTCCAGTCCGGCGTGCCTTGCTTGTAGACGATGCCGTTGTAGGTCGGCGTATCGACGACCCGCGGCACCACATTGATGCCGACCTCGGCCAGCATCGACTGGACAGCGGCCATCACATTGGCCGCTTGCGGCGAGCCGTAATAGGTCAGCAAGGTGATCGGCTTGTCGCCGTTGATCTTGTCCCAGCCGGCCTCGCTCAGCAGCGCCTTGGCCTTTGCCGGATCGTAGGCATAGGGTTCGAGGCCTGCGGGAACGAGATGCGGCGCGACATAGCCGCAATTGGCTGGCTCGGCGGCACCGCCGTAGAGGCTGTCGATGATGGCGTTGCGATCGATCGCATACATAATCGCCTGGCGGACACGGATATCCCTAAACAGGTCGACCTTCTGGTTCAGGCCGATATAGTTGACCACATAGGAGGCACCTTCGATCACCTTGAAATTGCTGTCGCTCTTGAACGATGCCGCATCGTCGGGCTCGACATAGGTGAACTGGATCTCGCCGGCGCGGAGCGCGGCGACGGCCGCCGCCGGCGACTCGAAATAGCGGTTGATGAGCACGTCTACCTTCGGCTTGCCGCCGCGATAATCGTCATCGGCTGCCAGTTCGACATATTGGTCGGTCACGTAGCGCTTGAACTTGAACGGGCCGGTGCCGACTGGAGCGGTCGACCACCAGGTGCTTGTCGCCAGCGATTCCGGCGGCAGAGCGGCCAGGGCATGCTCCGGCAGGATCATCAGTTGCGAGAGGATGGATAGAAACGAGCCGTTTGGTTTCGATAGCTTCACCACTGCGGTGTGGTCATCCGGCGCATCGACCGAGGCGATGTTGGCGAGGCGGGCGGCAAACAGGCTGCCGGAGGCCTTGTTCTTGGCAAGCTCGAGGGTGAACTTGACGTCCTTCGAGGTGAACGGTTTGCCGTCATGCCAGGTCTCGTTGACCAGGTTGAATGTGTAGCTCAGCTGGTCGTCGCTGATCTTGTAGTCCTTGGCGAGGTCGCCTTCGATCTCGGTCAGCCCGGCATTGAAGATGACCAGCGGTTCGAAATAGGTGCTGAGCCAGGTGTAGCCGCCGGTCGCGACCAGCGGGTTGAAGTTCTTGGGAAAACCGCCGGGTCCGACGTCGAAGCCGCCCGTGATGGTCTTGGCGCTTTGTGCCTGGACACTGGTCAATGGGGCAATGCTGGCGAGCAGCAGCCCGGCGACTGAGAATGCGATGGTCCTGATGCGCATGGTTTCCTCCCTTGGCATATTCAGGTTGTTCTTCAGCTTGCTCGGTTTTTGGCGATAACCTGCTGGATCCCCCGGTAATGGTCGTCGAGCCGCCGACGCGCCTGGTCGACATCCTTGGCGGCGACAGCCTCGACGATCTCGTGATGGTCGCGCCATGTCGCCAGCGGCGTCGGATTATCGAGATTGGTGAAATTCGAGGCCTTGTTGAACGCCGTCCAGAAGATGTCGATCAGTGCGCTCAGCATGTGATTGTTCTGGCAGCGGAACAGCATCTGATGGAATTGCTGGTCCTCTTCGGCGAAGCTCTCATGGCGCTCGGCACGTTGCCGCATGCGCGCGGTCAGCTGGCGCAGCGCCTCGATGTCCTCGGCGCTGATCATCTCGATCGTCTTGGCGATGAGGCCGGTTTCCAACACGCGGCGGATTTCGCGCAGCTCTTCGACATCGCGCAGCGAATCCTGCAGGCCGTAGGCCAGGTTATCCAGCAGCGGCTTGAACGAGAACTCCTTGACGAACACGCCGATGCCGCGCCGCGTCTCCAGGATGCCGATCGATTCCAGCGCCTTGATCGCTTCGCGAACAGAGTTGCGGCCGACGCCGAGCCGCTGCGCCAGGAACGTCTCCGGCGGCAAGGGATCGCCTGCCTTGAGCTTGTTGCTTTCGATATAGGCCCTGAGGCTTTCCTGCACGGTGACGTAAAGGAGCGGCGGTCTGCTCAACGGTTCGATCGACTTCAGTTCCGCCATCCCACTGCTTTCATCATCCGCCGGATTACGCTGCCCGCCGCTTGTCGTATAGCCACTTGTAGGATATCCTGCAAGCCCATAGCAAACGTGCTGCTCCCGAATGAAGATAATCCTCGCCGGCTCGAGCCACTGGCACGCCGAAATGCACCTCGACGCCGCACGCTTTTACGGCGCGGAGATCGTCGGCATCTGGGACGAGGACCCTGGCCACGCACATGTGTTCGCCGCGCGTCATGACCTGCCGTTCATCGAAGATTTCACGGAGATGCTCTCCAGCCCGCGGGACGTGATCCTGTTGATGGGGCACCCTTCGACGGTGCCGGCGCGGGCACGTGCGATCATCGCGGCAGGGATATCGCTGATCCTGGAGAAGCCGGCGGCCAGCCATACGAGAGAACTGATAGCCTTGCGCGACCTTGTCAGGCAGCGCCGGGCCTTTGTCGCTGTGCCCCTGCCCAACCGTTTCGGCCCGGCCGTTGCCGCCTTTGAACGCCTGCGCCGGCAAGGCCGCGCCGGCCGGGTGGCGCATTGCCAGTTCCGGCTGGTCAATGGCCCGCCGCAACGCTACATCGCCGACGGTGTCGCGTGGGTCGTCGACCCAGCGGTTGGCGGCGGCGGTGCTTTGAGGAACCTCGGCATACACGGCGTCGACGCCGCACTCAGCCTCGCAACCGGCAAGCTCGGCCTGAAAACCGTTTCGATCACGAATCGCATTCACCCCGGCCCGGTCGATGACCATGCGCTGCTGGTGCTGAAAGACGAGGCCGGCGCGCTGTTCATCGTCGAGGCCGGTTACACCTTTGCCTCGATGCGCCCCGGAGGCGATTTCGAGTGGCGCATCGTCAGTGCCAATGCGACCTTGGTCGATCATGGCGACCGTGCCATCTGCGCCACGCTCGACGATGCAGCAATCGTCGATTTGCCGGTCGAACTGCCGGCAACGCGCTATCGTCTGTTCATGCGCGATACGCTTGACCGGCTGGCCAGAAAGGCGCCTCCGCCGGTGTCCATCGAGGATTATGTTGCGGCGATGTCTCTGATCGACGCCGCTTATGAAAAGGCAGGATCATGATTGGAATAGGAATTATCGGCGCCGGCGATTTCGGCGCAGCCCATGCGCGGGCAATCCGTGAGGTGGGAGGCATTCGTCTCGTCGCCGCCTCTCGTGGAAATGCCGATGCGCTGCAGCGCTTCACCGCCGAATATGGCGGCTGCGGCTACACTGATTGGCGCAAGCTGCTGGACGACAAGGAGGTCGACGCGGTCCTCATTGCCACCCCGCACCATCTCCATGCCGAAATGGCCATCGGCGCAGCAAACGCCGGCAAGCACATCCTGCTCGAAAAGCCGATGGCGCCGACGGCGGCTGCCTGCGACGCGATCAACGCCGCCGTAACCGATAGCGGCGTCAAGCTGATGGTCGCCCATCTCATGCATTTCGCCCTGCCCTGCATGGCAGCCAGGCAGAAGCTGGAGCAAGGAGAGCTCGGCCGGCCGCTCATCGGATCGAGCTGGATCATCAAGCTATGGATGGAGCACAATCGCCGCGACTGGCATCTGCGCAAGTCGACCGGCGGCGGCATGCTGTTGACGGCCGGCATCCACGCGCTCGACCGCCTAGTCTGGCTGATGGATGACGATGTCGTGTCGGTGAGCGGCATGCTCGGCGCCAAGTTCCATGACCAGGAAGCAGACGACAGCGCCTTGCTTGGGCTGCGCTTCGCCGGCGGCGGCATCGGCCAGATGCAGAGCATCGGCTACCGCACCGGCGCTACCACCTACGCCATGGATCTGGTCTGCGAGCAGGGAACGCTGCGCATCGACATGGATCGCGGCACGATGCTTGGACGCGATACGGTCTGGACCGAGTTGCCCGGTTCATTCGAACCGAGCTGGATGCACAACGCGCTGGTGCGCGAATGGAGCGCGATGCGCGATGCCATTGCCGACGACACGCCGGTGCCGGTCGACGGTCTCTATGCACGCAAGATCATCGGCATTATCGAGGCTGCCTTCGCGTCGAACGAAACCCGCCACGAACACGAGATCGCCGGTGCACGCTGACCTCGACGACCATCTGGCCCGCTTGCCCGCACACGCACCGCGCGGCGTCTGGGGCGCGGTGATGCTGGCCATCGACGATCGCGGAGCGATCGACTGGCAGGCGACGGAAGAGACGATCGCGCGGCTTTGCGCGTCAGGCGTCGACGGCGTCTATTCCAATGGCACGGCCTGCGAATTCCATTGCCAGACCGAGCCCGAATTCGACCGGCTTTGTGGGCTGGTCGCCGCAACAGCCGGCGGCGCGCGCCTTCCTTTCCAGATCGGCATCAGCCAGTCCAATCCGCGCGTCGCACTGGAGCGGCTGACGCGGGTCTCGGCGTTTGGCCCGGCGGCGGTGCAATTCACACTGCCCGACTGGTGGCCGCCCAGCGACGACGAGGTCATGCGTTTTGTCGGCGGCCTCTGCGAGGCCGCGCCCGAAACGCCGCTGGTGCTCTACAACCCGCCGCACGCCAAGCGTCGCCTGACACTCGAAGGCATCGCCCGGCTGCGCGCGGCCGTGCCGTCGCTGGTCGGCGCCAAACTGCCGGGCGGTGACGCCGACTGGTATGCCGACATGCGTCGCAAACTGGACGGATTCTCCGTCTTCGTCCCCGGCCACACGCTGGCGACAGGCTATGTTGGAGAGGCTCATGGCAGCTATTCCAACGTTGCCTGCCTCAACCCGAAGGGTGCGGTACAGTGGTGGCAGATGATCCGCACCGACATGGCCGCCGCTGCCGAGGTCGAGGCCCGCATACAGGCCTTCCTCGCCGCACATGTCCTACCGTTTCGCACCCGTTACAATGTCAGCGATGCAGCGCTCGACAAGGTGATGGCGGCGGCCGGCGGCTGGGCGCCGCTCGGCCCGCGACTGCTCTGGCCCTACAGCTCCGTTCCCGATCAGGAAATCCCGACGCTGGCCAGGGCCGCTCACGCGGCTTTCCCGGAATGGTGGTAGGATCCGTCAGCCAAGGTGCGTGACGACGGCGGCTCTTCAGCACTCGGCTCGCAGGCCCGGTATCGCGCGTGACACAAACGTCCCCGATGCAGGGGCATCTGCCTCGCGCCGTGCCAGTGAGTTGCGCAGCAGTGCGATCGCCTCGCGGCCGGCAGTCGCAATCTCGCGCGGCCTGTCGACGCCGACGATCATGAACTCCTTGATCCCCAAAGCGGCGTAGGAAAGCAGCGACAGCGCGACCTGCGCCGGCGGCCCGGCAAGTTCGACCGCCTTCTGGCAGGAAGCGGCAGGTTTGTCTGCCGAACGGATTCGGACGGGAAGCGCGAAACGCAGCTTGCCGGCCCGACCGTGTTCGGCGGCAGCGCCGCGCACGCGCTCCATTGACTGTCGGATTTCTGCAAGCGAGCCGGGCGCCAGCTCGAACACATCCGCATGCCTGCCCGCGACCCTGAGCGCCGTGCCCGACTGTCCGCCCATGCGGATGGTCACGTCGGCACCATGCAGCCCCTTGCGCGGCACATAGCCGCCGTTGACGCTGTAAAAGGCGCCTTCATGGTCGAACGGCCTGTCGTTCGACCACAACCGCTTCAGCAGCACCAGATATTCGTCGATGCGTTGCCAGACCACCGTATGGCCGGCCGGACGTGCCTCGGCATCGTCGTCGCTCAGCGGCTCGCTGAGCATCCTGAGCGACAGCCGGCCACGGCTTCTCGCGTCGAGGGCAGCGAGCTGCCGCGCCGCCACGGTTGGTTCGATCACGCCTGCCCAATGGGTGAGCACGACCTCGAGGGAGGAGGTCCGGTCCAGCGTCTGGGCGGCAAGGTCCATATTGGTCAGCAGCCCGGCCTGGTCGTCGATGACGATCTTCTGGAATCCGGCATCCTCGATCAGCGACAGCTTCGTCGCGGTCTCGACAAAGTCGTAGAAAAAGCTGGCGTCGGCAGCGTGGATCTTACCGGGAACATGCGTGAACTCGATCGGCATTGCCATCTCCTCCATCACGTTGAATCAGGGCACGCAAAAGCGCACCGGCATTCGGTTCATTCAACTCCGGAATTTCTGCAAACGGCAGGCCGCTATCCCGAGCAAGCCTCGACGATCAGAGCCTTACTAATCAGGGGATCAGCCCCAGTACCACTGCCCCGGTGAATACGAACGCAAGGGCAAAGACGAGATAGGCGAAAGCGCCGGCATAGGCCGGCCGCCACACCTGGTCGGAACCCAGCCTTTGGCCTTTGCGGGCAGTCTGAGCGTTCTGGCTATAGGACATATCAACCTCCGTCTCGGCGCTTAATCTATAAAATCAGTAGACTTTGTCGAGTGCTATTTTCGCGCGATCTTTAGAACAATTTTCCCCAAACCGCAGACAGATTGGTGTTTTTGCTGCTTAGCGCTGGCTTTTGGGCGTGCCTGGGAAGACGGCAGAAAACGTCAAGTCCATGTGTGTGTGGCTCCTTGGCCATCCAATGGATGCGGGATAGCATCGCTGCTTGAGCGGAAGCCGCGACGTCACGGCAAGGCAGCAGGGAGCAAAACATGGGCACAAGACTGGCCGGCAAGGTCGCCATCATTTCGGGCGGCGCGACGGGAATGGGCGGTGCGGCCTCGGAGCTTTTCGCGGCCGAGGGCGCCAAGGTGGCGATCGTCGACCGCAACGGCGAAGCGGCGGCTGCCATCGCAGCGGCAATCAGGCAACGCGGCCATATCGCCGAGCACTGGGTCGCCGACGTATCGGACGAGCGGCAGGTCGAAGCGGCGGTGAAGGGCGTGATGGAAAAATTCGGCCCGGTTACGGTTCTGTTCAACCATGCCGGCACCATCGTCATCAAACCCTTCCTGGAGACCACGCTGCAGGAATGGGACTGGCTGCATGCCGTCAATGTGCGTTCGATGTTCCTGATGACGCGCGCCGTGCTGCCCGGCATGATCGCCGCCGGCGGCGGTTCCATCGTCTGCACCTCGTCGATCTCGGCGGTGGCGGCGACGCCGATGGAGGTGCTTTACGACACCACCAAGGGTGCCTGCCACATGTTCGCGCGTGCCATTGCCGTCGAATTCCGCGACCGCAACGTCCGCTGCAATGCGGTCTGCCCCGGCTTCATCAGGACACCGCATGGCCTGCGCGAGGTCGCCGATCTCGACAAACTTGGCGTCGATGTCTCAGACGCGGCAATGGCCGCGCAGCAAGGCCGGATCGGCGAGCCGGAAGAGGTGGCGAGGGCAGCCCTGTTCCTGGCCAGCGACGAGGCCAGCTTCGTCAACGGCGCCCATCTGTTCGTGGATAACGGCTTTACCGCGATGTGAAGGACGGCGCGCCGCTACCGCTCTTCGCGCCGGAACGGCTTGAGCAGTGCCGAAGGAGCCACCGCATTGCGCGACATCACCGCCATGGCGACGATGGTGAAGATGAAGGGCAGCATCAGGAACGCCTCATAAGGAATGTGGCCGAGCCCACTTGCCTGCATGCGCAATTGCAGCGCGTCGACGAAGGCGAACAGCAGTGCGGCGCCTGCCGAGCGCCATGGATCCCAGCGGCCGAAGACGACGAGTGCGATCGCCACCCAGCCACGCCCGGAAACCACGCCGAAGGTGAAAGCGTTGAATTGCGCCATCGACAGGAAGGCGCCTGCAAGCCCCATCAAGGCGCCGCCGAGGATCACCGCCTGGGAGCGCGTCGCGATGACGCTGACGCCTGCCGAATCGGCGGCGCGCGGGTTTTCACCGACCATGCGAACCGACAGGCCCCACGGCGTGCGGTAGAGCACGAAGGCGGCCAGGGGAATAGACAGCATCGCCATGTAGACCAGCGAAAACTGGTTGAACACCGCCTGCCCGAGCACCGGAATGCCGGACAGGATCGGGATCGGCAGCGTCTCGAACCCCTTGATGTTCGGCGGCACCGATTGCTGGCCGAAGATCAGCCGGTAGAGGAAATAGGCAAGGCCTGAACTGAACAGCGTCACGCCGATGCCGCAGACATGCTGGCTGAGGCCGAGCGCTACCGTGAACAGCGCGTGCACGGCGCCCATCAGCGCCCCGGTCAGCACCGCCGCAAGCACGCCAAGCCAGAGGCTGCCGCTGAGGCTCGCCGCGGTGAAGCCGGTCATTGCCGACAAAAGCATGATGCCTTCGATGCCGAGATTAAGCACGCCGGCGCGCTCGGAGAACATTTCGCCCAGCGTCGCGAAGGCAAGCGGCGTGGCGATGCGAATGATGGCGGCCAGGAAGCCGACCTGGAAGATCTGCTCCAGCACCACGCTCATCTGGCGGCTCCGACGCGACGAATGCGATAGGCGGTGAACAGCAGCGCCACCAGCATGGCGAGCAGCGCGGTTCCCTGAATAACGTCGCTGAGGAAGGCCGGAACGCCGGTCGCCCGCGACATCGCCTCGGCGCCGGTCATGACGGCGGCAAGGAAGATCGCCGCCAGCACGACGCCAAGCGGATTGAGCCTCGCCAGCATGGCGACGACGATGCCGGAATAGCCATAGCCCGGCGAGATGTCGCTCATCACCTGGAAATGCACGCCGCCGACCTCGCCGACGCCGGCAAGGCCGGCCAATGCGCCAGACAGCAGCGCCGTCGAAATCAGCACCCGCTCGACATTGATGCCGCCATAGCGCGCGGCTTCCGGGTTCTCGCCGGTGACCCTGATGCGGAAGCCGAGCGTCGTGCGCGCGACCACGAACCAGATGACCGGTGCTGCGACCAGCGCCGCGACGACGCCGAGATGCAGCCGCGTGCCTTCGATGAGTACGGGGAAATTCGCTGAATCCTCGATCGGCGGCGAGATCGGGTAGCCGCTGAAACTATCCTTCCATGGGCCCTCGATCAGCGCCATCAGCGCGTAAAAAATGACCGAATTGAGCAACAGCGAGCTGACCACGTCATCGACCCTGAATTTCACCCGCAGCGTGGCGGGGATCAGGGCGACGGCCGCGCCCGCGGCGGCGCCCGCCAGCGCCATCAGCAACATGGCGAGCGGCCCCGGCATCGGGATGGCGCCGACGGCACAGCTCGCCACCGCACCGGCCAGCAATTGCCCTTCGGCGCCGATGTTCCAGAATTTGGCGCGGAAGGCGACCGCCACGGCAAGGCCGGTGAAGATCATCGGCGCGGCACGCACCAGCGTTTCGGTGATGGCGTAGCTGTCGCCCAAAGACGCCGAAAACATCACGCCATAAGCCTCGACGACGCCGGCCTCGGCCAGTGCGATAAGGCCGCTGCACAGGATCAGCGTCGCGCCGACGGCGAGCAGCGGCAGCGCCAGATTGAACCACGCGGGCGTTGAGGTGCGGGTCTCGAGACGGAACATCAGGCTTTTCCCTCCGCCCCAGTCATCATTAACCCGAGTCTGGCGACGCTGGCATCGGTGCTGTCCAGCGTGCCGACGATGCGGCCCTCATACATTACGGCAATGCGGTCGCAGAGCATCAGCAACTCTTCCAGGTCCTCACCGATAACGATAATGCCGCAGCCCTTGGCGCGCATGTCGAGGAATTTTTCGTGGATGAAGCGCGCGGCGCCGATATCGAGGCCGCGTGTCGGCTGCGACACGATCAGCACTGTCGGATCGAAGGCGAGCTCGCGCGCCAAAAGCGCCTTTTGCAGATTACCGCCGGACAGCGTCCCGGCGCGCGTCATCGGCCCGGGGCAGCGAATGTCATAGGCCTTGATCTGCGCCTCGGTGAAAGCGCGGATCGCATCCGGCTTGAGCAGGCCGTTACGGCTGAACGCATTGGTGCCGATGCGCGGCAGCACCATCGAATCGGCGAGCGGCAGATTGGTAACCAGCCCGGTCGTCATACGGTCTTCCGGGATGCGGCCGAGACCGAGCGCCTGCACGTCGCGCGGCGAGAACCGCGAAACCGCTTTGCCGGCTATCGTCATCTTCCCGGCATCGGGCGCACGCACGCCGGAGACAACCTCGGCAAGCGCCCGCTGGCCGTTGCCGGAGACGCCGGCAATGCCGAGGATCTCGCCGCCGCGTACCGACAGCGACACATCGCGCAGCGCCATGCCGGAATGATGCGATGTCGAGATACCATCGAGGGTCAGCACCGCCGGACCCGGTGTCGACGGTCCCCTGGCCGGAGGCACGATCTCGTGGCCGCACATCAGCCGCGCCATCTCCGAAGATGTCGTGCTGGCCGGCGTATCGACGCGGCCGGCAACGCGCCCGTGCCTGAGCACGACGCAGCGATGCGTCAGCGCCCGCACCTCGTTGAGCTTGTGCGAGATGAAGATGATGCCGAGCCCTTGTGCCGCCATCGAGCGCAGCGCCGAAAACAGCCCGTCGACCTCTGTTGGCGCCAGCACCGCCGTCGGCTCGTCGAGGATCAGCAGCCTTGCGCCGCGAAACAGTGCCTTGACGATTTCCAGCCGCTGCTGCTCGCCGACCGACAGCGCCGAGACGGGAAGGTCCGGGTCGAGCGTCAGCCCATGCTGGCGGCCGATCTCGGCAAGCCGCGCCAGCCCCCCGGCGCGGTCGATCCGGCCCGATCTGCCGGGAATGCCGATCAAGAGGTTCTCCAGCACCGAAAGCCGCGGTGCGAGATGAAAATGCTGGTGCACCATGCCGATGCCGGCGGCCAGCGCATCGGCCGAGCTGTTGATCGCCACCGGCCGGCCCTGCACCAGGATCTCGCCGGCGTCGGGCGCATAGGCGCCGAACAGCACGTTCATCAGCGTCGTCTTGCCGGCGCCGTTTTCGCCGAGCAACCCGAGGATTTCACCCGGCGCGACGCTGAGATCGACGGCCTCGTTCGCCTTGACGGCGCCGAAGCTCTTGGTGATGCCGCGCATTTCGATGAGAGGGGCGGGCAAGGGCACTCCTGGTGAGAGATGGCGCGGATACCCTTCCCCCTTGCGGGGAGGTACCGAGCGAAGCGAGGCGGGAGGGGTCGCCTCAACCGTCTCGACTTTTGACTACCGCCGCGACTTTTGACTTAAAAGACGGAGCGCGTCGCGGAGGATCCCACCCGCCCCTGCGGGCCACCCTCCCCTCAAGGGGGAGGGGCGGGCGCACTCAGTCCGAGACCGGCGTATTCTCGTCCACGTCGACGCGGAAATTGCCGTCGAGGATCTCGACCTTCTTCTTCTCGACCAGTTCCTTGACCTCGGCCGGCAGCGTCTTGTCGAATTTGTGGTACGGCGCGAGGTAGGAGCCGCCCTTGGCCATGCGCGAGAAATCGCCGTAATCCTGCGCCGTGAAGACTCCGGCCTTGACCAGCTTGATCGCCTGCTCGACGGTCGGATACATGTCCCAGACCGGCCCGGTGATCACCGTGTCGGGGCCGAGGCTCGACTGGTCCGACATGTTGGAGATGGCGAGGATCTTCTTCTCCGCCGCCGCTTCGATGACGCCGAAGCGCTCGGCATAGATGACGTCGACGCCGGCGTCGATCTGGGCGACAGCCGCTTCCTTTGCCTTTGGCGGATCGAAGAACGAGCCGATGAAGGCGACCTTCTTCTTGATGTTGGGATTGACCTCCCTGGCGCCGGCAAAGAAGGCGTTGACCAGCCGGTTCACTTCCGGAATACCCATCGCCGCAACCGCGCCGATTGTGCCCGATTTCGACATCTTTCCGGCGATCATGCCGGACAGATAGGCCGGCTCGTGGATCCAGTTGTCGAAGACACCAAAATTCGGCTCGGCCGGCCCGGCCCCTGAGCCGAACAGGAAGGCGGTCTTAGGAAACTGCTTGGCCGTCCTGCGCGATTCGCGCTCGGCGGCGAAGGCATCGCCCAGCACCAGCTCATAGCCGCCTTGCGCATATTCGCGCATGACACGGCTGAAATCGGCGGTCTGCACCTTCTCCGACCATTTGTATTCAATGCCGAGTTCCTTCTCGGCCTTCTGCAGGGCAACGTGGATCTGGTTGTCCCACGGCTCCTCGATCGGGGTGGCGAAGATCGCCGCCACTTTCAGCTTCTTGGTCTTGGCAAAGGCGCTGCCCGGCAGCATCGCCGCCGCAAGGCCGAGCGCGCCTAGCTCCAGCACGTTGCGTCGCGAAAGCCCTTCGCGTTTCGATTGGATTCTGCTCTTCCCGTTGTCCATTGCATGCCCCTCTGATTGGCGCCGTGTCGAGCCGGCTCTCTTCTCTGGAATATCAGCGAAGGAACTATGGAACGGTGCCCGGCTTTTGTCCACATGGTCAAATTTGAAGGGCGGAACGACTGTGGGAATTCGCGCAGCCGCCCTCTCAGAACGGCCGGAGTTGCTCGCTCACAATCTCTCCAGCGCCACCGCTATGCCCTGGCCGACACCGATGCACATGGTGGCAAGCGCATAGCGGCCGCCGACCTCGCGCAGTTCCAATGCCGCCGTGCCGGTGATGCGCGCCCCGGACATGCCGAGCGGATGGCCAAGCGCAATGGCCCCGCCATTTGGGTTGACGTGCCCCGCGTCTTCGGCAATGCCGAGCTGGCGCAGCACGGCGATGCCTTGCGAGGCGAAGGCCTCGTTGAGCTCGATGACATCGAATTGTTGCGGCTCCAGGCCGAGCCGGGCGCATAGCTTCTGCGTGGCCGGCACCGGACCAATGCCCATGATGCGCGGCGCCACGCCGGCGGTGGCACCGCCGAGGATGCGGGCGATCGGCGTCAACCCGTATCTTTTCACGGCGGTTTCCGAGGCGACGATCAGCGCCGCGGCACCATCGTTAACGCCCGACGCGTTGCCGGCCGTAACCGTGCCGCCTTGCCGGAACGGCGTCGGCAATTTGGCCAGCGCCTCGATCGTGGTACCCGAGCGCGGATGTTCGTCCTTCGAGACGACGATCGGGTCACCCTTGCGCTGCGCGATCGTCACCGGCGTGATTTCCTTTGCCAGCCGGCCATTGGCTTGTGCGGCGACCGCCTTGTCCTGGCTGCGCACGGCAAACGCATCCTGGTCGGCGCGAGAGACGGCGAACTCTTCCGCCACGTTCTCGCCCGTCTCCGGCATCGAATCGACGCCGTATTGCTTCTTCATCAGTGGATTGACGAAGCGCCAGCCGATCGTGGTATCGTGAACTTCGGCATTGCGCGAAAACGCGGTCTCGGCCTTCGGCAGCACGAACGGTGCGCGCGACATCGATTCGACGCCGCCGGATATCATCAGCTCCGCCTCGCCGGCCTTGATCGCGCGCGCTGCGATGATGACGGCATCCATGCCCGAACCGCAGAGGCGATTGACGGTCGAGCCGGAAATCTCCTTCGGCAGGCCGGCCAGCAGCAGTACCATGCGCGCCACGTTGCGATTGTCCTCACCGGCCTGATTGGCGCAGCCATAGACGACGTCGTCGATGGCAGCCCAGTCGATGCCGGGATTGCGCTCGACCAGCGCCCTCAGCGGGATTGCGCCGAGATCGTCGGCACGCACCGCCGACAACGAACCGCCGAAGCGGCCGATCGGCGTGCGGATATAGTCGCAGATATAGGCCTCGGCCATTATGCAGCTTCCCTTTGCGCTGACGATTTCTGCTCCCGGCCCAGCCATGTTGGCCGCATTCTCCTTGAGACGAAAGCACATCTTGCCGCCGGCCGTTAGGCCAAAGGGAATTTCAGCTCCCGCCCGCCGGGAGCTGCGGATCAGCCGATGCTTTCACCGCCGTCGATCACCAACGCCTGCCCGGTCATGAAGGACGAGCGGTCGGAAACGAGAAACAGGATCGCTTCGGCGATTTCCTGGGCGCTGGCCCAGCGCTGCATGGGGATCTTGGTGCGGACATAGTTTTCGATCGCCGCCCGCCCGCCCATCTGCGCGATAAACGGTTCGTTGAAGGGCGTGTCGACCCAGCCGGGGCACAACGCGTTGACGCGGACATTGTGCCGGGCATAGTCGAGCGACATCTGCCGGGTCATCGCCACCACGGCATGTTTTGAGGTTGCGTAGGCGATCATTTCGCGGTCGTAGAACACACCCGAATTCGAGGCGGTATTCAGGATCACCCCGCCGCCTTGCGCGATCATCGACGGCATGACCAGCCTGGCCGCGAGGAACTGCGCCCGCACATTGATCCGCCAGGAGGCATCCATGCCGTCGGCGCCGACTTCGGTCAGCGTGCCGCCGACCTGGATCCCGGCATGATTGTGCAGGATGTCGATCCGCCGATGCCGGCCCAGCGTTCCTGCGACGAGCTGCTCGACCGCCGCATCGTCGCCGACATCGGTGGCGACGGCTTCGGCCCGACCGCCGGACGCACGAATGTCGGAAGCGGTTGCTTCCCCCGCCGCCTGGTCCCTGTCGGCGATCACCACGAGCGCGCCTTCCCTGGCCATTATCATGGCGCCGGCACGCCCGATCCCCGACCCGGCGCCCGTCACCACGGCGATGCGATCTTTCAGAATCATGTTTTTGTCTTTCAGTGGGATGGTTTTCGCTGGCGCAATTGCCATTGGGCGAGCACCACGAGCAGAACGGAGGCGACGAGCACGATCGTCGCGATGGCATTGATCTCCGGCGTGACCCCGCGCCGGATCGAGGCAAAGACATAGATCGGCAATGTCGTCTGCGCGCCGGCGACGAAAAAAGCGACGATGAAATCGTCGAAGGAGAATGTGAAGGCGAGCAGGAAGCCGGCGACCACCGCCGGCATGATCTGCGGCAACACGATGCTGCGGAACGTCGTCAGCGGGGTGGCGTAAAGATCGCTCGAAGCCTCGACCAGATTGCGGTCGAGGCTGCCGAGGCGCGTGCCGACGATCATCGCCACCAGCGCCATCGAAAACAGCCCGTGCGCGGCGATGATCGAGCCATAGCCGAGCGCCAGGCGCGGTGGCTGATCGTTCGGCCACAGCGAAGCGACAAACGGGTTGACCACCCCGAATAGCTGGACCAGCGCGACCAGCGTCGAGATGCCGATGACGACGCCAGGAACGACGATCGCAGCACCCAAAAGCGCATCGAAGACGGCTCGCGTCCGCGCGCCGACACGCGCCAGGCCAAGCGCCGCCGCGGTGCCGCAGAGTGCCGCGAGCAAGGCGCTGGTCGTGGCGATTAACAGGCTGTTCTTCAGCGCTTCGACCAGGAACGGGTTCGCCAGTGCCTTGCCGTACCATTGCACCGAGAAGCCAGTGAACTCGCTGGCGTGGTGGCCGGCGTTGAACGAGAACAGCACCACCAGCGCGATCGGCAGGTAGAGAAAGGCAAAGACCGCAACGACGAAGGCACGCATCAGATCAGGCCCACCCGGCGGGCACCCGAAAGCCGTGTCGAAATGCGGTTCGCGGCAAGCAGCACGACCACGGAAACCGCTACAAGGGTTATGGCGATTGCCGATCCGAACGGCCAGTTGCGCGATTGCAGGAACAGATCGACCAGCGCGTTGCCGATGAAGAAGACCTTGCCGCCGCCGAGTAGCGTTGGGATCAGATATTCGCCGAGCAACAGGATCATGACCAGCGAGAAGCCGGTCATCACACCTGGCAGCGACAACCGCAGCGTCACGCCGAGGAATGTCGAGATTGGCGTCGCGCCGAGATCGGCGGAGGCCTCCAGCAGCCGGCGGTCGAGCCGCTCGAGGCTGACATAGATCGGCAGGATCATCAGCGGCAGATAACCATAGACGATGCCGAGCAGAACCGCTCCCGGCGTATTGATCAGCCGCACGTCCTCCATCCCGACATAGGCCAGCAGAGCCGGGATGCCGCGCCCGCCAAGAACATACATCCAGGCATAGGTTCGCATCAGCAGGCTGGTCCAGAACGGGATGACGACGAGCGCCAGCAGGATCAGCCGCCACCGTTGCGGCGCGCGTAAGGCGAGGTAGTAGGCGACCGGATAGGCAACGAGAAGACAGGCCAGTGCGCCCGCCGGCGCCAGCACCATGGTGTTCCAGAAGGCGGTCGCCCGCGCCGGAAGATTGGCATACTGCGCCAAGGTGAAAGCGGCCTGATAGCCACCTTCCGGCGCCCGCTCGCCGACGCTGAAAACGGCGATCGCGACGAACGGCAAAACTAAAAACACCAACAGCCATGCGGTCGCCGGACCGAGCAGCAGGGCGGTCAGGAGATTGTGACGAAGGACATTGCTGCGCATTGAAAAAACCGCCCCGGTGCCGGCGGGCATCTGTCCGCCGAGGGAGTTGCCTGCATCGGACCTTTGGTCCGCCCGGTTCAAGCCGACTTGAAGCGTGCCATCAATTCGGCCCGGCCCGGGTCGGTCAAGGTCGCGGCTGCACCGAATTCGAGTGGCTTGAGCAGATCCGCCGCCGGATAGAGGATCGGATTTTCCAGCACCTCCTTGGGCAGCAGCGCATTGACCCGCGCATCGGTGGAAGGCGCACCGTTGGCCAGGTGCTCCTTGACCGCGACTTTCGGGTTCATCAAATAGTTGAGCAAGGCATAACCCGCAGGCTTGTTAGGCGCATCCTTGGGGATTGCGTAGAAGTCGGTCCAGATCTCGCCGCCTTCCTTGCCAAGCACGTAGGCGATTTCGGGGATGTCGCGGTGGAGCTGCGCCCCGTCATTGGTCCAGCACATCGTCATCCAGGCGTCGCCGGCACGCATCGACGGCTGGTAGTCGCTGGAGACCGCGAACAGATGCGGCTTGACCTTCAGCAGCAATTCCTCCGCCTTGGCGAGTTCGTCCGGCTTCAGCGAGTTGAACGAGAAGCCGAAATATTTCAGCGCGTTGCCGATCGTGGTCAGCTGGTAATCATGAACCATGGTCCGGCCGTCGCCCTCCGCCATCGCCGTGTCCCAGAATTCCTTCCAGCTCGTCATCGGCTTGGCCAGTTTCTTGGTGTTGACGGCAAAGCCGGTGGTGCCCCAATTCTTCGGCACAGCGTAGGTCACGCCGTCGATGGTGCCTTCCCCAGTGAAGCGCGGGTCTTCTTGCGAGCCGTCATAATTGGCAAGCTTGGCCATATCGAGCGCTTCGATGATGCCGAGCTTCTTGTAAGTCGAGATCGTGTAGTTGGTTGGAACGAAAAGGCTCCAGCCCGAGGCGCCGGCCTGCAGCTTGGCCAGCATCTCCTCGTTTGAGCCGAACACATTGACCTCGACGGCAACGCCGGTCTCGGCCTGGAAATTCTCGAACGTCGCCGGGTCGTGATAATTGGGCCAGGTGGCAATCGACATGCGGTCGCCAAGACCTTCCTGGGCGAAAGCCGGCGTCGGCATGATGCCGAGCTCGCGGGCCATCACCGCCGTTGCGATGCCCAGGCCGGTAAGGCCAAGGAACTCGCGGCGGCCGATGGAACCCCGCTTGAGGCGCATCAATTGATCGACGAACTTTTCAGGGCTTATCGGCAGTCCGTCACGATATGATTTCGACATTTTTGTTTTCCCTCTGGTTGGTCCCGTTATTCTCCGGAAACGCCAGCGGCGTTCCGGCTGCAAAGCCGATGGCAACGGGTTCACCCGGCTTGAAGAGATTTCCACCGCCAATCAGATGATCGGCCTTTGCGAGCAGCGTCCCGATGCCCTGGACCTCGATTGCATATTCCGCGGTCGAACCGAGAAAGATCCGGTTGCGGACAAGCCCGTTCAGCCGGCCGCTTCCGGGCGCGCCGAGGCTTAGCGATTCAGGGCGCAGGCTGACCGAAACGGCTTCACCCTGAGCCATCGAAGTCCGCTTGCGCGCGGCAATGACAGTGCCATCGGCAAGCGCCACCTCGACGAGCTTGCCCGAGAGCCCGACGACCTTGCCGCTCAACAGATTGGTCTTGCCGACGAAATCGGCGACAAAGAGGTCGGCGGGTTCGTCGTAGATTTCGCTCGGCTGCCCAAGCTGGACGATACGCCCGCCATTCATGACGCAGACGAAATCGCTCATCGACAGTGCTTCTTCCTGATCGTGGGTGACCAGGACGAAGGTGATGCCGATCTCGCGCTGCAGGTTCTGCAGCTCTATCTGCATGTCGGTGCGCAGCTTCTTGTCGAGCGCCGCCAGGGGCTCGTCGAGCAGCAGCACCGCCGGTTTGTTGACCAGCGCCCGCGCCAGGGCGACACGCTGCTGCTGGCCGCCGGAAAGCTCATGGATCTTGCGGCGTCCATAGCCGGCAAGCCGCACCATGGCGAGCGCCTCGCCTGCTTTCAGGCTGATCTCGCGCGACGACAGGCGCGGCCGCGCCTGGCGCAGGCCATAGGCGATGTTGTCCTCGACATCCAGATGCGGAAACAACGCATATTGCTGGAACACCATGTTGACCGGCCGCCGATAGGGCGGCGTGCCGGCCATGTCGTGGCCACGGATGAATACCGCGCCTTCGCTTGGCTGTTCGAAGCCGCCGATCATGCGCAAACAGGTTGTCTTGCCGCAGCCGGACGGCCCGAGCAAGGCGACAAAGGCAGACGGCGGGATGGCAAGATCGATGCCGCTGACCGCGATCACGCTGCCGTAGCGTTTGGTGACCCCGCGAAACTCGATGTCGGGCACTGCGGTCAAAGCTGCGGGCTCCAGCGGCTAGTTGATCTCGAAACGCTATCAGAGCCAATGGCGGCTAGTATATACCTCCCAGGTGGTATATTTTGTCTATTTTCTCGTCTGGAGGGGTATGAATTGGGCGTTTCGCGCAGCGATGAATACAGCCGGCTCGCTGCGCTCATCGCAGCGACGCGGGAGACCAGCGGCGAGCTTTTCGGCAAGGCAATGGTGGCCTGGCTCCGGCAGCATGTCAGCTTCGATCATTGCGTGATCTTCGGCTATCGCGGCGCCTTACGCCCGCCGCTGCTGTTCGAGACATTCTCGCCGGCCGACAGCCACGTCTTCGTCGCGCTCTATCAGGAAGGGCCTTATCTGCTCGATCCGTTCCACCATGCTGCGGTCGAGCGCAAGGAAGGCTTTTGGCGCATGCGCGAATTGGCGCCGGATCGCTTCTATGCCAGCGAATATTACCGCTCCTATTACAGCCAGACCAGACTTGCGGAGGAGGTCGGCTTTTTTGTGCCGCTGCCGGGAAAGGACGCACTGGTGCTCTCGCTGATGCGATTGCGCGCTTCGGGACCTTTCGGAACCGCCGATGCGAGGTTGCTGCGCGACATGGCGCCTGCGGTGATCAATCTCATCAGGCTGCGCTGGCATGATCTTCCGGCCGACAAACCGGCAGAGACGAAGCAGGACGAAACGATTGCTCCAGTCAGCGAGTTCGAACGTGCTCACATCTGGAAGAGCCTTTCGCTCACGCCGCGCGAACAGCATGTCGTCGACCTGGTGCTTCAGGGCCATTCCACGGAATCAATCGCCAGGGCGATGCGCATCGTGCCGGGAACCGTAAAAGTCCATCGCCGTAACATCTACCGCAAGCTCAAGATCAAATCGCAGGCGGGCCTATTCGCGCGTTTTGTCGAGATCATGGATGCACGGATTCGGTAGTCCCAAGTTCAGCCGGCAGCGCCGTCCCAGGAACCGGTTTCGGCCATTTGCCTGAGCAGAGGTGCCGCCCGGAAGACGTCCTCGCCGGTCTGCTGGTGCCAGTGATCCAACCGCCGGATGATCTTGTCCACGCCTTCGCGGCTTGCCCAGAACATCGGCCCGCCCTTGCCGACCGGGAAGCCATAGCCGTTGACCCAGACGACGTCGATATCGGACGCGCGGGCGGCAATCTGTTCCTCGAGGATTTTGGCGCCCTCGTTGATCATCGGATAGAGCGTGCGCTCGATGATCTCCTCGGCGCCGATTGCCCGCGGTGCAATGCCGCGTTCAGCAGCCTTGTTGTGGATGAGCGCTTCGACCTCCGGATCGGGCAGCGGCGTGCGCGAACCGTTCTCATAGCGATAGAAGCCGCTGCCGGTCTTCTGGCCGAAATGGCCCTGTTCGCACAACGTGTCGGCGATGTCAGCCGTCTGGCCACGCGCCTTGCGGTTGCGCCAGCCTATGTCGAGGCCGGCGAGATCGCTCATCTGGAACGGCCCCATCGGCCAGCCGAAATCGGTGAACACCTGGTCGACCTGGCGCGGCATTGCACCCTCGAGCAGAAGCGCCTCCAGTTCCGCACCCCGCGCCGCCAGCATGCGGTTGCCGACGAAGCCGTGGCAGACGCCGACGACGACCGGCACCTTGCCGATCCGCCGCGCCAGATCGACGATGGTCGTCAGCACGTCCGGCGAGGTCTTGTCGGCGCGGACGATTTCCAGAAGCTTCATGACGTTAGCCGGCGAAAAGAAATGCATGCCAAGGAGATCTTGCGGCCGCGACGTCGAAGCGGCGATCTCGTTGACGTCGAGATAAGAGGTGTTGGTGGCAAGGATCGCGCCCGGTTTGGCCACCGCATCGAGCCTGCCGAATACCTCCTTCTTGACCGCCATTTCCTCGAACACAGCCTCGACGATCAGGTCGCAATCGGCGAGGTCTGCATAGTCGGTGCTGCCCCTGAACAAAGCCAGCCGCTGGCGCTTGGCGTCTTCGCTCAGCGACCCGCGGGTGACGGAAACGGCATAGTTCTTGTCGATCGTCGCCAGCCCGCGTTGCAATGCTTCCTGCGTTGTTTCCAGCAAGGTCACGGGAAGACCGCCATTGGCGAACGCCATGGCGATGCCGCCGCCCATCGTGCCGGCGCCGATGACGCCGACCCGGGCGATCTTGCGCCTGACGACATCCTTGCCGGCAAGCTTTGCCGCCTCACGTTCAGCGAAGAACAAATGCCGCTGCGCGCGTGATTGGTCGCCGGCGACAAGCTTGACGAACAGGTCGCGTTCGGCCGCCAGCGCTTCGTCGAAGGGCAGCGTGAGGGCGTCGCGGACCGACTGCGCACAGGCTATCGGCGCCTCGAGACCGCGCGCTTTGCCCGCAAGCGTTGCCGCCTCCTTGTCGAAGGCCGGCAAGTCGGCCTGGTCGAGGCGATCGTTGCGGTCGCGCACCGGCGTGAACGGACCGCCTTTCGCGGCCGTTTCGCTGGCGAAACTCACCGCTTGCGCGGTCAGGTCGCCATCGAAGACGGCATCCACCAGACCGGCGGCGCGCGCCTCGGCCGCATTGATCGGCGTTCCCGAAACGATCATGCTGAGTGCCTTCAGCGGACCAACCAAGCGCGGCAGGCGAACCGTGCCGCCGCCGCCCGGCAGCAGGCCGAGCTTGACTTCCGGCAGGCCGAGCCTTGCCGCTCGGTCGGCAACACGGAAATGGCAGCCGAGCGCCAGTTCCAGGCCGCCGCCGAGCGCAGTGCCGTGAATGGCGGCGACCGTTGGCTTGGCGATGGTTTCCAGCACGGCGACAATGGCGCGCAATTCCGGCTGCTGCGCCGGTCTGCCGAATTCGGTGATGTCGGCGCCGGCGACGAAGGTCCGCCCGGCGCAGGCTATCACGATTGCTCCCACCGACGGCTCGTCCCGCAGGGAAACGAGCGCCCGCATCAACGGCTCGCGCACATGGAAGCTCAGCGCGTTGACCGGCGGATTGTCGATGGTCACCAGCGCGACGTTGCCGTGCCTTGTAGTGCTGACGAAATCGGGCACGCAAACCTCATACAATGATGTTGGCCAGGAGCCCGACGGGATTTACAGCGCTGGCATGCGGATGGGAACCACATGTTTGCGGGCCGGATCGATATCCTCTCGCCGCCGGGTGGCCTTGCCTTAGCGCAGCGCCTTCTGCCCGCCGGCCGCGGTGATGACGCCGACGATGATCAGCCCGGTCAGCACCAGGCGCACGCCGACGCTTACGCCGAACGTGTTGAGCATGGTCAACAGCAGCACGAGGAACAGCGCCGCGCCCCAGACCCCCGGCACATTGGCCTTGCCGCCGGCTACCGACGTGCCACCGATGACGACGACCGCGATCGACGCCAGCAGATACTCATTGCCGATATCGACATTGGCGCCGCGGAAATAACCGGCGAGCAGTGCACCGTCGAGGCCGCCGAGCGCGCCCGACAGCGTGTAGGTGAGGAAGCGGGTGCGGCCGACATTGACGCCTGCCAGCCAGGCGGCGCGGATGTTCTGGCCGATCGCCAGCACCGAGCGTCCGTAGATCATGCGCTGCAAAACGATGCCGGCGCCGATGGTGAACAGCACGGTCAGGATCGCCAGCACCGGGATACCGAACACCTGCCAGTTGGTGAAATCGGCAAAGCCCGGCGGCGGCTTGATCTGCAAGCCGCGCCCATAGCTGATATCGACTGACTGGATGACGAAGCTGGCCGACAGCGTCGCGATAATCGGCGGAATGCGCAGCGCCCATATCAGCAGGTAGTTGACGGCACCGATCGCCATGCCGCAGGCAAGCGCGGCCAGCAGCCCGACCGCGATCATCGCCTCATTGCCGTCCATGACCTTCATGGCGACAGCACTGGCAAGGCCGATATTGGCCGGCAGCGACAGGTCGACATTGCCCGGCCCGAGCGTGATAACGAACATCTGCCCGACGCCGACGATGACGGTGAAGACGGCGAGCGACAGCGCCGCCGTGATCATCCCGCCTCCGCCATAGCCGCCGGTGAAGGCGATCGTCGCCAACCACACCAGCAGCGCCCCGAAGAACGACCAGATCCAGGGTCTGGCGAGCAGTGTCCGCAGCGAGACCATGCTCACCTCTCCCTGCGGCTGATCAGCACCCGGGCCGCCAGCACGATGATCAGGATGGCGCCATTGGCGGCAACCTGCCAGTCGGGCGGAATGTGCATGAACGTCAGCAGTGGCGATGCGGCCAGCGCCAGCGTCAACGCGCCGATGACGGCGCCGATCGGCGACACCCGGCCGCCGACGAACTCGCCGCCGCCGAGGATGACGCCGGCGATCGAAAGCAACGTGTAGCCATTGCCGATATTGGCATCGGCCGAGGTGGTGATGCCGATCAGCGCCATGCCGGACAAAACGCCGAACAGGCCGGTCAGCGCAAACAGCGCGATTTTGGTACGGAGCAGCGACCAGCCGGCGCGCTTGAGTGCGGCTGAATTGCCGCCCGATCCACGCAGGATGACACCATAGGAGGTGCGCATCAGGCCAAAGTGGACGACCGCCGCGATCAGCAATGCCGCGATGATCGGGAACGGAATGACGGGTGGCTTGAAGGCCATCAGCGCCAGCAGCCAGTCCGGCGCCTTGCCGCCGGGCTTTGGCAGGATCAGGATGGCCAGGCCCTGCCAGACGAAGCTCATGCCGAGCGTCACCACGATCGAGGGCAGGTTGCGCAGATGGATCAGCGCGCCGAGCAGCGCGTAGACACCGATCGACCCGAGCAGGATGACGACGCCGAGCAACGGCGCGTCCTTCAGCCATGTCGCCGTGACGCAGCCGACGAAGCCGACAAAGGTGCCGATTGACAAATCGAGCTCGTTGCCGGCGATGACGAACATCTGCGCGATCGTCGCCAGCGCGATCGGGATCGCCAGATTGAGCATCAGGCTGAAGCCGAAATAGCTGATGGCGCGCGGGTTGAGCCAGGCGATAGCGATGAGCACCAGCGCCAACGACAGTGCCGGCAGCAGGCTGCGCAGCATGCGCGCCCGCCTCGTGGCGCGAGCCGACGATTTTAGCCCATTCTCGATGGATGCCGCCGTCATCTCAGGCCGCGTCGCCAAACGAGGACTGGATGATCTTTTCCTCCGTCAGTTCGTCGCGACGAAGGTTGGCGACGATCCGGCCGTTCTTGAACACATAGATGTGGTCGCAATTGTCGAGCTCTTCGGTTTCGGTGGTGTACCAGAGGAATGTGCGGCCATGGCGAGCTTCTTCGCGCACGAGATCGTAGACTTCGAGCTTGGTTCCGATATCGACGCCGCGCATCGGATCGTCCATCAGCACGATCTTGGCGTCGGAGCCGAGCGCCCGCGCGAACAAGGCCTTCTGCTGGTTGCCGCCGGACAGCGAGAAGATGTTGTTGTTCATGTCGGGCGTGCGGATGCCGATTTTCCGCTGCCACAGCTGGGCGAGCTCGGCTTCGCGCTGCGGTGAGATCAAGAGGCCGTTGCGCAATCGCGCCAGCGAACGGATGCCGATGTTCTCGGCGATCGACCATTGCGGAAAAATCCCGTCCGACTGGCGGTCGCCGGCAACCAGCGCCACCGGCGCGGTGACCTCGATGCCGGTCTTGGCGCGGGAAGCCGCGGCAAAGATCGCCAGCAACAGGTCGGTCTGGCCATGCCCGGCAAGTCCGGCAAGGCCGATGATCTCACCGGCACGGGCGATGAGCTCATTGCCGTCTTGCTGTCGCGCCGGCCGCGCCCGGACCCGCAGCGGACCGGGCTCCGGCTTGCCGCTCGCAATCTCTGCGGCGGCCTTCTCGCGCGCCTCCGCTCCGCCCATCGCCGTCACCAGCCTGTCGCGGTCGAAGGCGTCGGCCTGCCCGGCGGCGACCACCTTGCCGTCGCGCATCACCACGATGCGATCGGCATTTCCGAGCACTTCGCCCAGCACATGCGAGATCAGGATGCAGCTCTTGCCGGCGGCGATGAAGCGGCGCACGAACGCCAGCAGCTGGCCGGCGGTATGCGCATCGAGCGAGGATGTCGGCTCGTCGAGGATGACCAGTTCGAGCGGCTCCTGCGTGACCGTGAAGGCGCGCGCCACCTCCACCATCTGCCGGCTGGTGATGGAAAGATCGCCGACGATGTCGGATGCCGAGATGCTGTGGCCGGGGAATATCTCGTCGAGCTTGGCGGCAATCAGATGGGCGGCCTTGCGCCGCCAGCCGAAGCCATTAAGCGAGGCGTGGTTGATCCGCGTATTCTCGACGACGCTGAGGTTCGGGCAGAGCGACAGTTCCTGGAAAACGCAACGTATGCCGAGCTGCTGTGCGCGCGGCACCGAATAACTTGCCTCGACGCCGCCGCGGACCGCGATCTGCCCGCTGTCGGGGGTAAGCGTGCCGGCCACCATATGCATAAGCGTCGACTTTCCGGCGCCGTTATGGCCGACGAGACCGACGCATTCTCCGGCACGAACGCTGAAATCGACACCGTCGAGCGCCCTGACGGCGCCGAAATGTTTTTCGGCGCCGTCCAGTCTTATGATGTCCATACTGACGGCGCCGAAATGTTTTTCGGCGCCGTCAGGCCTGATGATGTCTGCACTGGCCTCGGGCATCCCTCAACGATACCCGGTTATCTGTGGCGGCAACAATAGTGCCATGCTCACTTGATGTTGGCCTTGATCGCCGCGACGGCGTCTTCCTGCGTGTATTCGTGGCTGGCGACGCCGCCCTTCGGAATCTTCGGCAACGCGGCCTCGAAATCGTCCTGGGTGAAGGCAAGATAGGGCACCAGCAGGTCGTGCGGCACGTCGGTGCGGCCGTCGAGCACCTGCTGCGCCACCCAGAAGGCAAGCGTCGATACGCCCGGTGCGATCGATGCCGACCAGGTCTGGTAACCGTCCTTGTCCTTCTGCTCCTTCCACCACTGCAACTCGTCCTGGCGATTGCCCATGATGATTGTCGGGCGCGGCTTGCCGGCGGCGGCGAAGGCCTGCGCCGCGCCGTAGCCGTCACCGCCCTGGTCGACGACGCCGACAACATCCGGCAGCGACGGCAGGATCGTCGCTACGGCCTTCTGTGCCGTGGTCTGGTCCCAGTCGCCGGTCACCGAGCCGACGATCTTGAACTCGGGATGGGCGGCGACACCTTCGAGGATGCCGGCATGGATGGCATCGTCGATCGAAGTGCCGGCAAGGCCACGGATTTCCAGCAGATTGCCGCCCTTGGGCTGGAACTTGGCCATCTGCTCGACTTCCTGCTTGCCCATGTCCTTGAAGTCGACGACGACGCGGTAGGCGCAGGGTTCGGTGACGATGCCGTCGAAGGAAACGACTACAATGCCGGCGTCGCAGGCCTGCTTGATGGCGCCGTTGAGGGCATCCGGCGACGCCGCGTTGATGACGATCGCGTCATAGCCCTGCAGGATCAGGTTCTGCACCTGGGCTGCCTGGGTCGGCACTTCCTTGTCGGCCGTCGTGAAGACGTCGGCGGCGCCGACCACCTTGTCGGCGACTGCCTTCTTGGTGACGATGCCGTAGCTGTCCAGCATCGCCTGCCGCCACGAATTGCCGGCGTAATTGTTGGAGAAAGCGATCTTCTTGCCGCTGGTATCGGCAAGCGCGGTGCCTGCGGCAAGCATCGCTGCAAGGGCGCCCAAAACGAATATTTTCTTCATGTCATACTCCTCCCGTGAGTTGCTGTCTTACTGGTGGCTAATGGCTGGCTGGTGGCTAATGGCTGATACGCTCACAATGCTGTTTTTTATCTATTATCAGACAAATGCAGATAGCCAGCAAGCTGTCAACATCAATCCATGGCCGACGATCAACTTGCGGTGCAATCATTGAAACCGGTTCGACTCCTGGTCTAGGGATGGCGATGGAGACCGATTAAATGGCAGTGAACCTTGCCCCGGGTGCACCCGGCATTCCGGCGCGCTGGACGTCGAGCGCCAAGAGCGGCGTCGGCACCGCGCTGTCGCCGGCCTGCCCGATCTGGTTCACCATCAGCCACGGTATCCTCAACGAGATCTACTATTCCCGCCTCGACAGCGCATGCACCCGCGATCTGGGGCTGATCGTCACCGGACCCGACGGCTATTTCTCCGAAGAGAAGCGCGACGCCGAACATCGCATCGAACCCCTCGAGGACGGGGTGCCTGCCTATCGGCTGGTCAACACCGCAGCCGATGGAAGCTACCGGATCGAGAAGCGCGTCCTCACCGATCCGGAACGTCCCGTCTTGCTGCAGGAGATCATGTTCACGTCGCTCAAGGGTGCCGCCAGCGACTACCGCGTCTACGCGCTGCTGGCGCCGCACCTCGTCAATGCCGGCATGGGCAACACTGCCTGGATCGACGACCATGAAGGACAGCCTGTTCTGTTTGCATCGGGACGCGGCGTCTGCCTGGCGCTCGCCTCGTCGCGGCCGTGGAAGGCGTGCGCGGCCGGCTATGTCGGCGTCTCCGACGGCTGGCAGCAGCTTCGTCAAAGCGGCCGGCTCGATCCGGCCTGCCGCAGGGCCGAGGACGGCAATGTCGCGCTGGCCGGTGAGATCGCCTTTTCGGCTGCGAACCCAAAAATGTTGCTGGCGCTGGGCTTCGGCACGACGCCGCAACAGGCGGCGGAAACTGCTTTCGCCAGCCTGAACCAAGGTTTTGGGCCCGCAGCCGGATCCTACATCGATAAATGGCGCCAATGGCAGGCCGGATTGCTGCCGCTGGACCGGCATGCGGTGTCCGCCCTCAATCCCTACCGCCTCAGCACGGCGGTGCTGGCGACACACCGCTCGTCGACCGGAGCAGCCGTGGCCAGCCTGTCGATCCCGTGGGGCTTCAACAAGGGCGACGACGATCTCGGCGGCTATCACCTGGTCTGGCCGCGCGATCTGGTCGAAACCGCCGGCGGATTCCTCGCCGCCGGCGACCCGGCGGAAGCCTTGCGCATCCTTGGCTATCTGCGCTCGATCCAGCAGCCGGACGGCCATTGGCCGCAGAACGCCTGGCTCGACGGGTCGGTCTATTGGCCGGGCATCCAGATGGACGAGTGCGCCTTTCCGCTGCTGCTCGCCGACGCGCTGCGCCGCGCCGGGCATTTGCCGCCTGCGGTACTCTCCTCCTTCATGCCGATGATCGAGCGCGCTGCCGCCTATGTCGTACGCAACGGCCCCGTCACCGGCGAGGACCGCTGGGAGGAAGACGCCGGCTACAGCCCGTTCACGCTTGCCGTCGAGATCGCCGCGCTGCTTGCGGCTGCGGACATGTTCGATGCCGCCGGCAAAACAGAGCCGGCAAACTATCTGCGCGAAACCGCCGATATCTGGAACGATCAGATCGAGCGCTGGACCTACGTCGCCGGCACCGCCGCATGCGACGAAGCCGGCGTCGAAGGCTACTATGTCCGCATCGCCCCGCCCGACACCGCCGGCGCCGCATCGCCGAAGGACGGCTTTGTGCCGATCAAGAACCGCCCGCCCGGTGATGCGGACCGCCCAGCCGAAGCGATCGTCAGCCCGGATGCGCTGGCGCTGGTCCGCTTCGGCCTGAGGGCAGCCGACGATCCGCGCATCCTCGACACGGTCAAGGTCATCGACGCGCAATTGCGCTGCGAACTGCCGCAGGGGCCGCTCTGGTACCGCTACAATGGCGACGGCTATGGCGAGCATGCCGACGGCGCACCCTTCGATGGAACCGGCCAGGGCCGGCCCAGGCCGCTGCTGGTCGGCGAGCGCGCCCATTACGAGCTGGCGGCAGGGCGCAGGGACAGTGCGGCACGCCTGCTCGCCACGTTTGAGGGCTCCGCCGGGCCGGGCGGCCTGCTGCCGGAGCAGGTCTGGGATGGTCCCGATATGCCGGAGCGCGAATTGCGGCATGGCGGCCCCTCCGGCAGCGCCAAGCCGCTGGTCTGGGCGCATTCCGAGCACATAAAGCTGCTGCGTTCGCTGCGCGACGGCGCCGTGTTCGACATGCCGCCGCAAGGCGTCAAGCGCTATATCGAGGGCAGGACGGTGTCGTGCCTCAGGGCATGGCGCTTCAACCACAAGATCCGTACCGTCCCGGCAGGCAAGGCGCTGCGCATCGAACTTCTGGCCCGGGCGGTGGTTCATTGGAGCAGCGACAATTGGGCAACCGTCCATGACACCGAGACCGCCGCGAACCTTTTCGGTATCCATCTCGCAGAGTTGCCGGTTGCCGACGCCGCTCCGGGCAATAGCATTGTCTTCACATTCTTCTGGTCCGATGCCGGCCGTTGGGAGAATGCTGACTTTTCTGTCGGCATCGGCGATACCGCACAGCCACTAGATCATCGATCCCTCAAGTAAGGCAGGACGAGACCATGCAGATAGGAATGATGGGACTGGGCCGGATGGGCGCCAACATGGTTCGGCGCCTGCTGCGCGATGGCCACGAATGCGTCGTCTACGACATTAACCCGGCGAGCGTCGCGGCGCTTGTGACCGCCGGCGCGGTCGGAGCCGCCTCGATGGAGGAGTTCGTCGGCAAGCTCACCAAGCCGCGCAGCGCCTGGCTGATGCTGCCGGCGGCGATCACCGGCCGGATCGTCGACCAGGTGGCCGCCCTGATGGAGCCGGGCGACATCATCATCGACGGCGGCAATTCCTATTATCATGAGGCCGTCGACCACGCCGCGCGCCTCGCCTTGAAAGGCTTGAGCTATGTCGATGTCGGCACCAGCGGCGGCGTCTGGGGGCTCGAGCGCGGCTACTGCCTGATGATCGGCGGCCCCGACAGCGCGGTCCAGCATCTCGATCCGATTTTCGCAACGCTGGCGCCGGGCGCCGACGCCGCTTCGCCCGCCCCTGCCAAGGACGCCGGAACCGCTCCCTTCGGCTATCTCCACTGCGGACCGAGCGGCGCCGGCCATTTCGTCAAGATGGTCCATAACGGCATCGAATACGGCGTCATGGCCGCCTATGCCGAGGGCATGAACATCCTGAAGTCGGCGAACGCCGGCAAGCGGCAGCGCACCGCCGACGCCGAAACCAGTCCACTCGAGAACCCGCAATATTACCAGTTCGACATCGACATCGCTGAGGTGGCAGAGGTCTGGCGGCACGGCAGCGTCATCGGCTCGTGGCTGCTCGACCTGACGGCCGGCGTGCTGAAGGCCGATTCGTCGCTGACACAGTTCGGCGGGCGGGTCTCGGATTCCGGCGAAGGCCGCTGGACGCTGAAGGCGGCGATCGACACCGGCGTGCCGGCTCCGGTGCTGTCGTCGGCGCTGTTCGACAGGTTCTCCTCGCAAGGCGAGTCCGAATTCGCCGACAAGCTTCTGTCCGCCATGCGCTATGCCTTTGGCGGCCATGTCGAAAAACCCAAGGCCGGCTCGTGACGGGCGACAGGGAGGCACGCCCATGAGCCAGGAACGATCGGACACGCTGGTGCTTTTCGGCGCCACCGGCGATCTCGCCCACAAGAAGATCTTCCCCGCCCTCTACGCCATGGTGGCCAAGGGAACGCTGAACGAGCCGGTGATCGGCGTCGCCTTCGATCCTTGGGATATCGCCAAGCTGCAGGCACGCGCCCGCGACGGCATCGTCAACGCCATCGGCAGCATCGACGAGAAGATCTTCGCAAGGCTCGCGTCGCTGCTGCGCTATGTCAGCGGCGACTACCGGGCGCCTGCGACCTTCGATAAACTGAAGACCGCGCTCGGCAGCGCACAGCGGCCGCTGCACTATCTGGCGGTGCCGCCCGCCATGTTCGAGGTCGTCGTCCAGGGACTGGAGCAGTCGGGCGCCGCCCAGGGCGCACGCCTGATGGTGGAAAAGCCGTTCGGCCATGATCTGCAATCGGCGCGCTGGCTGAACCGGGTACTGCATCTGGTCTTCGACGAAAAGTCGATCTTCCGCATCGACCATTATCTCGGCAAGGAGGCGATCCAGAACCTGCTCTATTTCCGCTTCGCCAATTCCTTCCTCGAGCCGATCTGGAACCGCAACTTCGTCGAGAGCGTGCAGATCACCATGGCCGAGGATTTCGGTGTCGAGGGCCGCGGCCGCTTCTATGACGAGGTCGGCTGCATCCGCGACGTCATCGAAAACCATCTGCTCAACATCCTCTTGCTGCTCGCCATGGAGCCGCCGGTCGGCCGCTCGGCCGACGATCTGATCGACGAGAAGGTGCAGGTGCTGCGGGCGATCCGGACGCTGACCAGGGACGATGTCGTGCGCGGCCAGTTCGACGGCTATCTCAACGAGCCGGGCGTGGCGCCGAACTCGCCGGTCGAGACCTTCGCGGCGGTGCGCTTTTTCGTCGATACCTGGCGCTGGCAAGATGTGCCGTTCTTCATCCGCGCCGGCAAATCCCTGCCGGTGCACGCCACCGAGGTCATCGTGCGGCTGAAACGGCCGCCGCTCGACGTCTTCGATCCAATCAAGCCCGGCGACTGCAATCACGTGCGCTTCCGCATCGATCCGCAGGTGGCGATCTCGATCGGAGCCCGGCGCAAGGCGCCCGGCGACGACATGGTCGGCGAGCAGGTCGAGCTCACCGCGCTCGACGATTCGAAGGGCGACATGCCGCCTTACGAGCGGTTGATCGGCGACGCTATGAACGGCAACGGCCAGCTGTTCACCCGCCAGGACGCCAGCGAGCTCGCCTGGCGCATCGTCGGCCCGGTGCTCGGCGACACCACGGCGCCCGCGATCTACGCGCCAAAGACCTGGGGGCCGACCGAAGCGATGACTGGATTCGGCCCGCCGAACGGCTGGATCAATCCATCGAAATGATTTCTGGGAGGCGAAAGCGATGGCCAAAGCGGTGAAGCGACCGGCACCCGACGCCGAAAAGATCGTGCTTGCGATCGATATCGGCGGCTCGCACGTCAAGATCCGCACCAGCGCCGGCGGCGACGAGCGCAAGACCGCTTCCGGACCGGAGCTGACGCCGCAGCAGATGGTCGCGGCGGTGAAGACGCTGGCCGAAGGGCTGCAATACGATGTCGTCTCGATGGGCTATCCGGGTCCGGTGCACCACAACCGGCCGCTCACCGAACCCGCCAATCTCGGCAAGGGCTGGGTCGGCTGCGATTTCGCCGCTGAGTTCGGCAAACCGGTGAAGGTCGTCAACGATGCGCTGATGCAGGCCGTCGGCAGCTATGAAGGCGGCCGCATGCTGTTCCTCGGCCTCGGAACCGGCCTCGGGGCCGCGATGATCGTCGACAACGTCGCCCAACCGATGGAGCTTGCCCATCTTCCCTACAAGAAGCGCGGCAGTTTCGAAGACTATGTCGGCGAACGCGGCCTGCAAAAGCGCGGCAAGAAGAAATGGCGCAAACACGTCTTTGACGTGGTCGACCGGCTTCGCGCCGCCATGCAGCCGGATTACGTGGTCATCGGCGGCGGCAATGTCGAGGAACTCGCCGACTTGCCCGCCGATTGCAGACGCGGCGACAATACACGCGCCTTCGAGGGCGGATTTCGACTGTGGCGCGACAAATCCCTGATTATCTGATATTGCTGATTGTCTGATATTATCGAGCACCGGCTCAGGGTTGTTAATCCCGCGCTGCCGTTAGTATTATTATTCAAAATAATGTGTGACGTGGTGCGGCGTCATTGCATTGCGCAGATTTGCCGACTAGGAATTTCTGCGACCCCCACGGACGGAGAAATAGATTGACCGACGACAACAACAACGCTCGCAAAGACATCGACCTGCTTGAGCTGACCGCCCATATCGTGTCCGCATATGTCGAGAAGAACCGCTTGCCGGCTTCCGGCCTCGGCGATCTCATCGCCAGCGTCAGCGCTTCCATAGGCGGGCTCGGGCAACCGGCAGTGCCGGTCGCCGCGCCGCTGACGCCTGCCGTCAATCCCAAGAAATCGGTGACGCCGGACTACATCATCTGTCTCGAGGACGGCAAGAAGTTCAAATCCTTGAAGCGCCATATCGGCGTCCATTTCGGGCTGACGCCCGACGCCTATCGCGCCAAATGGGGCCTGCCGTCCGACTACCCGATGGTCGCCCCCAACTACGCGGCCTCGCGTTCGCAGCTGGCCAAGGCAATCGGTCTCGGCCGCAAGGCCGCCCCGCCCGCGTCCGTCAAGGGCAGGGGCAGGAAGGCCAAGGCGACGGCCTAAAGCGTTCGGAGCAGGTCCGGTCGCTCCGCCAGCGGCAACGCCCGGCGGAGCGGAAATTGTTGATCCAGGCCGGATTTTTGCGCGCGCCCTGCGCTGAACTGCGCTAAAGGCTCTCTTGGCCGGACCAGCGCCCATCGTGGAAGTGCCCCGCCGGCCGACATCGCCGCCACGGGGCCTGATCCATGACCACAGAATCCCAAGTACCGCCTGACCAGCGTTATGCCGCCTTTCGCCATCGGCCGTTCCTGAGCTACTGGGCGGCGCGCTTCCTCTCGACATTCTCCACCCAGATCGTGTCGGTCGCCGTCGGCTGGCAGATCTACGATCTGACCCGCGACCCGTTCGACCTTGGGCTTGTCGGCATCGTCCAGTTCCTGCCTTCGCTGCTGCTGGTGCTGGTCACTGGCGACGTTGCCGACCGTTTTGGACGCCGCCTGATCATGGCGCTGGCGGTGCTGGTCGAGGCGGGCTGCGCTTTGGCGCTTCTGTTGCTGACGCTGCGCGGCCTCTCCGGGCCGATGCCGGTCTTCATCGTGCTCGCCATGTTCGGCATCGCGCGCGCCTTCTTCGGGCCGGCCTCGTCATCATTGTTCGCCAATCTGGTGCCGCCCGAGGATTTCGCCAACGCCATCGCCTGGAACTCGTCCGCCTGGCAGACGGCAACCATCGTCGGGCCGGTCGCCGGCGGTCTGCTCTACGGGCTTTCGGCCGAAGCCGCCTACACCACCGCGGCCGCGCTGATGCTCATCGCCGCCGTGCTGATCTTCACCATCCCGAAGCCCGCCCAGCGCAGCCGGACCGACAGGCCGACGGTACGGACCCTGTTCGCCGGCTTCGGCTATATCTGGAGCGAAAAGATCGTGCTCGGTGCCATTTCGCTCGATCTGTTCGCGGTGCTCCTGTCCGGCGCCTCGGCGCTGCTGCCGGTCTATGCGCGCGATATCCTCGAACTCGGCCCGTGGGGGCTCGGCCTGCTGCGCTCGGCGCCCGGCGTCGGCGCCATCTGCGTCGCCATCTGGCTGGCCGGACACCCGATCCGCAACCATGCCGGCCTTGTCATGCTCGGCTTCGTTGCGCTGTTCGGCGCGTTCACCGTCTTGTTCGGCCTCTCGACCATCACCTGGCTGTCGATCGCAGCCCTTGCCCTGCTCGGCGCCACCGACATGTTCAGCGTCTATATCCGCGAGACGCTGATCCAGCTGTGGACGCCGGACGACGTTCGCGGCCGCGTCAACGCCGTCAACCAGGTGTTTGTCGGCGCCTCCAATGAGCTCGGCGAATTCCGCGCCGGCACAATGGCCGCGTTGATCGGCACGGTTCCGGCCGTGGTGATCGGCGGCGTCGGGGCGATCGCTGTTGCCGGCCTATGGGCGGTGCTGTTCCCGCAGCTGCGCAAGGTGCGTCACCTCAGGGGGCGAAACTAAAGCGCGACGCGCTTTAGTTCGTTTGTTTGTGCATGTCGTTTTCCCAAAACCGCTGCACACTTTTGGGCGACATGCACCGACTTCACCGCAGCGCCGGCTTGCCAAAAATCATGGGCAGGAACTCGCCGAGCCAGCGCTTGAGGTGCATGTCCCAGATCAGCCGGCCACCGAGATGGTCGCGGCCGGGCTGCGCGCCGGGCAATTCGAAGCGATGGGCGCCGCGCACCACCCAGCGCTGCATCATCGCCCGGGTCAATTCGCCATGGAACTGGATGCCCCAGGCATTGTCGCCATAGCGGAAGGCCTGGTTGGGGTAGGTTTCGGCCGTCGCCAAAAGCGTCGCGTCCTTCGGCAGCGAAAAGCCCTCACGATGGAACTGATAGACCATCTCCGGCCAATGCATCAGCCTGCTGCCTGCTTCAGTCGCCTTTAGCGGATACCAGCCGATTTCGACGAGGCCCTCGCCATGGCCCTCGACCCTGCCGCCGAGATGCTTGACCAGCATTTGCGCGCCGAGGCAGATGCCAAGCAGCGGCCGGTTCTCGTTGAGTGGAATTTTGAGCCAGTCGGTTTCGCGGCGGACGAACTCGTCGCCGTCATTGGCGCTCATCGGCCCGCCGAACACCACGGCGCCGGCATGGCCATCCAGCGTCTGCGGCAAGGCCTCGCCGAGCGGCGGGCGGCGAATGTCGAGATCGAAGCCTTCCTCGATAAACATATCGCATAACCGTCCCGAGCTCGAATGCTCCTGATGCAGCACGATCAGGATCTTTGGTCTCGGGCTTGGCTTGGGCGGCATTGGAAGGCGGGATCCTGTCTATTCGTCGCTTGACGTTCCGGCAGCACCAGGAGCCGCGGCCGCCGCCTTGAGGCGCGCCTCGACGCGGTCGCGGCGTTCGACGCCGATCAGCTCGGCGACCCGCCAGACGGTATTGTCCTCGAGTTCGTGCAGCTCGCCATCGGCATAGACGATCTCCCACATCAGGCCGATAAAGGCTTTTCGCGCCTCGGCGTCGAGATGGCGCTTGAGCACGCTGGTGAAGGCGTAAAGGTCGATCGCCTCATTGTCGGCCCGCTCGCCGGCAGCCGCCAACGCGTCGAGTTCGTCGCCGCTGATCGAATAGCTTTCCGCCAGCACCTTCTTGAACCGCTCCCATTCGGTATCCTGACGCACGCCGTCGGCGTTCATCACGTGGAAAAGCAGGGCGGACGCGGCAATGCGCGGATCGTCGGCGCTGGCGCTTGCGCCATTACCGGACGGCAGGTCTCTTAGAAACGACAGAACGCGTTCGAACATCAAATCATTCCCAATAAGCCCGGGTCCACTCGACCCGGATCAGAACAAACGAAACCGGCGCGTCGATTTATCCGCCTCGTCATCGGGATCGACGCCGGGGTCGTCGGGCAGCCGCGTCAACTCCTGCGCCGGCTCGACGGCTTCGGCATCGTCCGGCACCGCGGCAAACGCCGCCGCGGTGACCGGTGTCACCTGATCCTCGCCGGCACGGTTTTCGGTCTTTGCTTCGGTCGCTGTGCCCGGTGTCTCGGCAGCAACCGCTGTGTGCTCGATCGCCTCGGCTGTTTCCTGTACCGGCTTGGCTGAAGCCGCAATCGCCGGCACCGGTGCCTCCGGCGCATCCTCATCGCTGTCGATCAACTGGCCGAGCCGCTCCATCGGCGCCCGCCATTCGAATGCATCGAGCCTGCCGGTGATCGGCGATACCGGAGCCCAGCGTTCGGAGACGACGCCGTCGGCGACCCAGGCCGGGTCGCGCGGCGCCCTGACCGCTTTCGACAGCAACTGCCGCACCTTGCCCTGGTCGCCGGTCTCGGCCTCCTCGATATCGGCCAGCAGCAGATAGGCGCCTTCGCGGCGATCGATGCGGATGGCGGCTTCCGCCTCGCGGCGAGCGGTTGAAAAATCCTGCGCATCGAGCGCGGCGCGCGCCACGGCAAGCGAGGCCTCGGCATGGTTCTTCTTCAGGTCCTGCAGCTTCTTTGCCCGGTTCAGCCGGTCGAGCACGGCATCGCCGGGCCTGGCATGGGTGTAGAGCTCGGCGATCTCCGGGTGCGGCTCGGCCTTCCACGCCGCCTCGAGGATTTTCGAGCCCTTGCGCACGTCGTTCAGCCGAAACAGCAATTTCGCCGCGGCGACCGCCGCCGGCGCGAAATCCGGCCGCAGCCGGTTGGCTTCGAGAGCCGCCGTCCGGGCGGCATTGGCATCGCTGTCGATCAGCGCCTGCGCCTTGGCGGTGAGCAGCACGGCGCGGCGCCGGTTGGCGGCGTCGCGCTCGATCTGCCGCGTTGACTTCTGGGCGTCGACAAGTTTCAGCGCACCATCCCAGTCGCCACGCCCGGTCAGATCTTCCAGCGTCGATTCGGCCGCCCAGGCCAGCTGCGGCGCCACCGCCGCCGCACGGCCGGCATAGTGGCGGGCTGCGTTGCGGTCGCCGAGCCGCTCGGCTTCGAGATACAGTCCGCGCAGGCCGAGCAGCCGCATTTCGGGATCGTCGAGCATGGTCTCGAACTTTTCGCGGGCGCCCTCATGGTCGCCTTCGAGCAGCGAGGCCTGCGCGTCGAGCAGCTGGATCAGCGGCTCCTGGTCGGAGCGGATCAGCTTTGCCGCTTCCTTGGTCTTCTTGCGGGCGAGCGCGCCGTCACCGGCGCCGGCGGCGATCATGCCGGTCGACAGCGCCTGGTAGCCGCGGTCGCGGCGCCGCACGCGGAAATAGCGCGAGATCGTATAGGGGCTGGTCCACAGCGCCTTGACCAGCCACCAGACGATCATCACCGCGGCAACCACGGCAACGATCGCCACCGCCGCGACCATCAGGCTGACCTGGTATTGATAGCCGTTGAAGGTGACGAGCATTTCACCCGGCCGGTCGGCCAGCCAGGCGAACCCGAGCCCGAGCGCAAAGACGACGGCAAGGAAGGCGAGGATGCGGATCATCGGGTTCCTCACGCCTTCATCGCGCCAGCGATGAGCGAATCGATCTGCGTCTCGACCTCCATCCGCGCTTTCAGTTTGCCGGCAAAGTCGGCGCCGGCGGCCTTGGCCGCTTCAGGCAGCGTTTCGTATTCGCTGAGCGCCTTGGCGTAGTCGCCCTGATTGACGGCGACCTCCATGCGGGCGACGGTTTCCGGGGCGCCGGCGCCCTCGACCGCACCGATCGGCCTGACCTTGACCAGCGATTCGGCGCTCGACAGCAGCTTTTGCAGGATGCCGGCATTCTGGTCGACAGGCGTCGCGGCAGCGACCATGGCGTTGGCGGTGGCGTCCGCTTCGGCGGCGATCTCGGCGCGCGTTGGGACGCCCTTTTCGGCATAGGCGCGCAGCGTCGCGATCTCGGGTGCATCGGGTGAGATCGCGGCAAAGGTTTCGAGTTCGGTCGCGAACGGCGCACCGCGGTCGAGCGCTGCCTTGAGCGCCGAGGCGGCAATGGCCAGCGCGATCTTCGGCTGCGAAGCCTGTGCATCGACCTTGCCCGAGAGCTGTGAAACCGACTGTTCCAGCGCCGCAAGCCGGCCTTCCTGCGCCTTTGCCGTCTCGCCGGCCGATTTCACCAGCGCGTCGAGCGCGGCCAGCCTTTCGTTGAGCGGCCCGAGATCGACCGGCGCCGTGCCGCCGGCCTTGCCGAGGCCCGCGACCGCCGTCTCGATCTGCCGGACCTTGTCGCCAAGTGCGGCAAGCCCAGCATTGTCGCCGGCGCCGCCTTGCTCGACCGCCGATTTGAGCGCCGTGACGTCCGCCCTGACCTGATCCAGCGCCGACGACAGCCCGTCCACCTTGGCCGATGCGTCATTGTTGGCGTCGGCCTGTCTGAGGTCCGCGACCTCGCGTTTCAGCGAAGCGATCTCACTATTGACGGGGTCGAGCGACACGCCGCCCGACCCCGGCGCCCCGAGCAGGCCGGCAAATTGCAGCCCGCCGGCGGCGGCCAGCGCGATGACGCCGCCGACAATACCGGCGGCGATGCCGTTGATGCCGCTCCGCTTCGGCTGCGCTGCCATATGGTCGTCCCTCGTCTCAGCTGTCTTCTCGCCGGAACCTGGTATCCTCGGTTCGTTGGCCCCGGTTCCGCTGGGTGCATCTTCGAAACTGTAGTCGGAAGCCGTGAAGCGACCGACCGGCGCATCCGAACCGGCCGGATAAGGGATTTCCGCTTCCCTGGCAGAATCGGCGCCTGCGTCCGTCGGCTCTTGCGTGCCGGCCCGCCCGGCTGCGTCGGCATGTTCCCATGGTTCGAGATCGGTCTGGTCGGCATGCACCGGCTCCTCAGGCGGCTCCGGCTGCGATGCGTTCGCCGCTTCCTCGGCCCGCGCCTCGTAGGTCTGCGCCGCGGCCGGCTGCTGCGAGCTGGCATCCTGTTCGTCGGCGACTCGCGAGACGGCGCCGGGCTCGAGATCGATGGTCACCGGCTCACGGCGGCTCTTGGAATGCCGCATCTTCGGCGTCTTGACCATGCTCGGGCTCCGCAAAATTCGCTTCGGGATGGTTTGAAGGGTCTAGCACATCACCAAGCGGTGAAAAGGGGCGGCGTGATGACGCCACGGCTTGGAGTTCAGTTTTGGCAAAACGCCGCAGCGGTTTTGGGACACGGCATGCGGAACCAGAAATGAAAAACCCGCCTCGGCGGCGGGTCATTGGGGCGAATCAGCACCATACTGAAATTATTAGCATAGCTGCCGGCACAAAGCAAGAACAAAATGTGCCCGAGCGCAATTGTCTCAGGTTGGTGGCTGCCCGCCAAGCTGCCGATCTCCCCCCTTGCGGGGGAGATGGCCGGCAGGCCAGAGGGGGGTGTGACAGAGCACCAACGTCTACCTAAACCCATCCCCCAACCGGGAATGGAGGGCTCGATTGGCTGACAGGTCGGAGGGACAGCACCCCCCTCTGCCCTGCCGGGCATCTCCCCCGGAAAGGCAGGGCTATCGCATATGAGTGATGGCATTGATGAGATAGTCGTCGTTCCAGGCGCATTTCTTGATGCGATGGCTGATGGGAAC
>NZ_JAMYMF010000011.1:0-173181 GCF_040318415.1 Mesorhizobium sp. M1163 | reverse complement strand
ACGACATTCCGATCGTCAAGGGTTCGGCGCTTGCCGCACTTGAAGATTCTGACAAGAAGATCGGCGAGGACGCGATCCGCGAATTAATGGCGGCGGTCGATGCCTACATCCCGACGCCGGTTCGTCCGCTCGACAAGCCGTTCCTGATGCCGATCGAGGACGTGTTCTCGATTTCGGGCCGCGGCACGGTGGTGACCGGCCGCGTCGAGCGCGGCGTCGTCAAGGTCGGCGAGGAGCTGGAGATCATCGGCATCCGTCCGACCACCAAGACGACCTGCACGGGCGTCGAGATGTTCCGCAAGCTGCTCGACCAGGGCCAGGCCGGCGACAACATCGGCGCGCTGTTGCGCGGTGTCGACCGTGAAGGCGTCGAGCGCGGCCAGGTTCTGGCCAAGCCCGGCACCGTTAAGCCGCACAAGAAGTTCGTCGCCGAAGCCTACATCCTGACCAAGGACGAGGGCGGCCGTCACACGCCGTTCTTCACCAACTACCGTCCGCAGTTCTATTTCCGCACGACGGACGTAACCGGCATCGTGTCGCTGCCGGAAGGCACCGAAATGGTGATGCCGGGCGATAACATCACCGTCGATGTCGAGCTGATCGTGCCGATCGCCATGGAAGAGAAGCTGCGCTTCGCCATCCGTGAAGGCGGCCGCACCGTCGGTGCCGGCATCGTCGTCACCATCAAAGAGTAATTTGGACTTAAACCGATCTGTCGCGGGCGCTGCCCGCGCCGCGCCAGAACAAGGAAGTGACGCATGAACGGACAGAATATCCGCATCCGCCTGAAGGCGTTTGATCACCGGGTGCTCGACGCCTCGACACGGGAAATCGTGTCGACCGCCAAGCGCACCGGCGCCAACGTCCGCGGCCCCATTCCGCTGCCGACGCGGATCGAAAAGTTCACGGTCAACCGGTCGCCTCACGTCGACAAGAAGAGCCGCGAGCAGTTCGAGATGCGCACGCACAAGCGTCTGCTCGACATCGTCGACCCGACCCCGCAGACGGTCGATGCTTTGATGAAGCTCGACCTGGCCGCCGGTGTCGACGTCGAGATCAAGCTCTAAGGAACCAGAGGTCAGCGGGGCGACCCGGAACTCTGAAGGAACAAGAGGCGTGGAGGGGCGACAGCCCCGACAGGGAACTCTAAAGGAATTGAACCGATGCGTTCAGGTGTGATTGCAAAGAAGGTGGGAATGACCCGCATCTACAACGATGCCGGGGAACATGTTCCCGTCACTGTTCTCCAGATGGAGAACTGCCAGGTCGTGGCGCAGCGCACGCAGGAGAAGAACGGCTATACCGCCGTCCAGCTCGGCGTTGGCCTTGCCAAGGTGAAGAACACGTCGAAGGCGATGCGCGGCCATTTCGCGACCGCTTCCGTCGAGCCCAAGGCCAAGGTTGCCGAGTTCCGCGTCTCCGCCGACAACATGATCGATGTCGGCGCCGAGATCACCGTCGAGCATTTCGTCGTCGGCCAGAAGGTCGATGTGACGGGAACCACGATCGGCAAGGGTTTCCAGGGCGTCATCAAGCGGCACCACATGGGTGGCGGCCGCGCGACGCACGGCAACTCGGTGTCGCACCGTACACACGGCTCGACCGGCCAGCGCCAGGATCCGGGCAAGGTGTTCAAGGGCAAGCATATGGCCGGCCACATGGGCGACACCCGCGTCACCACGCAGAATGTCGAGGTCGTCTCGACCGACGCCGATCGCGGCCTGATCCTGATCCGCGGTGCGGTCCCGGGTTCGAAGGGTGCATGGATCCTGGTCCGCGACGCGGCCAAGGTAGCGCTTCCGGCCAATGCGCCGAAGCCCGCCGCGATCCGCGCCGTTGCAACCGATGGTGCCGCCAAGAACGAGGCCCAGGCCACAGAGGGAGCGGAATAATGGACCTCAAGATTACAACGCTTGGCGGCAAGGACGCCGGCAAGCTGAAGCTCTCCGAAGAGATTTTCGGCCTTGACCCGCGCGAGGACATCCTGCAGCGCGTCGTGCGCTGGCAGCTTGCCAAGAAGCAGCAGGGCACGCACAAGGCCAAGGGTCGCGCGGAAATCGCCCGCACCGGCGCCAAGATGTACAAGCAGAAGGGTACGGGCCGCGCCCGTCACCATTCGGCTCGCGCTCCGCAGTTCCGCGGCGGCGGCAAGGCCCACGGCCCGGTCGTGCGCAGCCACGAGCACGATCTGCCGAAGAAGGTGCGCGCGCTCGGCCTCAAGCATGCCCTCTCGGCCAAGGCCAAGAGCGCGTCGATCATCATCATCGACGAGCTAAAGCTGACCGAGGCCAAGACCAAGGCGCTGATCGCGAATTTCGCGACGCTGGGCCTGAGCAACGCCCTGGTGATCGGCGGCGCCGAGCTTGACAAGAACTTCAAGCTGGCGGCGACCAACATCCCGAACATCGACGTGCTGCCCATCCAGGGCATCAACGTCTACGACATTCTGCGCCGCGGCACGCTGGTCCTTTCCAAGGCCGCCGTCGAGGCTCTCGAGGAGCGCTTCAAATGACCGACCTTCGTCATTACGATGTGATCGTCTCGCCGGCGATCACCGAAAAGTCGACCATGGCTTCCGAGCAGAACCAGGTCGTCTTCAACGTCGCCAAGAAGGCGTCGAAGCCGGAAATCAAGGCCGCCGTCGAAGCGCTGTTCGGCGTCAAGGTGATGGCCGTGAACACGCTTGTCCGCAAGGGCAAGATCAAGCGCTTCCGCGGCACGATCGGCCGCCAGAGCGACGTCAAGAAGGCGGTTGTGACGCTGGCCGACGGCCAGTCGATCGACGTCGCGACGGGTCTCTGAGCAAGGTCGCGAGGACAGAACAATGGCACTGAAAAAATTCAACCCGGTAACGCCGAGCACCCGTCAGCTGGTCATCGTCGACCGCTCGGGCCTCTACAAGGGCAAGCCCGTCAAGGGCCTGACCGAAGGCCTGACCAAGTCGGGCGGCCGCAACAATTACGGCCGCATCACGGCCCGCTTCATCGGCGGCGGTCACAAGCGCACTTACCGCATCATCGACTTCAAGCGCCGCAAGTTCGACGTCGTCGGCACGGTCGAGCGTATCGAATACGATCCGAACCGCACCGCCTTCATCGCGCTGATCAAGTATGACGATGGCGAGCTGTCCTACATCATCGCCCCGCAGCGTCTGGCTCCCGGCGACAAGATCGTGGCCGGTGAATCGGTCGACGTGAAGCCGGGCAACGCGATGCCGCTGGCCTCGATGCCGGTCGGCACGATCGTCCACAATATCGAGCTGAAGCCTGGCAAGGGCGCTCAGGTCGCCCGCTCGGCCGGCGGTTATGGCCAGCTTGTCGGCCGCGACCAGGGCATGGCGATCCTGCGCCTCAACTCGGGCGAGCAGCGTGTCGTCCACGGCTCCTGCATGGCCACTGTCGGTGCCGTGTCCAACCCGGACCACGGCAACATCAATGACGGCAAGGCAGGCCGCACCGTGTGGCGCGGCAAGCGTCCGCACAATCGCGGCGTGACCATGAACCCGGTCGACCATCCACATGGCGGCGGCGAAGGCCGCACCTCGGGTGGCCGCCATCCGGTTTCGCCCTGGGGCAAGCCGACCAAGGGCAAGAAGACGCGGTCCAACAAGGCGACCGACAAGTTCATCCTGCGCTCGCGCCATCAGCGCAAGAGCTAAGAAGAGGTAACGCCAAGTGACTCGTTCGATTTGGAAAGGCCCCTTCATCGACGGCTACCTTCTGAAGAAGGTGGACAAGGTTCGTGAAGGTGGTCGCAATGAGGTGATCAAGATGTGGAGCCGCCGCTCCACCATCCTGCCGCAGTTCGTCGGCTTCACCTTCGGTGTCTACAACGGCCAGAAGCACGTTCCCGTCTCGGTGAACGAGGACATGGTCGGTCACAAGTTCGGTGAATTCGCTCCGACCCGGACCTATTACGGTCACGGCGCGGATAAGAAGGCGAAGAGGAAATAATCATGGGCAAGGCCAAAGCTCCGCGCAGGCTTGCTGACAACGAAGCGCGCGCCGTGTTGCGCACGATCCGTATCAGCCCGCAGAAGCTGAACCTGGTTGCCGCGCTGATCCGCGGCAAGAAGGTCGCGACAGCGCTTTCCGACCTCGAATTCTCGGCCAAGCGGATTTCCGGCACGGTCAAGAAGACGCTGGAATCGGCGATCGCCAACGCGGAAAACAATCACGACCTCGACGTCGATGCGCTGATCGTGGCGGAAGCCTATGTCGGCAAGTCGATCGTCATGAAGCGGTTCCATGCCCGTGGCCGTGGTCGCGCCAGCCGTATCGAGAAGCCGTTCTCGCACCTCACGATCGTCGTTCGTGAAGTCGAAGAAAAAGGGGAGGCCGCATAATGGGCCAGAAAGTCAATCCGATCGGTCTGCGTCTCGGCATCAACCGCACCTGGGATTCGCGCTGGTTCGCGAACACCGGCGAGTACGGCAAGCTGCTGCACGAGGACATCAAGATCCGCAAATATCTTGAGAAGGAACTCAAGCAGGCTGCGATCTCGAAGGTCGTGATCGAGCGTCCGCATAAGAAGTGCCGCGTCACCATCCATGCGGCGCGTCCGGGCCTGATCATCGGCAAGAAGGGCGCCGACATCGAGAAGCTTCGCAAGAAGCTGATGGAGATGACCAAGTCCGAGACGCATCTGAACATCGTCGAAGTGCGCAAGCCGGAGATCGACGCGACCCTGGTCGCCCAGTCGATCGCCCAGCAGCTCGAGCGCCGCATCGCGTTCCGCCGCGCCATGAAGCGCGCCGTGCAGTCGGCGATGCGCCTTGGTGCCGAGGGCATCCGCATCAACTGCGCCGGCCGTCTCGGCGGCGCCGAGATCGCGCGCATGGAATGGTATCGTGAAGGCCGCGTGCCGCTGCATACGCTGCGTGCCGACGTCGACTACGGCACGGCCGAAGCGAATACGGCCTACGGCATCTGCGGCGTCAAGGTCTGGGTGTTCAAGGGCGAGATCCTCGAGCACGACCCGATGGCTTCGGAGCGCCGCGCCACCGAGGGCGATCATGCGCATGGCGGTGGTGGTGAGCGCGAACGCGGTCGCCGTCGCGAAAACGCGTAAGACAGTTAGGAATTTGGAGTTAGAACGATGCTGCAGCCAAAGCGCACAAAGTTCCGTAAGCAGTTCAAGGGCCGCATCCACGGTACCGCCAAGGGCGGCACCAACCTGGATTTCGGTGGTTTCGGGCTGAAGGCGCTTGAGCCGAACCGCGTCACCGCGCGTGAGATCGAGGCGGCCCGCCGCGCGATCACCCGCGAGATGAAGCGTGCCGGCCGCGTGTGGATCCGTATCTTCCCGGACGTGCCGGTGACGTCGAAGCCGACCGAAGTCCGCATGGGCAAGGGCAAGGGCGCGGTCGACTACTGGGCGGCACGTGTCAAGCCGGGCCGCATCATGTTCGAGATCGACGGCGTCAACGAGGAAACCGCCCGTGAGGCGCTGCGTCTCGGCGCGGCCAAGCTCTCGGTCAGGACGCGCTTCGTACAGCGCATCGCAGAATAAGGACGGGCTGATCATGAAAGCCGAAGACATCCGGACCAAGACCCAGGACCAGCTGACCGACGACCTGGCCAGCCTGAAGAAGGAGCAGTTCAACCTGCGCTTCCAGAAGGCCACCGGCCAGCTTGAGAAGACCGCGCGCGTGAGGCAGGTCCGCAAGGACATTGCGCGTATCAAGACCATCGCTGCGGAAAAGTCCGCGGCCAAGAAGGCTTAAGGACGAAAACCATGCCAAAGCGCATTCTGCAGGGCACCGTCGTCAGCGACAAGAACGAGAAGACGGTTGTCGTCAAGGTCGAACGGCGCTTCACGCATCCCGTGATGAAGAAGACCGTGCGCATGACCAAGAAGTACAAGGCGCACGACGAGAACAACGCCCACAAGGTCGGCGATCAGGTGTTCATCCAGGAATCGAAGCCGATTTCCAAGGACAAGCGCTGGGTCGTGGTGTCTTCGGACCAGGCCTGATCAGGGCTAACGAAACGAATTTTGGACAGACCGGGGAGGGGTGAGAAACCCGTCCCGTTAGAAAAGAAGAAGGCGGCCAGTCATGATTCAGATGCAAACAAACCTCGACGTCGCGGATAATTCCGGCGCCCGTCGTGTCATGTGCATCAAGGTGCTGGGCGGCTCGAAGCGGAAATATGCTTCCGTGGGCGACATCATCGTGGTGTCGATCAAGGAAGCCATCCCGCGCGGCCGCGTCAAGAAGGGCGATGTGATGAAGGCGGTCGTGGTTCGCACGGCCAAGGACATCCGCCGCCCGGACGGCAGCGTGATCCGTTTCGACAAGAACGCAGCCGTTCTCGTCGACAACAAGAAAGAGCCGATCGGCACGCGTATCTTCGGACCGGTTCCGCGCGAACTCCGCGCCAAGAACCACATGAAGATCATCTCGCTCGCGCCTGAAGTGCTGTAAGGAGCCGGACCAATGCAAAAGATTAGAAAAGGCGACAAGGTCGTCGTGCTGGCCGGCAAGGACAAGGGCCGTTCGGGCGAAGTCCTCTCGGTGCAGCCGAAGGACGACACCGCGCTGGTGCGCGGCGTCAACCTGATCCGTCGTCACCAGAAGCAGTCCCAGTCCCAGGAGGGCGGGATCATCACCAAGGAAGCGCCGATCCAGCTGTCGAACATCGCGCTGGCCGACCCCAAGGATGGCAAGCCGACCCGCGTCGGCTTCATCTTCCAGAAGGACGGCAAGAAGGTGCGCGTCGCCAAGCGCTCGGGAGAAGTCATCAATGGCTAAGGCTCAAACCAAGCAGGCAACTGCCCAGAACACCCCCCGCCTCAAGCAGGTCTATAACGAGACCATCCGCAAGGCGCTGCAGGAGCAGTTCGGCTACGACAACGAGATGCAGGTTCCGCGCATCGACAAGATCGTGCTGAACATGGGCGTCGGCGAGGCGACCGGCGATTCGAAGAAGCCTTCGATCGCGGCGGAAGACCTTGCGATGATCGCCGGCCAGAAGGCCGTCGTCACCCGCGCCCGCAACTCGATCGCCGGCTTCAAGGTCCGCGAGAAGATGCCGATCGGTGCCAAGGTCACGCTGCGCAAGGAACGCATGTACGAGTTCCTCGATCGTCTCGTGAACATCGCACTGCCGCGCGTCCGCGACTTCCGCGGGCTCAACCCGAAGAGCTTCGATGGCCGTGGCAACTATGCCATGGGCATCAAGGAACACATCGTGTTTCCGGAGATCAACTACGACAAGGTTGATCAGATCTGGGGCATGGACGTCATCGTTTGTACGACTGCGAAGACGGACGACGAAGCCAGGGCATTGCTCAAGGCCTTCAACTTCCCCTTCCGCCAGTAACGGCAGCGAGAAAAGGAAAAATCTGAAATGGCAAAGACCAGCTCAGTCGAGAAGAACAACAGGCGCCGCAAGCTTGCGGACCAGTTCGCTGCCAAGCGCATGGTGCTCAAGGCGATCATCATGGATCAGTCCAAGCCGATGGAAGAGCGCTTCCGCGCTCAGCTGAAGCTTTCGGCGCTGCCGCGCAACTCGGCCAAGACCCGCATCCGCAACCGCTGCGAAGTCACCGGACGCCCGCGTGCATATTATCGCAAGCTCAAAGTATCGCGTATCGCGCTTCGTGATCTCGGCAATAACGGCCAGATCCCGGGCCTGGTCAAGTCGAGCTGGTAAGGAGGACATAACATGTCATTGAGCGATCCTCTCGGCGATATGCTGACCCGCATCCGCAACGCCTATGGCCGCAAGAAGTCGAGCGTTTCGACGCCGGCCTCGCGCCTGCGTACCCGCGTCCTCGACGTGCTGAAGGCCGAAGGCTATATCCGCGACTACAGCCAGACCGACTTCGACAACGGCAAGTCCGAAATCGAGATCGAGCTGAAGTATTTCGACGGTGCGCCGGTGGTGCGCGAAATCGCCCGGGTCTCGAAGCCCGGCCGCCGCGTCTACGTTTCGGCCAAGTCGATACCGCATGTCGCCAACGGGCTCGGCATCGCCATCCTTTCGACGCCGAAGGGCGTGATGGCCGACCACGAAGCGCGCGAACAGAATGTCGGCGGGGAAATCCTCTGCCAGATCTTCTGATCTGGTACGTGACCCCAATTGGAAACCGGTTTCGGGATCAAATCCCGAAGCCGAGACCTGAAACAAGAGAAGTGACGAGGACAACAAAATGTCTCGTATTGGAAAGAAGCCCGTTTCGCTGCCGCAGGGCGTGACCGCGACCGTCAACGGCCAGACCGTGACGGCGAAGGGTCCGAAGGGCGAGCTGAAGTTCGTGGTGAACGACGAAGTGCTGGTCAAGATGGAAGGCAGCGAGATCGCTGTCCAGCCGCGCGACCAGACCAAGACCGCCCGCTCCAAATGGGGCATGTCGCGCACGCAGATCGTCAACATCCTGCAGGGCGTCAAGGACGGCTTCGAAAAGAAGCTCGAGATCACCGGCGTCGGCTATCGTGCCGCCATGCAGGGCAAGAACCTGCAGCTGGCGCTCGGCTTCAGCCATGACGTCGTCTACGAAACGCCGCAGGGCGTGACGATTTCGGTGCCGAAACCGACGGAAATCACCGTGACCGGCATCGACAAGCAGCAGGTCGGCCAGGTTGCCGCCGAGATCCGCGAGTATCGCAGCCCCGAGCCCTACAAGGGCAAGGGTGTCCGCTATGCTGGCGAGAAGATCGTCCGCAAGGAAGGCAAGAAGAAGTAATTTTAACGCCGCGGGGAGCGGTCGCGGGAGGCGCTTCGCCTACCGCATATGGTTGCCCCCGTTTTTTGAAGGCAAGGAACTGATATCATGGGCTCGAAAGAATCCACCCAACGCCGCGCTCAGCGCGTCCGCCGCCAGATCAAGAAAGTTGCCGGCGATCGTCCGCGCCTGTCGGTCCATCGCACGTCGAAGAACATCTACGTCCAGGTCATCGACGACGCCAAGGGCCACACCATCGCCGCTGCTTCGACGCTCGAGAAGGAGCTCAAGGGTTCGCTCAAGACCGGCGCCGACACCGCGGCCGCAGCTGCCATCGGCAAGCTGATCGCCGAGCGTGCCTCGAAGGCCGGCGTCAAGGAAGTCGTCTTCGACCGCGGTGCCTACATCTACCACGGCCGCGTCAAGGCGCTTGCCGAGGCTGCCCGTGAAGGTGGTCTGAGCTTCTAAAGCATGATCCCGAACCGGAGGTCAGCGCAGCAAAAAGTTGCAGACTTTTCGGATAGGATCATGCGAAGGAAAAAAGAGTTTTCGCCCCCGGCGACCCACAGAGGCGCCGGATATCATCATCAACCGTGCTTCCGGAAAAAAACAAGGAACAGGATATGGCACAGGAACGTAGGGATGGCGGCCGCGGCCGTGATCGCGAAGAGCGCGACGACGGCATGGTCGACAAGCTCGTCCACATCAACCGTGTCGCCAAGGTCGTCAAGGGCGGCCGGCGCTTCGGCTTTGCAGCGCTCGTCGTCGTCGGCGACCAGAAGGGCCGCGTCGGCTTCGGTCACGGCAAGGCGCGCGAAGTGCCGGAGGCGATCCGTAAGGCGACCGAATCGGCCAAGCGCGACATGATCTTCGTGCCGCTGCGCTCGGGCCGCACGCTGCACCATGACGTCGAGGGACGCTGGGGCGCGGGACGTGTGCTGCTGCGCGCTGCCAAGCAAGGTACCGGCATCATCGCCGGCGGCCCGATGCGCGCCGTCTTCGAGACGCTCGGCATGCATGACGTGGTCGCCAAGTCGATGGGTTCGTCGAACCCCTACAACATGGTTCGCGCCACTTTCGACGCGCTGAAGAGCCAGATGCATCCGAAGGATGTGGCTGCTGCGCGCGGCATCAAGTATTCGACCCTTCAGGCCCGCCGCGGCACCGCCGTTGCGGCTGAAGAATAGTCGAAGCTGACCAGGGATCTGACCATGGCCAAGAAAGCAACCAAGACCATCACCGTCGAGCAGATCGGCTCGCCGATCCGCCGGCCGAAGGAGCAGCGCGCAACGCTGGTCGGCCTCGGCCTCAACAAGATGCACAAGCAGCGCACGCTGGAGGATACGCCCTCGGTGCGCGGCATGATCGCTGCCGTCCAGCATCTCGTCCGCGTTGTGGACGAGGGCTGAGCCAGAGCGCAGGAGAACCCAGATGAAACTCAACGATCTGCGTGACAAGGACGGCGCGACGCATTCCAAGAAGCGTCTCGGCCGTGGCATCGGTTCCGGTTCGGGCAAGACCGCCGGTCGCGGCGTCAAGGGCCAGAAGGCGCGCTCCGGCGTCGCCGTCAACGGCTTCGAGGGTGGCCAGATGCCGCTCTACCGTCGTCTGCCGAAGCGCGGCTTCAACAATATCTTCGCCAAGAGCTTCACCGTTGTGTCGCTGGCCCGCATCCAGGCCGCGCTCGATGCCAAGAAGCTTGACGCTAAGACAGTTGTGACAGCCGAGGCGCTGGTTGCGGCCGGCGTCATCCGTCGCGTCAAGGACGGCGTGCGCATCCTTTCGGACGGCGACATCAAGGCCAAGCTTGCCTTCGACGTGGCCGGAGCCTCCAAGGCCGCGGTCGAGAAGATCGAAAAGGCCGGCGGTTCGGTGAAGTTGCCTGAGAAAGCAGCCGCCGAGTAACGGCAATTTGAAGCACGGTCGGCAAAGGTGGAATTCGGTTTTGCCTGCGGTCGTGCTTTGATCCGACAGATGTGGCGGCCGCATCAACGCGGCCGCTTGCATGTTTGCAGTCCGGAGCTTATCTCGTGAGCTTCGGTGACACGCGCCGCCTGAGCTGCGGGCATCGAGCGTGACCAAGCGGAGAATCAGGCATGGCTTCGGCTGCTGAACAACTAGCCTCGAATCTGAATTTTTCGGCCTTCGCCAAAGCCGAGGATCTGAAGAAGCGCATCTGGTTCACCATCGGCGCGCTGCTCGTCTACCGTCTTGGCACCTATATCCCGCTGCCCGGCATCAATCCCGACGCTTTCGCCCAGGCCTTCTCGTCGCAGAGCAAGGGCGTGCTCGGCATGTTCAACATGTTCGCCGGCGGCGCCGTGCAGCGCATGGCGATCTTTGCCCTTGGCATCATGCCCTATATCTCCGCTTCCATCATCATGCAGCTGATGACCTCGGTCATTCCGTCGCTGGAAGCGCTGAAGAAGGAAGGCGAGCAGGGCCGCAAGATCATCAACCAGTACACGCGCTACGGCACCGTGCTTCTCGCGTTGGTCCAGGCGTACGGCATTTCGGTTGGGCTTGAGGGCGGCAACGGCATCGTCAACGATCCCGGCATGTTCTTCCGCATCTCCACCGTCGTCACGCTGGTCGGCGGCACCATGTTCCTGATGTGGCTTGGCGAGCAGATCACCGCCCGCGGCATCGGCAACGGCATTTCGCTGATCATCTTCTCCGGCATTGTCGCCGGCCTGCCGCGCGCCATCTCCGGCACATTGGAGCTTGGCCGCACCGGCGCGCTGTCGACCGGCCTGATCCTGGCGATCATCGTGCTCGCCATCGTCGTCATCGCGCTGATCGTCTTCTTCGAGCGCGCCCAGCGCCGCCTGCTGATCCAGTATCCCAAGCGCCAGGTCGGCAATCGCATGTTCCAGGGCGATACCTCGCATCTGCCGCTGAAGCTCAACACCTCCGGCGTCATTCCGCCGATCTTCGCCTCGTCGCTGCTGCTGCTTCCGGCAACGGTTGCCGGCTTCTCGCAGACGACCAATATGCCTGCCTGGGCGAGCACCATCCTGGCGGCGCTCGGCCACGGCCAGCCGCTCTATATGGCCTTCTACGCGGCAATGATCGTGTTCTTCGCCTTCTTCTATACTGCGATCGTCTTCAATCCGAAGGACACCGCCGACCAGCTCAAGAAGCATTCGGGCTTCATCCCGGGCTATCGTCCGGGCGAGCGCACTGCGGACTATATCGACTATGTGCTCACCCGCATCACCGTCGTCGGCGCCATCTATCTGGTGCTGGTGTGTCTGCTGCCCGAGTTCCTGATTTCAGCGACTGGCGTACCGTTCTACCTTGGTGGCACTTCGCTCCTGATCGTGGTCAGTGTAACGCTCGATACGGTGGCGCAGATTCAGGGTCACCTGATCGCGCACCAGTATGAGGGCCTGATCAAGAAGTCGAAGCTGCGCGGGGGGAAGAAGGCCAGATGAGGTTGATATTGCTTGGACCGCCGGGGGCGGGCAAGGGGACACAAGCACTGAGACTGGTAGAAAGACACGGCATCCCACAGCTTTCCACGGGGGACATGCTGCGTGCTGCTGTTCAGGCCGGCACCGAAGTCGGCAGGCGAGCCAAGGCGGTGATGGATGCTGGTGAACTGGTGTCCGACGCTATCGTCAACGCCATCGTGGCCGAGCGCATCGATCAAGCCGATTGCGCAAACGGCTTCATCCTTGACGGATACCCGCGAACCCTGGTGCAAGCGGACGCCGTTGAGGAAATGCTTTCGGATCGCGGGCTGGAGCTAGACGCGGTCATCGAATTTGTCGTCGACGACAAGGCGCTGGTTGGCCGAATCGTCAAACGCGCCGAGGACGCCAAGGCCGCAGGCCTGCCGGTGCGCAAGGACGACAGCCCAGCGGTGTTCGAAGAACGCTTGAGGGAATATTACAAGAAAACCTCGCCGCTGATCGGCTACTACTACGCCAAGGGCAAGCTCAGGGGCGTCGATGGCATGGCCGACATCGATGCGGTGACGCAGCAGATCGAGGCGGTGCTCAGGGCGACGACCCGGCAGGTTGGCCAGGCGGCCGGCTAGAGAAACGAACGATTGCGCTTGACTGGAGCGGTCCGCTGGGGTATGGCGGCCCGTCTTCCTATCAGGCATGAGGCTTGCTTGTCCGCAAGGGCAAGGCAGGCCGCTTTGAACTGGAAACTCCCGCAAGGGCCGGCCTCCACCGGACGCGGGGCAACTTGAAGCGCCGGCTCGTCCGGCCTATATGGAGAAGAGAAGAACATGGCTCGTATAGCCGGCGTCAACATTCCTACCAACAAGCGCGTCGTCATTGCGCTTCAATACATTCACGGCATTGGCAAGAAGTTCGCCCAGGAGATCGTCGACAAGGTCGGCATCCCGGCCGAGCGCCGCGTCAACCAGCTGACCGACGCGGAAGTGCTGCAGATCCGGGAGACCATCGACCGCGACTACCAGGTCGAGGGCGACCTGCGCCGCGAAGTGTCGATGAACATCAAGCGGCTCATGGACCTCGGCTGCTACCGCGGCCTGCGTCACCGCCGCTCGCTGCCGGTTCGTGGCCAGCGCACGCACACCAATGCGCGCACCCGCAAAGGCCCAGCCAAGTCGATTGCCGGAAAGAAGAAGTAATTTAGGGCAGTAAGAGAGTAGGGCAGTAAGGCAATAGGAACGGCAGACATACTGCCCTACTGCCATATTCCCCTACTGCCTTCTCCCTGGTGGAGCCGCTGGCATTACGGCGGTGTAGAGATCAACTGAAAGGACTATCATGGCCAAGGAAGCCGCTCGTGTTCGCCGTCGCGAACGCAAGAACATCTCGTCGGGCGTTGCCCACGTCAATTCGACCTTCAACAACACGATGATCACCATCACCGACGCGCAGGGCAATTCCATTGCCTGGTCGTCGGCCGGAGCCCAGGGCTTCAAGGGATCGCGCAAGTCGACCCCTTTCGCTGCCCAGATGGCCGCCGAAGATGTTGCCAAGAAGGCTCAGGAACACGGCATGCGCATGCTCGAGGTCGAGGTCTGTGGACCCGGCTCCGGTCGTGAATCGGCGCTGCGGGCGCTGCAGGCAGCAGGCTTCACCATCACCTCGATCCGTGATGTGACGCCGATCCCGCACAATGGCTGCCGCCCGCGCAAGAAGCGCCGCGTCTAAAGAGAATTTACCGAACGCCGCGCGAGCGCCTCAAGGGCGCTCCTCCACGGCATTCCAGGTCGCCCGCCACGATTGGATGGTGGCGGGACAACGGAAGGAAAGCACTATGATCCAGAAAAATTGGCAGGAACTGATCAAGCCGAACAAGATAGAGTTCTCGTCGAAGAAGAAGACGCTGACCACGCTGGTCGCCGAGCCGCTCGAGCGCGGCTTCGGCCTCACCCTCGGCAACGCGCTGCGCCGCGTGCTTCTGTCTTCGCTGCGTGGCGCGGCTGTGACCGCCGTGCAGATCGACGGCGTTCTGCATGAATTCTCGTCCATCGCCGGCGTGCGCGAGGACGTGACCGACATCGTGTTGAACATCAAGGAAATCGCCATCCGCATGGAAGGCGATGGCCCCAAGCGCATGGTCGTGCGCAAGCAGGGACCGGGCGCGGTTCTCGCCGGCGACATCCAGACGGTCGGCGACGTCGAGATCCTCAATCCCGACCACGTCATCTGCACGCTGGACGAAGGCGCTGAGATCCGCATGGAATTCACCGTCGACACCGGCAAGGGCTATGTGCCGGCCGACCGCAACCGCGCCGAAGACGCGCCGATAGGGCTGATCCCGGTCGACAGCCTGTATTCGCCGGTCAAGAAGGTCTCCTACAAGGTCGAGAACACCCGTGAGGGGCAGGTTCTCGATTATGACAAGCTGACCATGACCATCGAGACCGATGGTTCGATCTCGGGCGAGGACGCGGTGGCCTTCGCCGCTCGCATCCTGCAGGACCAGCTCGGCCTGTTCGTCAATTTCGACGAGCCGCAGAAGGAAGTCGCTGCCGAACAGGTTACCGAGCTTGCCTTCAACCCGGCGCTGCTCAAGAAGGTCGACGAACTCGAGCTTTCGGTGCGTTCGGCCAACTGCCTGAAGAACGACAACATCGTCTATATCGGCGATCTGATCCAGAAGACCGAAGCCGAGATGCTGCGCACCCCGAACTTCGGCCGCAAGTCGCTGAACGAGATCAAGGAAGTCCTGGCGGCGATGGGCCTGCATCTCGGCATGGAAGTGCCGGACTGGCCGCCGGAAAACATCGAAGACCTCGCCAAGCGTTACGAAGATCAATACTGAGGCTCAGGCCTCTTGAACCCGCAATGAAGGAGAAGAGCCATGCGCCACGGATTTAAAGGCCGCCGGTTCGCCCGCAGCATAAGCCATCGCAAGTCGATGTTTGCCAACCTTGCCGTGTCGCTTATCGAGCACGAGCAGATCCTCACCACGCTGCCGAAGGCGAAAGATCTGCGTCCGATCGTCGAGAAGCTGGTGACGCTCGGCAAGCGCGGCGACCTGCACGCCCGCCGCCAAGTGATTGCCCAGATCGGCAATGAGGGCGTCGTCAAGCGTCTGTTCGACACAATCGCGCCACGTTACGCCACTCGCAATGGCGGCTATCTGCGCATCATGAAGGCCGGCTTCCGTCACGGTGACAATGCCGCAATGGCCGTCATCGAATTCGTCGACCGCGACACCTCGGCCAAAGGCGCCGGCGACCGCGCCCGCATCGAGGCCGAAGGCACCGAAGAGGAAGCCGCAGCCGCATAAGCTTCGGTTTTTCTGAGAAGTTCAAAGGGGCCTGCGGGCCCCTTTTTCTGTTTCCGAAGCTGCCGGGCAGGGCTTGCAGGGGTTTTGTCACCGGTTTTTGCGGCGACTATCCAAAATAATCGGATTTCAGCGGCTTAGCCTTTCATTTTGCACAATCGTCAGGACAATGGCGCCCGACTTGGAGGATTCGGAATGCGCGTTAAACGGCTGTCCCTTGTTCTGATCTGCGCCTTGATGGCGCTGGCCGTCGTGCCGGCGGCCAGGCACGCGCTGGCGGAGGAGACCAAGCCAGATCCCGGTCTGTCCGACGTGCTGACCGATCTGCTGCATGGCGTCGAAGGCGAAAACGCCACCTCCGGCCCCGACAAGCGCGTGCCGTTCGGCCGCGAGGAGGTGCAGCTGTCCTTCGCGCCGCTGGTCAAGCAGACGGCCCCGGCCGTGGTCAATGTCTACGCCTCGCAAACCGCCAAGGTGACGTCGCCCTTCGACGGCGATCCGTTCTTCGAGGAGTTCTTCGGCCGCTCGCAGCCGCGCGCGCAGTCTTCGCTCGGTTCGGGGGTGCTGGTCGATCCGACCGGCGTCGTGGTCACCAATTTCCACGTCGTCAAGGACGCCGACCAGGTCAAGGTCGCGACCGCCGACGGGCGCGAATTCGACAGCAAGGTGCTGCTCAAGGATGAGACGCTCGACCTCGCCGTGCTCAAGATTTCTTCCGACAAGCCGTTCCCGGTGATCGCCATTGGCGATTCCGACGCGCTCGAGGTCGGCGACCTGGTGCTGGCGATCGGCAATCCGTTCGGTGTCGGCCAGACCACCACCAGCGGCATCATTTCGGCTGTGGCGCGCAGCCATATCGGCGTCTCCGATTCCAGCTTCTTCATCCAGACCGACGCCGCCATCAACCCGGGCAATTCCGGTGGCGCGCTGGTCAACATGGGTGGTCAACTGATCGGCATCAACACTGCGATCTATAGCCGTAGCGGCGGCTCGATCGGTATCGGCTTTGCCATCCCTTCGAACATGGTTCGCGCCTTCGCCGATGCGGCCAAGGCCGGGCTCGACTTCTTCGAGCGGCCGTATGTCGGTGCCGAGTTCGAGGCGGTGACGCCGCAGATTGCCGAATCGCTCGGCATGGACAAACCGGCCGGCTCGCTGGTTTCTTCGGTCGAAGAGGCAGGACCCGCTGCCAAGGCAGGGCTCAAGCCTGGTGACGTGGTGCTGTCGCTCAACGGCAAGCCGGTCGAGAGCGTCGGGGCGCTGGACTACCGGATGGCGACGCTGTCGATCGGTACGAATGCCAGCTTCGGCGTTCTAAGCAAGGGTCAGCAGGCGACGATGGACATCGCGCTGGAACGGCCGCCTGAGGGCGCCAAAGCTGCGGAGCTCACATTGCGCGGCCGTAGCCCGTTTTCCGGTGCCAGGGTTGCCGAACTATCGCCACGGCTTGCCCAGCGGCTTGGTCTGCGCACCGATGTCAAAGGCGTCACCGTCGTCGATATCAACCGCGATTCGCCCGCTGCCGATTTTGGTTTCCAGCCGGGCGACATCGTGCGTGAGGTCAATGGCCTGACGATCGACAAGGCGGCGACCCTGGAACAGATAGCCCAGCAGGATACACGCTGGTGGCGCTTTACCGTCGAGCGCGGCGGGCAGATACTGCGCCAGGTGTTGCGTTACTAAGCCCGACGTCAGCATGGTCGGGCTCCAGGCAGAAGAAGTTGCATGGCCGATCTGTTCAGTGTCGATGAACCGGAAAAGACGCCGCCCGGCAGGCCGCTGGCCGACCGTCTGCGCCCGAAGAACCTCGGCGAGGTCGTCGGCCAGGAGCATCTGACCGGTCCCGACGGCGCGCTGACGCGGCTGATCGGCTCCGGCTCGCTCGGCTCGATGATCTTCTGGGGCCCGCCCGGCACCGGCAAGACCACGGTCGCACGGCTGCTTGCCGGCGAGACAAGCCTCGCTTTCGAACAGATCTCGGCCGTGTTTTCCGGCGTTGCCGACCTGAAGAAAGTGTTCGAGGCAGCGAAGCTGCGCCGCTCCAACGGCCGCCAGACACTGCTGTTCGTCGACGAGATCCATCGCTTCAACCGCGCCCAGCAGGACAGTTTTCTGCCCGTGATGGAAGACGGCACCGTCGTGCTGGTCGGCGCCACCACGGAGAACCCGTCCTTCGAGCTTAACGCCGCGCTGCTGTCGCGCGCACGCGTCCTGGTCTTTCACTCGCTCGGCGAGGACAGCATCGCCAAGCTCCTGGCGCGGGCCGAGGAGGCAGAGGGCAGGGCGCTGCCGCTCGATGACGAGGCGCGGGCGATGCTCATCCGCATGAGCGACGGCGACGGCCGCGCGGCGCTGACACTGGCTGAAGAGGTCTGGCGTGCCGCCAAATCAGGTGAGGTGTTTGGCGCCGAGGCGTTACAGCGCATCGTCCAGCGCCGCGCGCCGATCTACGACAAGGGCCAGGACGGCCATTACAATTTGATCTCCGCCTTGCACAAATCGGTGCGCGGCTCCGACCCCGACGCAGCACTCTACTATCTGGCTCGCATGTTCGACGCCGGCGAGGATCCGCTCTATCTCGGGCGCCGGTTGGTGCGCATGGCGATGGAGGATATCGGGCTGGCCGACCCGCAGGCACTCGTCGTCGCCAACGCCGCCAAGGAAGCCTACGACTATCTGGGCTCGCCCGAGGGCGAACTGGCCTTCGCCGAGGCTACCGTCTATCTCGCCACCGCGCCGAAATCCAATGCAGTCTATACCGCATTCAAGGCCGCCACACAGGCGGCCAAGGAATTCGGTTCGCTGCTGCCGCCCAAGCACATTCTCAATGCGCCGACCAAGCTGATGAAACAGGAAGATTACGGCGCCGGCTATCGCTACGACCACGACGAGCCCGACGCTTTTTCCGGCCAGGACTATTTTCCTGAGAAGATGGGAAGGCAGACATTCTACGATCCGCCCGAGCGCGGCTTCGAGCGCGATATCAGGAAGCGGCTGGACTATTGGGCGAAGCTGCGCAGCGAGCGGGAAAAGTAGCTGCCAGTCGCACACTGGTGTGATCGCCGTTGTCTGATGGGATAAAAAACCCTATCAAGATGCGCCTTCGGCCGGCGGCAGGCCAGAAACGTACCGACGATATTCAGAACGGAATCGCGCCTGGCGCGTGGAAAAATGACAAAAAAATCCCGCAAAACCCTTCGGAAGTTCGCCATAGCCATTCCGCTGCTGGCGCTCGGCTTCTATGTCATTCCCATTCTGACGACGATTTTCATCGTCCTCGGCCTGATCGACGTGTTGCGCAACGACAACAAGAATTGGGCGCTGTTCAGTGGTTATTTCCTGGGCAACGGCATCTTCACCTGGCTGCTTTCGCCCTTCAATCTGCTGGTGGATCTGCTGTGCTATAGAAACCGCGGTGTCTGGAAATTGGACCAGTTTCCTCCGGACTACCAGCGCGAGGTCAACGAGGTCCTGGATGTCTTCAAGGCACGCAAGGATGAGATCATCGCCGACATCGACGCCAATTTCGGCAGCGGCCGGCGCGGCATGTATGTCTATCAGTGGTATGGCAAGCACAAAATAGACAACGTCGCCGAATTCAACAAGGATTTCAAATACATCAAGACGATTGCCGTCTCTGTGTTCAGCGGCAGGGAATCGACTTCCTGGCACTTTGGCCCGCTCCGGCTCAGCCTGCGCATTCTCTACAACCTCATCCCGGTGAAATCGGAAGTGTTCGTCCAGTGTGGCAACGCCAAGAATTACTGGCACGAGAACCCGCTGTTCATCTTCGACGACACGCTGCTTCATCGCTCGGTCAACGAGTATGACGGGCGCCGCTACTGCGTGTTCATGGACATCATTCGCCCATCGCCGTTTCCCGGTCTGATCTCGACGCTCCTCGCCATTGTTTCGGTCAGCGTCGAGCGCATCAATGCCATGTTCTACAAGAACTGGAAGATGATCGCCTCCAGCAAGCCGAAGAAGGTCGGAGCTGCCTGACACCGTAGCGTAACTGGCGCGAGGGAGCACGATGTATCATCTGTTGCTTGTCTGTCTTGGTGGCGCGATCGGTGCAATGGCCCGCTTCTTCCTGTCCGGCTTCGTCGCCCGCCGGGTCGGCGAGACCTTTCCTTGGGGCACGATGGTCGTCAATGTGTCGGGGGCGTTTGCAATCGGCGTCGTTGCGCATGCCGTGGCGCGCGACGGCATGCCTGCCCTTTGGGCCTTTGTCGTCACCGGCGGCCTCGGCTGCTACACCACGGTCTCTTCATTCAGCCTGCAGACGCTGGCGCTGGCGCGTGAGGGCGAATGGCTGCGCGCCGGCGGAAATGTGCTGCTTTCGGTTTTCCTGAGCCTCGGCGGCGTGACGCTGGGCTTTGCCGCGGGAAGTCTTCTGATTGGCAGCGGGGCGCCATGAGCGGCCCGCAGAAGCTCCGCTCCGACGGGATGGCGGGGCGTGCGGCGCGCCTCATTGGCTCGCGCCGAACGAGCCAAACGGTTCGTATCTATGCGACCGTGACCGCTGGCAGCATGATCGGCGGCGTGCTGCGGGCGCTCGCCTCATTGGCGAGCACCGCCTGGTGGGGCACTGGATTTCCCTTCGGCACGCTCCTCGTCAACATTGTCGGCTCATTCCTCATCGGCTTCTATGCGACATTGACGGGACCGGATGGTCGCGTCTTCGCCAGTCCGCTGCAGCGCCAGTTCTTCATGGCCGGCTTCTGCGGTGGCCTGACGACCTTCTCCGCTTTCAGCCTTGAAACACTCACCCTCGCGCAAAGCGGGAAGCTTGTGGCGGCGGCACTCAATATCGCGATCTCCGTGGTGGCCTGGCTTGCCGCCGTCTGGCTTGGCCACATCTTTGCAGTGCGCCTCAACCAGCCGAGAGGATCCAGGCAATGAAGATACCACCACAGGCACAATTGCTGCGCATATTTATCGGCGAAAACGACAGGGCAGATGGCCGTCCGCTGTATGAGGTCATCGTGCTGAAGGCCCGCGAAATGCAGATTGCCGGCGCGACCGTCCTGCGCGGGGCGATGGGATTTGGCCATTCCAGCCGACTTCACACCACGAAGATCCTCCGTCTCTCGGAGGACCTTCCCCTTGTCATCGAGATCGTCGACGACGAGGAAAAATTGGCCGCTTTTCTGCCCGTGCTTGAAACAATCATGACAAGTGGCTTGATCACGCTGGAGAAAGTTCAGGTTCTGCAATATGGAACCGACAACGAATAACCGAGTGAGATTGCGGGTGCCGGCGAATGCCGTTGCATGTTCGCAAAACGGCGATTGGAATCATGGCAGGCGTTGAACAGATCACAGTGGATACCGGTGAGGCGGGCATGCGGCTCGACCGCTGGTTCAAGACCCATTTCCCCGGTCTCGGTTTCGGTCATCTGCAGAAGCTGCTGCGTTCCGGCCAGATCCGCGTCGACGGCGGCAGGGTGAAGGCCGATACACGCGTCGAAGCCGGCCAGACGGTGCGTGTGCCGCCGCTCGAAGTGGACAAGAAAGGCGAAAGCCCGCTCACCGGCCATTCGATACGCAACCAGGGCGATGCCGATGTCTTGGCCAAGATGCTGATCCATGAGGACCCGAAGGTCTTCGTCTTCAACAAGCCGGCCGGCCTGGCGGTGCAAGGCGGCTCCGGGGTCACCCGCAATGTCGACGACATGCTGGAAGCCTGGCGCAACCAGAAGGGCGAGAAGCCGCGTCTGGTGCACCGGCTCGACCGCGACACGTCGGGTGTTCTGGTTGTCGCCCGTACAAGGCTCGCCGCCATGAAGCTCGCCGAAGCGTTCCGGGCGCGTGTGACGAAGAAAACCTACTGGGCGCTGGTCAAGGGTGTGCCGCCGAAGCGCGAGGACAAGATCTCGACCTGGTTGATCAAGGAACCGACGCCCGACGGCGATCGCGTGCGCATCGCCAAGCATGGCGAAAAGGGTGCCGACCACGCCGTGTCCTACTACCGTGTCATCGAGCAGGCTGCACAGACGATGACCTGGCTGGAGATGGAGCCGTATACCGGCCGCACCCACCAGCTTCGTGTCCATGCCGCGCATATCGGCTGCCCGATCATCGGCGACCCCAAATATTTCGAGGCCGACACCAATTGGGATTTTCCCGGCGGCATGCAGAACCGCCTGCATCTGCACGCCCGCCGCATCGTCATCCCGCATCCCGATAAGGGGTTTGTCGACGTCACCGCGCCGATGCCGCCGCACATGCGCCAGAGCTGGAACCTGATCGGCTTCGACGACGCAAGCGCGGAGGACTAGGGCCGGTGGGCGTCGCCACAGATACGCTCGACCGCCGTGACGCGGTCGATCTGGCGGCCGCCGCCATCATGGTCGGGCTGACCTTTTCCTGGGGCCTGAACTACGTCGCCGCCAAGATCTCCTATGCCGGCTACGATCCCGTTTTCCTATCGATCGCCCGCTCGGTGATCGGCGGCCTGTGTGTTTTCGGCTGGTGCCGCTGGCGCGGCATCGCGCTGTTCACGCCCGACAAGACTCTCGTCGCCGGCATTCTGGCAGGCGCGCTTTTCGGTCTCGAGTTCCTGTTTCTGTATGTCGGGCTCGAGCACACCACCGTCGTGCGCAACACCTTGCTGGTCAACACCATGCCGTTCTGGATGCTGGTCGGCGGCCATTTCCTGCTGGACGAAAGCATCACGGCACGCAAGCTCGTTGGGCTTCTGCTCGCTTTCGCCGGGCTGGTCGCGGTGTTTTCCGACAAACTGAGCGCTAATGGTGGCGAGACGTTGAGCGGCGACCTGCTCAGTCTCGGCGCCGGCATTCTGTGGGCCGTGACCAACATTGTCATCAAGCGGTCGAAACTGGTGGAGGCCAGCGCCGAAAAGCTGCTGCTCTATCAGCTGGCCGGTGCCGCCGCCGTCGGCATTTTGGTGATGCCCTTTGCCGGGCCGCCCGTCCGCAGCTTTACCCTTCTGCCGACCTTGGCGCTGTTGTTCCAGGCCGTCTACGTTGTCGCCTTCACCTATGTGCTGTGGTTCTGGCTGCTGCGGCGCTACCCTGCATCTGGCCTGTCGAGCTTCACCTTCCTGTCGCCGGTCTTCGGCGTGCTTTGCGGCGCCGTGTTCTTGAACGAGCCGTTGACCGTTCGTATCTTTCTGGCACTCGGCCTGATCGCCGCCGGTCTTATCATCGTCAACCGGCCGGCCCGAAAACAAAGCCCCGGATGAGCATGCGCGATATTTTGAACGACCTCGAAGCTGGAAAGCAGCTCTCCGATCCGGATCCGGTGCGTCGCGCCCAGATCCAGATGAAGACGCCGCTGCCAAAACGCTTCTACAAGACCGTCGCGGTGGCACCGGTCGAGGATGGTTTTGCCGTCCATCTCGATGGCAAGCCCGTCCGCACGCCCGCCAAGGCGCTGCTGGCGCTGCCGACCGAAAAGGCGGCTGCTCTTATTGCGGACGAATTCGCCGCACAGGAGGAGACCATCGACCCGGTAACGATGCCGTTGATGCGTCTGGTCAATACGGCAATCGATGGGGTCGCCAGTGATCCCCAGGCGGTGCTGGAGGACATCCTGCGTTTCGCCTCATCAGATATGCTCTGCTACCGCGCCGATGCACCACAGGGGTTGGTCGACCGGCAGAACGAGCATTGGGATCCGGTCATCGACTGGGCGCGCAGCGCGCTCGGCGCCCGGTTCCAGCTCGCCGAAGGCGTGATCCACGTCGAGCAGCCGCGCGAGAGTATCGCGCTGCTTGGCCAGCATCTAGCCCAACGTGCCGATCCGCTGCGCCTTGCTGCCATCCACGTCATGACCTCGCTGACCGGATCGGCGCTGCTGGCGCTGGCCGTCGATTTCGGCGAGCTCGACGGCGAGGTGGCCTGGGCTGCCGGCCATGTCGACGAGGACTGGCAGGCCGAGCAATGGGGCCATGATGCCGAGGCCGTCGCCCGCCGCGCCGCCCGCAAGCGCGACATGATGGCGGCAGTCAGCCTGCTCGAAGCGCTCAAAGGCTGACGGCACCGCCCGCTATTTCGCACTGCACATTAGACCAAAGTCATAATCCCAAAGGCGGTCTGCCTCTGGGCACTGCTTTCTGTCATTTTTTGCACCGGTGGCTGCACTGAGTCTGCGTTCCGAGGAAACGCGGACGATGACGCGCAGCATCGAGGACCGACGGAATCACACGGGAGGATACACTCATGGCAATGGCATCGACCGCCGGCAAAACAAGCCGCGGCATGACGCGCGAGGAGAAGAAGGTCATCTTCGCCTCCTCGCTCGGCACCGTTTTCGAATGGTATGATTTTTATCTCTACGGCTCGTTGGCAGTGTTCATTGGTTCGACTTTTTTCAGCCCAACCATCCCGGAAGCTACGCGCAATATCTTCGCGCTGCTGGCTTTCGCCGCTGGCTTCCTCGTGCGTCCGTTCGGCGCATTGCTGTTCGGCCGCATCGGCGATCTTGTCGGCCGTAAATACACTTTCCTTGTCACGATGACGATCATGGGCCTGTCGACCTTCCTGGTCGGCTTGCTGCCTGGCTATGCGACTTTGGGCATTGCCGCTCCCGTGATCCTGATCATCTTGCGCATGTTGCAAGGCCTGGCGCTCGGTGGCGAGTATGGCGGTGCCGCGACCTATGTCGCCGAGCACGCACCCGACGATCGCCGCGGCTACTACACGTCGTGGATACAGACGACGGCAACGCTCGGCCTGTTCCTGTCGCTGGTCGTCATCCTGATCGTCCAGGGGTCGATGGCCAAGGAAACCTACGCCGCGTGGGGTTGGCGCATTCCTTTCATCGTTTCCTTTCTGCTCCTCGGGATTTCGATATGGATCCGGCTGTCGCTTTCTGAATCGCCGACCTTCCAGCGCATGAAGGACGAAGGCAAAGGCTCCAAGGCGCCATTGACGGAAGCCTTCGGCCAATGGAAGAACGCAAAGATTGCGCTGCTGGCACTGCTCGGCCTCACAGCCGGCCAGGCCGTGGTCTGGTACAATGGCCAGTTCTACGCGCTGTTCTTCCTAACCAACGTGCTCAAGGTCGACGCGCAGTCGGTCAACATCATGATCGCAATCGCGCTGGCGGTCGGCTCCATCTTTTTCGTCGTGTTCGGCTGGCTCTCCGACAAGATCGGTCGCAAGCCGATCATCATGGCCGGCCTTGCACTGGCGATCGTCTGCACTTTCCCGTTGTTCAAGGCGCTGACCTGGGCAGCCAACCCGGCGCTCGCCACCGCGCAGCAAAACACGCGCGCGACGGTCACCGCGGCACCGGGCGACTGCAAGTTCCAGTTCAATCCGGTGGGCACGGCGAAGTTCACGACGTCCTGCGATATCGCCACCTCGTTCTTGACCAAGAACTCAGTGCCTTATGACGTGGTAACGACGGCAGCCCCCGGCACTGCAGCGTCGGTCAAAATCGGCAACGAGACAGTTGAGTCGTACGACGCGACTGCGGCCGGCGATCAAGCCAAGGCTAAGGACGCCGTTTTCGCCAAAGCGGTAAACACAGCGCTTCGGGACGGCGGCTATCCGCTGAAGCGGGCAGCGGCCAAGGTGCCGGACCAGAAGCTTGAGGCCTTCATTGCGGCCAATCCCGAGCTGAAGCTCGATACGGCCGCGATCCGCTCCGGCGACAAGGCGACGGTCCCGACCGACCAGGCGATCAAGGACAAGCTGCTGACTGCCGATGAGGCTGCGGGAGCCCCCGAGGTCACTGTCTACACCATACCGGGCGGCGGTCCCTTTGCCATGTTTGCCGACCCGGCCGCGGTCAACTGGCCGATGACGATCGCCATCCTGTTCGTCCTCGTGATCTTCGTCACGATGGTGTACGGGCCGATCGCCGCGATCCTGGTCGAGATGTTTCCGACCCGCATCCGCTACACCGGAATGTCGCTGCCCTACCATATCGGCAATGGCTGGTTCGGCGGGCTGCTGCCGGCGACGGTGTTCGCGCTCAGCGCCTACAAGGGCGACATCTACTACGGTCTCTGGTACCCGGTGGTGATCGCGGCGATGTCGCTGGTCATCGGCATGATCTTCATCAGGGATACCCTCGGAACAGACCTGCATACCAAGCAATAGCCGACCTGTCCCGATTCAAAGCAAAGCCCGGCGCGAGCGATCGCGCCGGGCTTTGCGATTCATCGGAGGGAGACGAGAGATGGGGAGGCTCAGCTCTTCCGATCGTTTTTCGCTTCTTCGATCGCTGCCTCATGATACCAGGCACTTCCGAAATCCGTTCGGTTGCGCAAAGAAGCAAGTTCTGCTGCGAACTTAGCCTTTCCGGTTAAATTTGAGGCAGAAGCGCGCGCTGCCACCGGGAACATCAGGATTTTGGCCGACTGACGAGTGGAAGTGATTTCCATTGTCGGTTTCCTTTCTTCGGCACAACCTTGCCGATTCAACCTTTCCCCAAGATAGGTTTCGCAATCGAATTAGGCAACATGATTATAAAAAGATCAGTAGCTGCACAATATTTATGCAAACTATGCTTGTGAGCGATCCGATCGCACAATTACGACGGCTCAGCAATTTTGCGCCGACACTACATCGCTTTTGCCGCACCCGTCGCCAGCCAAATGGCACACGAATTGCATTTTAACAGTCGGCAGGTCGGCTGCTGGATAGGCCGGCTCGCCCCGGCGCCATCCAGGGTTCGGTGATCAAGCAACGAGAGGCTAGAATGACGAAATACAAGCTCGAGTACATTTGGCTCGATGGATACACCCCGGTTCCCAATCTTCGCGGAAAGACGCAGGTCAAGGACTATGCCGAGTTTCCGACGCTCGACCAGCTTCCGCTGTGGGGCTTCGACGGTTCTTCGACCATGCAGGCCGAGGGCCACAGCTCCGACTGCGTTTTGAAGCCGGTCGCCGTCTATCCGGATCCCGCCCGCACCAATGGCGCGCTCGTCATGTGCGAGGTCATGATGCCGGACGGCGTGACGCCGCATGCATCCAACAAGCGCGCCACCATCCTCGACGACGAGGGTGCCTGGTTTGGCTTCGAGCAGGAGTATTTCTTCTACAAGGACGGCCGCCCGCTCGGCTTCCCCGAGAGTGGCTATCCGGCGCCGCAAGGCCCGTACTACACCGGCGTCGGCTACAGCAATGTCGGCTCCGTCGCCAGGCAGATCGTCGAGGAGCATCTCGACCTTTGCCTCGCCGCCGGCATCAACCATGAAGGCATCAACGCCGAAGTGGCCAAAGGCCAGTGGGAATTCCAGATTTTCGGCAAGGGCTCCAAGAAGGCCGCCGACCAGATGTGGATGGCACGCTATCTGATGCAGCGCCTGACCGAGAAATACGGCATCGACATCGAATATCACTGCAAGCCGCTCGGCGATACCGACTGGAACGGCTCCGGCATGCATGCCAACTTCTCGACCGCCTATATGCGAGAAGTCGGCGGCAAGGCGTATTTCGAAGCGCTGATGGCGGCTTTCGACAAGAACCTGATGGATCACATCGCCGTCTACGGTCCGGACAACGACAAGCGTTTGACCGGCAAGCACGAGACCGCGCCGTGGAACAGGTTCAGCTACGGCATCGCCGACCGCGGCGCCTCGATCCGTGTGCCGCACTCCTTCATCAACAACGGCTACAAGGGCTATCTCGAGGATCGCCGTCCGAACTCGCAGGGCGACCCCTACCAGATTGCCTCGCAGATATTGAAGACGATCGCCTCCGTCCCGACCAGCGCCGAGGTTTCGGCCGCGGCTTGAACATTCGTCCCGGCGTAGACCTCAGGTCTGCGCCGTGACGTTCTCTCCGATCGCATCGCAATAAAAAAAACCCCGGCGTCTCCGCCGGGGTTTTTTTGTTGGCTGCAACGATCCAGATCAGACCGAATAGTACATATCGTATTCGACCGGATGCGGGGTCATTTCGAAGCGCATCACCTCGGCCATCTTAAGCTCGATGTAGCTGTCGATCTGGTCGTCGTCGAAGACGCCGCCGGCCTTCAGGAAGCCGCGGTCCTTGTCGAGGCTCTGCAGGGCTTCGCGCAGCGAGCCGCAGACGGTCGGGATCTTCTTCAATTCCTTCGGCGGAAGGTCGTAGAGATCCTTGTCCATCGGCTGTCCCGGGTGGATCTTGTTCTTGATGCCGTCGAGGCCGGCCATCAGCATGGCGGCGAAGGCAAGATAGGGGTTCGCGCCCGGATCGGGGAAGCGGACCTCGACGCGCTTGGCCTTCGGCGACGAGCCGAACGGAATACGGCACGAGGCCGAGCGGTTGCGTGCCGAATAGGCGAGCAGCACCGGCGCTTCATAGCCGGGTACCAGGCGCTTGTAGGAGTTGGTCAGCGGGTTGGTGAAGGCGTTGATCGCCTTGGCATGCTTGATGATACCACCGATGTAGAACAGGCAGCTCTCGGACAGGCCGGCATATTCGTTGCCGGCGAAGGTCGGCTTGCCTTCCTTCCAGATCGACTGGTGGACGTGCATGCCAGAGCCATTGTCGCCGAATACCGGCTTCGGCATGAAAGTGGCCGTCTTGCCATACGCATTGGCGACCTGGTGCACGACGTATTTGTAGATCAGCATCTTGTCGGCGTTGCGGACCAGCGTGTCGAACTTGATCCCGAGCTCGTGCTGGGCGGCGGCCACTTCATGGTGGTGCTTTTCGACGCGCACGCCCATCTCGGCGAGCACGGTGAGCATTTCCGAGCGCATGTCCTGTGCCGAATCGATCGGCGGCACCGGGAAATAGCCGCCCTTGATGCGCGGCCGGTGGCCGAGGTTACCCGTCTCGTAATCGGTGTCGTCATTGGACGGCAATTCGGTCGAATCCAGCCGGAAGCCGGTATTATAGGGATCGGCCTTGTACTTGACGTCGTCGAACACGAAGAACTCGGCTTCAGGACCGACGAAGATCTGGTCGCCGATGCCTTCCGCCTTCATGTAGGCCTCGGCCTTTTTGGCGGTGCCGCGCGGGTCGCGGTTGTAGGATTCTCCCGAGATCGGGTCGAGGATGTCGCACAGGATGACCATGGTCGACTGAGCGAAGAACGGGTCCATATGCACCGTATCGGGATCGGGCATCAGCACCATGTCGGACTCGTTGATCGCCTTCCAGCCGGCGATCGAGGAACCGTCGAACATGACACCATCGGCAAACATGTCTTCCTCGACCTCGACGACATCCATCGTAACGTGCTGCAGTTTGCCCTTCGGATCGGTGAAGCGCAGATCGACGAACTTCACGTCGTTGTCCTTGATCTGCTTCATGATGTCTTTGGCTGTCGTCATGTCCCTGCTTCCCTATGTGATGACGTTTTGAACATGGCCTTTTAACGGGAAAATTCAGACCGCGTCCATGCCGGTTTCGCCGGTGCGGATGCGCACGACTTCCTCAATGTTGGAGACGAAGATCTTGCCGTCGCCAATGCGACCGGTCTGGGCCGCCTTGCGGATGGCTTCGATCGCGGCTTCGACCGCATCGTCGCCGAGCACGACCTCGATTTTCACCTTCGGCAGGAAGTCGACGACATATTCGGCACCGCGATAAAGCTCGGTATGGCCCTTCTGGCGGCCAAACCCTTTGGCCTCGGTAACGGTGATACCTTGCAGCCCGGCCTCCTGAAGCGCTTCTTTCACTTCGTCTAGCTTGAACGGCTTGATGATCGCTTCGATCTTTTTCATGTAAAAAGTGGCCTCCACTGCCAAAAAAGACGGGTTGTGAGCCCCGCTTGCGCTTCAATCAAGCACGAACTGTGCCAATTGATGGGGCGCCGAGCAGCCTCACATGATTTGGATACCATGCCGCGCAGGAATGTACATTCGCATCATTCGCTGCGTCGGATGCGCCATGAACACCGCGAGCCTACACACCGCCGGTCCTGCCGTCCGCACAAAAATTGGGCAGATCGGATATTTCATGAGCAGCTGCGCGCCGTCGTCCCGAACGAGGTACGCCGCCAACTTTGCTTAGGGACCTTCGTTGTTTGCGTCGGATCAAAAACTGGACAATGCTTGGGGAAATGATGTGCATGTCGCCTGATATTCCATGAGCAACGAACTTTTGTCTCCGTCTGAAATGGCCGAGGCCGATCGGCTGGCGATTGCGGCCGGGCCACTCGATGGCTTCGGCCTCATGCGGCGCGCCGGCGAAGCGGTCGCTGCCGTCGTCCTGGCGCGCTATCCCCAGGCGAGCCGCGTCCATGTCCTGTGCGGCCCCGGCAACAATGGCGGCGACGGCTATGTCGTGGCGCGGTTGTTGGCAGAGGCCGGCATGAACGTTGCCGTATGGGCCGAAGGCAAGCAGAAACCCGGAAGCGATGCCGCGTTGGCCTCTGATGCCTGCAACTTGCCCGTGGAACACATTGGCCATTGCTACCCGGAAGCGGGTGAAGTGGTCGTGGACGCACTCTACGGCGCGGGACTGTCCAAGGACATTTCGATGCATGCGTTGGCCGTCTCAGGCTTGAGCAGCGCTGAGCGCGTCCCGGTGGTCTCGATCGATTTGCCTTCGGGTGTGTCAGGCGAGACCGGCTTGACTAACGCTCGCTTCCAGGCCGAGGTCACGGTGACTTTCGTGCGGAAAAAGCCAGGCCATCTGCTGATGCCGGGGCGCGAGCTGTGCGGCGAGATCATCGTCGCCGATATCGGCATTCCGGATGGGATCATCGATCAGCTCAAGGTCACGGCGTTCGAGAACACACCGGAACTTTGGCTGCGATGGTACTACCCGAGAACGGCTGTCGATTCGCATAAATACAAGCGTGGCCATGTTGCTGTCTTTTCCGGCGGACCGAGTGCGACGGGCGCAGCGAGGTTGTCGGCCATGGCCGCGGCTCGCAGTGGGGCAGGGGCAGTAACTGTGCTTTCACCTGGAAACGCCATGCAGGTGAACGCCGCGCATCTGACCTCGATCATGCTGCGCGAGGCCGGCTCGCTCGAAGAGGTGCAGGAATTCCTCGTCGCGCGGCATCCCGAGGCGCTGGTGTTCGGACCGGGGCTCGGGCCGAAACCCAAGGTCGGCGATTTCGCATTGCAGTTGATTGCGGCGATCGCGGATCTGACCCGCGCATCAGCGGCTACGCCTGAAATTCACGCCAGTGCCATCGTTCTGGATGCCGACGCCATCACCTCGTTGGCGCTTCAGCCTCAGGCACTGTTCGACGCAGCGCGTCAGACATGGTCGCCGGCACTGGTGCTGACGCCACATGAGGGTGAATTCGCCAGGCTTTTTCCAGATATCGCTGGGAACAAAAAACAGTCCAAAGTGACCAAGGCGCGCGAAGCAGCAAAGCGCGCCAATGCCATTGTCGTCTACAAGGGTGCCGACACGGTGATCGCGGCGCCCGACGGCAGGGCCGCGATCAATGCCAACGGTGCGCCGGGGCTGGCCACGGCTGGCTCTGGTGACGTTCTGTCGGGGATCGCGGCCGGATTGCTGGCGCAAGGCATGGCGGCCTTCCAGGCTGCCTGCGCGGCGGTCTGGATCCACGCCGAGGCCGGCCGTCGTTTCGGGCCCGGCTTGATCGCCGAGGATCTACCGTCGGCTCTGGTGCCAGTGCTGCGGGAATTGATCGAAAGCCAGCCGGACCTTCGATGAGACGCATTGCACTCCTTTTCACCACGCTCGTCATCGCCGCTTTGGCGACACTGTCGGCCAATGCCGCTGAGCAGCCGGTGACCATCGTCGATGATCCAGCGGTACTTGCTGCTCTCGATGCCAAGGGCTTTGGCTTCGCCGGCATTTTCGGCGTCGACGGCAAGGGCGATTTGAAGACGCTTTATGACAAGGCGCCGGCTTACCACGCGATCGTCGAAACGATTGCAAGCGACGTCGCAGCATTGCGGACCGAGATGAAGGCCGGCGGCCGGCCGCTGTACGAGGTGACCGACGGCAATGTTGGCCGTGTCATGGACATGCGCTGGCTGAGGACCGACGCAGCGCGCTTCCGCCTCGTCGGCGTGGTCAACCGGCTCGACCGGCGCGACTTCGCCGCGCTGAAAGGCGACGGGAGTTGCGGCGAAGTGCGCTTCATCTATCGCCTCGCCTACAGCTTCAAGAAGAACGGCAAGGTTTTGGCCTCGCGCCTGCCGTTCAATTTCAGTGCCGTCTACAATGCCACGCCGGATGTCGATGGCGGCTGTGTCGGCGTCGCCGGACGCTGGGCACCACAGCTCGACGAGAGCGTCGATGCCGGCTGGCTGACCGGCGGGCCGCTGGAAAGAGCGGCGCTCACCTTCAAGCAGCTCGAGCTCAATGCCCAAGTGGTCCGCTTCCCCTCCGGCCAGGAGACCGAATTCGGCGGGCAGGCTGCCTATCTCATGCGAATTTTCGGCATCGACGGAACGGCTGTCAGCGAAAAGCCGCTGGAAAACACGCCCGACATGGCACGTCTTGCCGAAGACGCCGCGCTGAAAGCAAGACTTGCCGACTATGTCCGCACCAATGTTGCGGCGGTCGATCTCGGCGTCTACCAAATCCCCGATGAGTTTTTGGCAAGGAAGGTCATTTCGTGGTCGACCTTCGGCAGCGCAAGGCAGGCCAACCACCCGTTCACGCCGCTGTTCCAGCCCGCGGATTTCGAAGGGCTCGATTTCTCTGCGCTGAAGCTGGTGCGCACGCCAGAGGCATTGGTCGAGCGGCTGGACAACGGCGCCTGCCAAGGCTGCCATCAGGCGGGCTCGACCGCCGGTTTCCATTTCATCGGCCTCGATGACAAGACGACCTCGCCGCTCAACCGCATCGAGGTCGGCATCTCGCCGCATCTCCACGCCGACATCCCGCGTCGCGTCGCCTGGCTGCACGCGACTGCCGACGGCAAGGAACCGAACCGCTTCCGCCCGCTGTCCTTCGCGCCGCCGGCGACATGGAGCGATGCTGGACAGATCGCCTATTCGCCGGCCGAGATGGCGATGCCGTGCCTGATGCCGGCGGATGCGGCCCGCTTTGGCGCGACTTGGCAATGCGGCGGCGGCACCGTCTGCACGCCGCTGGCGACCGTGTCCGGCGTGCGCACCAAGCTGGCGCAATGCCTGCTGCCCAAGGACAGCGAAAACATGTTTTCCGGCCATCCATGCCTGACCGGCTCGATCGCCAGCAACCCGGCACAGCCTTTCAATGACCGCTATACCATCACCGGCCAGTTCGCGGCGTTCGCGCCAAGCATTTCGCGCGCCGCCTACACCTGCCGGCCGCCGAAGATCGGTGTGCCGGCGGGGATTGCCTATCGCGGCTGCGACGACCGGGATCGCAGCTTTGCCGCCTTCAAGACGGGCAAACCGATGCCGAACGAGATTTGCGGGTTGGTCGGCGGCAAAAAATTCGACACCTGCGTAGCGACCAATAATTTCGACCAGTGCCTGGGCGGTGCCGTCAATCGCGGCAATCGTCCTGCCTGCTCGGCCGACCATTTCTGCCGCGAGGATTACATGTGCCAGTCGCTGCCGCCCGATACGCCCGGCATCGGCAAGGTGAAAGGCATCGGCTTCTGCTCGCCGACCTATTTTATCTTCCAGATGCGCATCGACAATCACGCCACGCCGTGGTCGGGCGCTGCCCGCGCGACGATGGGGGCCGGGTTCGGTGCTGCGGAAGAGGAATAGGCCACCGACTGAGGCATTGGCCGCAGTAGTTCCAGGTGGATAGCTATCGATCGAGGTCGTCGGCGATGTTCGATGTCCATTCGCCGTCGAAATGGCGGACGCGTTCGGCGACGAACGCATCGCTCAGCAGGCTCGACAAGGCAGAAACCAGAATTGGTTCTATCTCTGGAGCCGAGCTAAATCCAAGAGCAATCAGACGTTCGGACCAGGGCGGATGGTCCGCACTTTCGTTATCTCGCGCGTCCCACGCTTTTTGAGCATACTCCTGCAGAATGGGAAGTCTCGACAAGTGAGCGGCGGCCGCCAGGACCCTTTCGAGTGGTGGACGGGGCGGAGCCATGGCGCCAAGCAGTTCACGCTGGAGCGGGCTATAGACTTGATCATCGAAGAACGCACTGGCGGCACCGATCAGAAGCAGGGCGCGGGCCGCATCATGTGCGTCGCCGGACGTCGCTGCATGGCGATCTGCGTCAATTTCCGCTCGTCGCGACAACCGTATTTCTTCGCGCTCCAGAGTGCGCGACAGCGGACCAAGCATCCAGTAGAACAGGCTGCCTGAAACGGTTTTCCCCGGAGGAGCGAAGTCGAAGATTAGATCGAAGCTTTTCTCGAGTTCGGCCAGGTTGAGTCCGCCATTTGTATCTTTGTTTTTCAGATGGGCGTCCTCATGAGCCAAGATCGCCGCAAATGCCTTTTGGTCGGTCGCTGCGAGCAATGGCAGGCCGATGGTGAGAATCGCCCTGCGACCAAGCAAGCCTAGAAACGGCCGCTCTTCACCGACGCTGGCGTTGAGATCGTCGCTCAGGATGATCCTCGTTCGGCTGGCGCGGTGTTTGCCGGCAATACTCTCCCAGACAGCCCACAGCTTCGGGGCTGATTCCCGAGTAATCCCCTTGACCTTGCTGGGTCGAAAACCGGCGAACAATGTTCCGATCAACAGAACGATGGCCAGCATCGCGGCCGGGATTGCAACAGCACCAGTCGCGATGACGGCGAGCGGATGCCAATCGAGGAGCCAGAACCACAGGACTATTGGGCAGAACAGCGGGAGAGCGAAGAGCAGGATGGCAAATCTGCCGAAACGCGCTCCCATGTAGAGGACCAGGCGCGACATCAGCCCCTCACAGCGGGATGTTGTCGTGTTTCTTCCAAGGGTTTTGCATATCCTTGTTGCGCAGCATCCTGAGCGCGCGGGCGATGCGGCGGCGGGTCGAATGCGGCATGATCACCTCGTCGACGTAGCCGCGCTCGGCGGCAACGAAGGGCGACAGGAAGCGATCTTCGTAGGCCTTTGTGTGTGCTGCAATTTTCTCCGCGTCGCCGATGTCCTTGCGATAGATGATTTCGACCGCGCCCCTGGCGCCCATCACGGCAATCTGCGCCGTTGGCCAGGCATAGTTCATGTCGCCGCGCAAATGCTTTGACGCCATGACGTCATAGGCGCCGCCATAGGCCTTTCTGGTGATGACGGTGATCTTTGGCACGGTCGCTTCGGCATAGGCGAACAGCAGCTTGGCGCCGTGCTTGATCAACCCGCCATATTCCTGCGCGGTGCCGGGCAGGAAGCCCGGCACGTCGACGAAGGTGACGATCGGGATCGAGAAGCAGTCGCAGAAGCGCACGAAACGCGCCGCCTTGCGGCTGGCATCCGAATCAAGCACGCCGGCCAGCACCATCGGCTGGTTGGCGACGAAGCCGACTGTGCGGCCCTCGACGCGGCCGAAGCCGGTGACAATGTTTTTCGCAAAATTCTGCTGGATCTCGAAGAAGTCACCCTCGTCGGCAACTTTAAGGATCAACTCTTTGATGTCGTAGGGTTTGTTGGCATTGTCGGGGATCAGCCGGTCGAGCGACGGATCGTGATCGGTGACCGATTGGTAGCATTCGATCTCGGGAATTTCCGCCGTGTTGGAGGCGGGCAGCAGATCGACCAGCCGGCGCATCTGCAGCAGCGCCTCGACGTCATTGTCGTAGGCTCCGTCGGCGATCGAGGACTTCGTTGTGTGGACGGAAGCGCCGCCGAGGCTTTCGGCGGTCACCGTCTCGTTGGTGACGGTCTTCACCACATCCGGCCCGGTGACGAACATGTAGGAGGTATCGCGGACCATGAAGATGAAGTCGGTCATCGCCGGCGAATAGACGTCGCCTCCGGCGCAAGGGCCCATGATCAGCGAAATCTGCGGAATGACGCCGGAGGCCAGTACATTGCGCTGGAAGATCTCGGCATAGCCGCCGAGGGCCGCCACGCCTTCCTGGATGCGGGCGCCGCCGGCGTCGTAGAGGCCGATGATCGGCGCACGGTTGCGCAGCGCCATCTCCTGCACCTTGACCACCTTTTCGGCATGGGCCTCGGACAGCGAGCCGCCGAACACGGTAAAATCCTTGGCGAAAAGATAGACCGGGCGACCGTTGACGGTGCCCCAGCCGGTAACGACGCCGTCGCCGGCGATCTTGGTTTTCTCCATGCCGAAATCGGTCGAGCGGTGCTCGACATACATGTCGAACTCCTCGAACGAGCCCTCGTCGAGAAAGACGTCTATGCGTTCGCGGGCGGTCAGCTTGCCCTTCTTGTGCTGGGCGTCGATGCGGGCCCGGCCGCCGCCCATGCGAGCGACCTCGCGCCGGCGCTCGAGTTCCTTCAGCACGTCCTTCATGACCGGTCCCCGAAACGGAAAGCTGGATTGTGGTAATCATGCCCGGGGGAGAGCGCAAGCGCCGCTTCCTAATGGCTTTTGCTGCGCTGCAGCATCAGGCCCCTTGCATTTCGATGCGAACTGGGCCATATGCGGCGGCATAGGCGCTTGGGCCGGGATAATCCGGCCTTCTCGATGAATGAGACTGGTTGCGTCTGTTTTCCCTCTTCCCGACATATCGGCAAGGTGGCGAAAAAGCCCCGTGGCATGATGCCTGCGGGCACGACAGCGCAGCCGTGCGGACGATAACGTCCGCCCGCCTTGTCGTTTCATGACAATTTTCGACGGCAGGTTGCGCCCTGCCGCCATTGATGTTTGCGGCCAGGAGCCGCATGAAAGAAGAATATTTTGACCAATGAAAACACTTTGACCGGTAAGGACGCTGGGGAACTGAACGGTTTCGCCGCACTTGGAATTACCGGCGCACTGCTCAAGGCCACGAATGCCGCCGGCTTTACCGATCCGAAGCCGATCCAGGCCCAGGCGATCCCGCCGCAGCTCGAAGGCCGCGACATTTTCGGCATCGCCCAGACCGGCTCGGGCAAGACCGCGGCGTTCGCGCTGCCGATCCTGTCGAAGATCATCGCACTTGGCACCAAGCGCCGGCCGAAGACAGCCCGCGCACTGATCCTGGCGCCGACGCGCGAACTCGCCGTGCAGATCGAGGAGATGATCAAGCTGCTTGCCAAGGGCGCGCATGTCTCGACAGCGCTGGTGCTTGGCGGCGTCTCGCGCTTCAGCCAGGTGAAGAAGGTTGCGCCCGGCGTCGACATCCTGATCGCAACGCCAGGTCGGCTGACCGACCTGGTGCGTGAAGGCGACCTCGTGCTTGCCGACACCAAATGGCTGGTGCTGGATGAAGGCGACCGCATGCTCGACATGGGCTTCATCAACGACGTCAAGCGCATCGCCAGGGCGACGGCGCCGGACCGTCAGACGGTGCTGTTCTCGGCAACCATGCCGGCCGAAATCGCCGAACTGGCGAAAGGCCTGCTGAAGAACCCGATTCGCGTCGAAGTCGCTCCTCACAGCACCGCGGCCGCCGAGATCGTGCAGGGCGTCGTCTTTGCCCGCACCAAGCAGAAGCGTCAGGTGCTGGCCAACATGCTTGCCGACGAGGCGATGAAGTCCGTCATCATCTTTTCGCGCACCAAGCATGGCGCCGACAGGGTGACAAAGGATCTCGAGCGTGACGGCTTCAAGGCCGCCGTCATCCACGGCAACAAGTCGCAGAACGCTCGCCAGAAGGCACTCAACGATTTCCGCGAGGGTTCGGTGCGCATTCTCGTGGCGACCGACATTGCGGCACGCGGCATCGACGTGCCGGGCATTAGCCATGTGGTGAATTTCGACCTGCCGGACGAGGCGGAGAGCTATGTCCACCGCATCGGCCGCACCGGCCGCAACGGCATGGACGGGATCGCCATCACGCTCTGCGACCCGTCCGAAAACAGCAAGCTGCGCCAGGTCGAGCGCATCATCCGCACCAAGCTGCCGATCGTTGCCGACCATCTCGGCAGCCCCGATCCGCAGCGCAATCCCGCCGAGAAGAACGAGCGCAGTTTCGAACCGGCCAATGATCGCAACGACCACAATGGCCGTCGCGACGGCAGGCGGCCCGGCGGCGCAAACAACGGCTTCGGCAAGAAGCGGTTCGGCGACAAGCCAGCCTTTGCGGGCGAGCGCAAGCCGGAAGGCGCCAAGCCCTTCAAGGGCAACAACAAGCGCCGCTTCGGCGGTAAGCGGCCGGCAGCGCGGGCCGCATAACCTGACCGTGTTGCGGTCGGCCAAGCTTGGCTTGGTCACTCACGATTGAAAAGGGCGACCGGAGTGATGCTCCGGACGCCCTTTTGCTTTGAGGCCTTTGGTTTACTTCACCACCGCCTCGACCCACACGACAATCCGCTGCGCCAGGAAAGCCGTGGTCGATGGCGACAGCGCGTCACCCGCAATCACGTGGTTGTCGGGGTCGCCGGTATCGTCGACCGGCACCAATTCATGTGCGGCGCCCCAGCGAGCCGCGATTTGGCGCGTGCGATCTGGTCGTACCACTTTGTCCGAATCCGAAAAGATGAACAGGGCAGGGATGGACGTCTTCTCCACCGGCGCGCCGTAGGCAAGCTCTGTCAGCGCCGCCATCGGCAATGTCGCGGCGATCGGGTAGCGGTAGGTCCAGAACCTTTCATGCAGCGCGTTGCGCGGCACGAAGCTACGCTCCTTGCCGGCGACGAGCTCGACGATCTGTCTGCCCCACGGTAGGGTCAGCAATTCGGCGCCGGAAGCCTTGACGCCGAAATTCGGCGAGATGAATGCGATCGCCGCGACGCTGTTCGATGCGCTTGGCTGCGTCGCGGCCCACGCCGCCAGCGAGCCGCCGGTCGAGGTGGCTATGACGATCACCTTGTCGCCGATCGCCCGGCCGATAGCGAGCGCTTCCTCGTAGTCGTTGATCCAGGCACCGACGCTGCCTTGCGTCATCGCGGCGCCGTCCTGTCCATGTCCCGTCAGGCGCGTGTAGAAAAGATTGGCGTCAAGCTGGTCGGCCACCTCGTCGGGCAATGGACGAATCTCGCCCTTCGACGCAGAAAAGCCGTGGATGTAAACGATCGCAAATGGCGTCTTGGCATGGACCATCGGGTCGGCCCAGATGATTTCCTTGTCCAGCCCGTCGCGGATGCCGGGCACGGCCGCCTCCTGGCGCGCCAGATAGGCCTGCGGATCATCGCCAATTACTGAGGGATCGAAACGGATCGTGGTTTCGACGAGGACGCGCGGACCAAGCGCCAAGGCCAGGACAAGGATGAGGACAAGACCCAGCACCGCAAACATGATCCGTCGCCCCATCACGGATCCTATTCGACCGGTGGCTTGCGGTCGAAATTCAACGGCCGCGCATTCCAGCGGGTGACGGTGCTGATCACCCATCGGCAGAACGGCCTCGGTAGTATCCTGAGCAACTTCAGTGTCCAGCTCAGGCGGTGTGGGAAAGTGACTTCGAAGCCACCGCATTCGATGCCTCGCGCGATGCGGCGCGAGGCCAGATTGACCGGCATCAAGCCCGGCATCGGCAGGAAGTTCTTCTCGGTCAGCCGCGTGTCGACAAAGCCTGGATTCATCACCTGGATGCGGACGTTCATCTTGTCGAAATCATATTTCAGCGACTCGGCCAAGATATTGACTGCCGCCTTGGTGCCGCCATAGGCGGCGGTGGTGGGCCAGCCGAAATAGGCGGTGACCGAACCGATCAGCACGACATGGCCGCGCGAGCGCACGCGCATGCGTTCGATGACGGGCAGCAGGCCATTGATGATGCCGAAATAATTGACTTCGAAAGACCGACGAAAATTGCGCGCGACAAGATCCTCGCCCGGCGTTGCGATATAGCTTCCCGCGTTGAACACTGCCAACACGATCGGACCGAGATCTTTCTCGATCGCTGCAACCGTCTTTGCCATGCGTTTTTCGTCGGTCACGTCGCAGGGAAAGGCTACGACACGGCCCGCCATCTGCGCCGTTTCGACGATGAGCGTATCGATCGGATGGTCATCGGGCGCAGTCACTGCGACGACATAGCCCTGAGCGGCAAGATCCTTGGCCAGCGAACGGCCGATACCGCTGCTGCCGCCCGTAATCCAGGCGACGCCATGCTTCGGATTGGCCCGATAGAGTGTCATGCTGCGCCCCGCCGGCTCTTCTTAGCCTGTGCTCTAGCGGTGAAGAAATCGAATGAAAAGACTGCTTTTCGGTACATGGTTGAAATGAATGCCGGCCGGGCGCGCCTGGCTGCAGCAATTGCAGTGTGCGAAATGCGACTGGACCAGGCAAATTCTTGCCTTGAAACCGAAGCGTCGGGTTTCTAGGGTTTCGCCGCACCCACAAAGGAATCTCCATGCCCCGTTCTGTGATCGACGTGATCGGCAACACGCCCCTGATCCGCCTCAACAAGGCCTCGGAAGCAACCGGCTGCGAGATTCTGGGCAAGGCCGAATTCATGAATCCCGGGCAGTCGGTCAAGGACCGCGCCGGCCTGTTCATAATCCGCGATGCGGAACAGCGCGGGCTGCTGCGGCCCGGCGGCGTCATCGTCGAAGGTACGGCCGGAAATACCGGCATCGGATTGACACTGGTTGCCAAGGCGCTCGGCTACCGCACGGTGATCGTCATTCCCGATACCCAGAGCCAGGAGAAGAAGGATACGATCAAACTGCTCGGCGCCGAGCTGATCGAAGTGCCAGCCGTGCCCTACAAGAACCCGAACAACTACGTGAAGCTGTCGGGCCGGCTGGCCGAGCAAATGGCGAAGACCGAGCCGAACGGCGCGATCTGGGCCAACCAGTTCGACAATGTCGCCAACCGCGACGGCCATATCCGCACCACAGCCGAAGAAATCTGGAACCAGACCGGCGGCAAGGTGGATGGTTTCGTGTCGGCGGTCGGTTCCGGCGGCACGCTGGCAGGCGTTGGCTTCGGGCTGAAGGCCAAGAACAGCCAGGTCAAGATCGCACTGGCCGATCCGCTGGGGGCTGCGCTCTATTCCTTCTACACCAGCGGCGAGTTGAAATCCGAGGGCAGTTCGATCACCGAAGGCATCGGGCAGGGGCGGATCACCGCCAACCTCCAAGGCTTTACACCCGATTTTGCCTTCCAGATCCCCGATGAGGACGCACTGCCGATCGTATTCGACTTGATCCAGGAGGAGGGACTTTGCGTTGGCGGCTCGACCGGCATTAACATTGCCGGCGCCATTCGCCTGGCGCGCGAGCTAGGCCCCGGCCAAACCATCGTGACCATGCTTTGCGACTACGGCACGCGCTATCAGTCGAAGCTGTTCAATCCTGAATTCCTGCGCGAAAAGAAGCTGCCGGTACCGGGCTGGATGGAGCAACGGAGCACGATTTCGGTGCCGTTCGAAAGGGTCGCGTGATGGCGCACAAGACCGAAGCGCTGTTTCGTGACGACGCCTATCTGGGGACGGCCGACGCCACCGTCGTCGCAGTCAACGATCGCGGCGGCATCATTCTGGACCGGACCGTGTTTTACGCCACATCGGGCGGGCAGCCGGGCGACACTGGCAGCCTCGAACGCGCCGACGGCACCGGCATTGCGATTGCCGCTACGATCACCGGCGAAACCAAGGACGAGATCATCCATGTGCCGGCGCCGGAGCAGGCGGTTCCACGGTTGGGCGAGCGGATGAGGCTCGCCATCGACTGGCCGCGGCGGCAGCTGCTGATGCGTATGCACTCGGCCTGCCATCTGCTTACCGTCGTCTGTCCGTTCCCGATCACCGGTGCCGCGGTTTCCGAGGACGACAGCCGTATCGATTTCGACATCCCGGATGCCGGCTTCACCAAGGAAGACGTGACGGCCAGGCTGATGGAACTGGTGCGGGCCGACCACCCGATCTTCACCCGGCTGATCTCCGACGAGGAGCTGGCATCCAATCCAAGCCTGGTGAAATCCAAGAATGTGCGGCCGCCGGCCGGCACGGGAAAGATCAGGCTGGTCTGCATCGGCGAGAATGCTTCGGTCGACAGCCAGCCTTGCGGCGGTACCCATGTGAGGAGCACCGGCGAAATCGGCGAGATCCATATCGGCAAGATCGAGAAGAAGGGCCGCGAGAACCGGCGCTTCCGCATTCGCTTTGGCCCGATGCCGCCAGCCTGATATAGGACTGGGACAGGCGGGACAGGAGAGAAAAGATGGCCGACGACAGTCCTTTCACCATCGATGCCGATTGGTTGCAGAAGCGGCTCGGCGAGCCTGGGCTGACGATCGTCGACGCGTCCTGGTATCTGCCGGCGCAAAAGCGCGACGCGCGCGCCGAGTATGACGCAGCGCATATTCCAGGCGCCCGCTTCCTCGACCAGGATGCGGTTTCGGACCCCGACGCGGCTCTGCCTCACACGCTGCCGTCGCCGCAGCATTTTGCCCAATATGTCGGCGCGATGGGCATTTCGGCCGACGACACGATTGTTGTCTATGACGGGCCAGGGTTCTTTTCTGCACCGCGCGCCTGGTGGTTGTTTCGCGTTATGGGCGTGTTCCAGGTCTATATACTCGACGGCGGTTTCGATCGTTGGAAAGCCGCCGGACGGCCGGTGACGGCAGAGCCGACGAAGATCGCGCCTTGCGTGTTTTATGCCAACTTCGATGCCGCCCGCGTCGCCAGCCTTGCCGACATGCGCCGGATCGTCGAGACGGGGGAGAGCCAGATCGCCGACGCACGCTCGCCTGGCCGTTTTGCCGGCACCGAGCCGGAGCCGCGCCCCGGCATCCGCTCCGGCCACATGCCGGGCGCGCACAACGTGCCGTTTTCGGCGCTTTCGGAAAACGGCGAATTGCTGCCCAAGGACAGGCTGCGCAAAGTGATCGAGGAGGCCGGCATCGATCTGTCGAAGCCGGTCGTCACCTCCTGCGGTTCGGGGGTCACCGCGGCAGCCATCACGCTGGCCCTGGAGACGCTTGGCCATGCCGAAAACAGGCTTTACGACGGGTCATGGACGGAATGGGGTGGGCTTTCCGACACGCCAGTCGTGACGGGCAAGGACCGACGGTGATGAAAAACGGAGCGCTGGAAGACATCGACGTCACCGTGACGTTTCTCGAAATGCATGTGCCGCCTGCCTATTCGCCGCCGCTGCCGTACAACCGCCAGATCGCGCTGCTCAAGACCAAAGACATTCCGCTGCATTTCTACCGCTATTTGATGGATCGGGTCGGCCGCAAATGGCACTGGGTCAACGTGCTGAGACTGAATGACGAGGAGCTTGCGGCGGGCATCCACCGCGAGGACCGCGACATCAGGGTGCTTTATCTCGACGGCGCGCCGGCCGGCTTCTTCGACCTCAAGCCGCATCTGCCGGAGGAAGTGGAACTCGCTTATTTCGGCATGATGGAGCACGCGACCGGGCAAGGCATTGGCCGCTGGTTCCTCGGTGCGGCAATCGCCGCAGCCTGGGCGCACGGACCCAAGCGGGTGACGGTGCAGACCTGCACCCTTGATCACCCAGCAGCCTTGCCGCTTTATCAAAAACTCGGCTTCACGCCGGTGGCGCAAAAAAAGGAGGTCGTACATCCGATGCCTTTTGCCGAGCGCGCGGCCAGCGTCATGCGGCCCTGATTTTCAGGCTCGTTCATCCAAGCTTCAGCTAGTCTTTGCCATCTTGTCGGCATCACAATGCGGCCGAGGGCCGAAGGAGAAAAGACATGCTGACCCGACGCACATTTGCCGCCGTGCTGGTTGCGGCACTCGCCATGCCGACCCTTGCCGTTGCCCAGGCGACCACGCCTTCGGCCGCCACGATCGAGCGCCAGCTTGAAGCCGCGCCCCGGGTGAAGCTGCGCCCGAATCAGCGCGTCACCATCCGCGAATTCAAGAAGCGGCCGGACTTGCGGCGCATGGCCCGCTCTATCGATATCCAGTCGATCAATTTCGCCTTCGGCTCGGCTGCCATTTCCGAATCGCAATACGCCAAGATCGAGAACATCGCCGATGCACTTCAGCGCATTCTGCGGCGCGATCCGGGTGCCCGCGTGCTGATCGAAGGCCATACCGATGCTGTGGGCTCCTTCCAGTCGAATCAGATTTTGTCCGAACAACGTGCCGCCTCGCTGAAGCGCACCTTGCTGCGTGAATTCGGTGTGCCGGGCTATGCGCTCGAAACCGTCGGCTACGGCGAGGAGTTCCTGCTCGTGCAGACGCAGAATGAGAACTGGCGAAATCGCCGGGTGACGCTGCGCCGCTTCGACGACTTCATCCGTTAAAATGATCTAGCCGTTCAGGGTCTGGATCAATATTCAAAGGCGAGCCCGACTTGAATGAGCTGGGCTCTTTCCATATCGCTGTCGTCTAAAAACCGATGGTGATGGAGGATCGCACGATGGCAATTCGCGTGGTAATGGCCGGCGCGACCGGTTGGGTCGGCAAGGCGCTGGTTCCGGCGATCGGGGCGCAAGGTGACATGGCGCTGGCCGGGGCTGTGTCACGTAGCGGCGCGGGGCAGGATTCCGGCCTGCTGGTTGGCATGCCGGCTAATGGTATCTCCGTTTCGGCCTCGCTGGCCGAGGCGCTGGAGGCGCCGTCGGACGTACTGGTCGACTTCACCAAGCCACATGTCGTGAAAGACCATGTGCTGCTCGCCATCGACAAGGGACGGCACGCTGTGATCGGCACATCGGGATTGGGTGCTGCCGACTATGCCGACATCGACGCCGCGGCGCGCGCCCACGGCGTCGGCGTCGTTGCCGCCGGCAACTTTTCCATCACCGCTACGCTGATGAAGCGGTTTGCACTTATGGCGGCAAAATACGTGCCGGATGTCGAGGTCATCGATTATGCGAGTGCAAAGAAGCCCGACGCGCCCTCCGGTACCGCGCGGGAACTTGCTGAAGCGCTGGCCGACATCCGCAAGGCTTCGACTGCAAAGCCGGTCTCCGAGGTCTCCGGCGTGCCGGCTACACGCGGTGCTGCGGTCGGCGCGGGCGAGGGGGTGCAAGTGCACGCGCTTCGCCTGCCGTCCTACATCCTGTCCTGCGAGGCGTTGTTCGGCCTGCCAGACGAGCGGCTGACCATCCGCCACGATGCCGGCTCGTCCGCGGCGCCTTACGTGGCGGGCACGCTGCTCGCCATCAGGCGGGTACAGCAGATCAAAGGCCTGGTGCGTGGTCTCGACGCGTTGATGGACTGATCCATTTGGCAGGAATCGGGTGGGAAGCTCTGTCTTGCGAGCATAATTTCCGGTCAACGACACCGGAGATTTAGCCATGACGCTAAAATTCAAAGCCTTGCCAACCGATGCGGTTCGCGCGCTTCAGCGCGGCGGACCTGATGCTTATGACCTGAAGCCAGAGCGGCAGATTTCGGACGGCGACGGCGTGCCTTGCCGCCACTGCCTGAAGAATGTTGCTGCGGGAGAAGCCTATCTTGTTCTGGCCTATCGGCCTTTTCCTGAGCTGCAGCCTTATGCCGAAACCGGGCCGATCTTTCTGCATGCGGAAGAATGCGAACGCGCCGCCGAGGGGGAAACGCTTCCCGATATACTCGAAAGCAGCGATTACATCGTGCGCGGCTACGGCAAGGACGACCGCATCGTCTATGGCAGCGGCGGCGTCATTCCGACCGATGCCATCGCGGCACGGGCGGAGACGTTGTTCGAGCGCGACGACATTGCTTACGTCCACATCCGCTCTGCACGCAACAATTGCTATCAGTGTCGGATCGACCGCGTGTAATCGGATCGGCTGCACCGGCTTGAGGCTGTCGTACTCCCGTCGCATACCTGCGGTAGAAAGCGACTGTCGATCGATTTGCCGACCGCGGATGAACCGGCGGGAATTCTCGACAACCGAGGAAGCGGGGCTTTGGCTCCGCTTTTTTGTGCCTGCATCGTCCGCAAAGAAAAAACCCGCCGGGATTAACCGGCGGGCTCGAACGATTTGCCTGGAGGGCCTTAGTTGAATTTATACTTCGCACCGATGCGGACGGTATGGAAAGAAGGAGTGGTGGTGAGGACATCGCCCGGCCCTCCAAACTCCTCCAGAATATCCTTCTCGGCAAACTGCGAATAGCGATATTCGAGACCGACAGTTACGTTGTTGGTCACGGCCGCTTCCAAACCACCACCGACCGAGAAGCCGCTAGAGCCCCAATCGATGATGTCGCCGATGGGTGAAGATGCGTTCAGATCGAAATGCTGCCAGCTGTAGCCGCCAAGCACATAGGCGAGGGTCGATTCGTTGACTTTCAAACCGACCCGGCCCAGCACATCGAAGCCATAGTCTGTGTCCAGATTGATGGATCCGCCGGGCACTTCCAGCTCCGTAGTCATGCCGGAGTAGCGAGCATCCACCATGACTCCCGCAACCCAGCTGCCGAAATCATGGTCGTAGCCCGCGTTCAATTCGCCAAATACGCCTTCGCCGCCGATACCGTTGAATTCCAGGTCGCCAAGCGGCGGCACATTGATCTGATGCACCGACGCACCCGCGCCGCCCGCACCACCGATATAGAAGCCGGTCCAGTTGTAGGCAGGCGCTTCAAAAGACGCAACGCCGCCATTCTGGGCGCCAAAGCGATAGTTGGCGGCAACCTGGAACGTATGCCGCGATGTGTCGAGGTTGAGTGCGCCATCTGGTGCGCCGAACTCGGAGAGGAGATCATCGTTGGTGCTGAATTGGGTATAACGATATTCGGTTTTGATGGTCCAGTTGCTGTTAATGGCCGTCTCAACGCCGGCTCCGACGAAATAGCCGTTCTGGTCCCAGTCGAAATCAAAGCCTGCGTTCGTGTCGAATTTGTATTTCTGCCAGGAATAGCCACCAAGCACGTAACCCAAAGTGTTTGGCGTGAAGAGGTAGCCTGCCCGCAAGCCAGCGTCGAAACCATAGGTTTCTTTGACCGACGCATCGAATCCAGCAACGTCGAGCGAGGTTTCGATGTTGCCGGCATGAGCGTCTAGAAGTCCTCCGATCAGGAAGCGCGGCGCCACCATATAGTCGTACCCAACGGTGAGTTCACCGTACACGCCTTCGCCACCAATGCCGTTGAACGACACCCCAGGAATGAAATCGCTGCTCAACTCGTGGACGTTCGCCCCGGCGCCAACGCCAAAGCCGACGTAGAGTCCACTCCAGTTAAAACCCGACGTCTCGACGACTGGTTCGACCACGTCGGCGGCATGAGCAACCGACCCAAGCGCCAGAACGGAAACTGCGCCGAGAAGAAGAGATTTCGTAAATTTTCTGCTGATCATTGCCCTGCCTCTAGTGAACCCTGCATCTACGTAGCATCGGCTCATTGTGGCGGCTGTAACAAAAAAGCCACAGAAAGAGCACATTGCATCAAACGGGCATCAGATGCGGGAAAAATCCGCTGTAGACCGTGAAAATTGCCTGTGAACAAGCAAGCCGCCGACGGCATCGGCGACTCATCCGGAAAAAACGGTTGGAAATCAGGCCGCGAGAACGGCCTTTGATTCGACCAGCTCATAGCCGAGTGCTTCGGCCACTGCGCGATTCGTGGTCTTGCCCTTGTGGACGTTCAGCCCGTTGCGCAGATGGTGGTCGTCTACCAGCGCCTTGAGGCCCTTGTCGGCGAGCTGCAGGCCATAGTGCAGCGTCGCATTGTTGAGCGCGTGGGCCGATGTGACCGGCACCGCACCCGGCATGTTGGCGACGCAATAGTGGATGACGCCGTCGACCTCATAGGTCGGCTCGGCATGGGTGGTGGCGTGCGAGGTCTCGAAGCAGCCGCCCTGGTCGATGGCGACGTCGACCAGCACGGCGCCTTTCTTCATGCCCGAGAGCATTTCGCGCGTCACCAGCTTGGGCGCGGCTGCCCCCGGGATCAGCACGGCGCCGACGACGATGTCAGCCGAAAAACATTCTTCCTCCAGCGCCTCGACGGTCGAGTAGCGGGTGTGGACGCGGCCGCCAAAGATATCGTCGAGCTGACGCAGGCGCGGGATCGAGCGGTCGATGATGGTGACGTCGGCGCCAAGCCCGGCAGCCATCCGTGCAGCATGCAGGCCGACGACGCCGCCACCGAGCACAGTGACCTTGCCGGGCAGCACGCCGGGCACGCCGCCAAGCAGCACACCGCGGCCGCCATTGGCCTTTTGCAGCGCCGTGGCCCCCGCCTGGATCGACAGGCGGCCGGCAACTTCCGACATCGGTGCCAAGAGCGGCAGGCCGCCGCGCTCGTCGGTGACGGTCTCGTAAGCTATTGCGGTGACGCCGGAGGCCAGCAGGCCCTTGGTCTGCTCCGGATCCGGGGCGAGATGCAGATAGGTGTAGAGGATCTGGCCGTCGCGGAGCTGAACCCATTCGTTGGGCTGCGGCTCCTTGACCTTCACGATCATGTCCGACTTGGCAAACACGTCGGCCGCCGTCTTGGCGATCGTGGCGCCGGCGGCGCGGTACGCGTTGTCGTCGGCTCCGATGCCGGCGCCGGCGCCGGTCTCGATCAGCACTTCATGGCCATGCGCGACATATTCGCGGACCGAGCCCGGTGTCAGGCCGACGCGGTATTCATGGTTCTTGATTTCCCGGGGGCAACCGACGCGCATCTTTTTTCTCCTGATCCGGCCCTTTTAGGGCCTGTTCCCTGTCTAGAGATAGTGAACCACGAATCGTTCGGGAAGTGTTTGCGAATGCGCTTGCCGAAGAGACTACTGTTCGATAATCGTTGCGCGAAACAGTAGAATTATCGCAGGAACCCGCAAAAATGCCGCTCGACAGGATTGATATCGCCATTCTCGAGACATTGCAGAAGGATGGGCGGATACCCAATGCAGCGCTCGCCGAAAAGGTCGGCCTGTCGCAGTCGGCCTGTTCGCGGCGGCTGGACAATCTGGAGAAATCCGGAACCATCCGCGGCTATCACGCCCGGCTGTCCAACGCCGCACTTGGGCACCAGATGACGGCGATCGTGCATATATCGCTGTCCGGGCAGTTCGAGAAAACGTTGTCGGATTTCGAAGCGGCGATAAAGCGCTGCCCGAACGTCCTGTCCTGCCATCTGATGTCGGGCGAATATGATTACATCCTGCGCATCGCGGCGAAGGATCTCGTCGACTACGAACGCATCCACAAGGAGTGGCTGTCGGCAATGCCGCATGTGACGAAGATCAATTCGTCCTTTGCCTTGCGCGAAATCGTCGATCGCACGGCCGTTGGAATGAAGCCTGAGCTAGCCTAGGCCCCGAACTCGCTTAGGCCCCAAACTCGCCTAAACGTTGAATGACTCGGTCACCACACGGTCCATCGGAATATCGTGCGGCTGCGGGTAGATGGTCACGATGCGCTGCAACTCGTAGCCGACGCCGATGACCAGCGGCTTGAACGGCATCGCGGCAAGCGTGCGATCGAAGAAGCCGCCGCCATAGCCCAGGCGAAACTGTCCGGGATCGATGCCGACGATCGGCGAAATGAGGATGTCGGGCAGCACCGGATCGCCCTCGGCCGGTATCGGGATATTCCAGACGCCCTTCTCCAGCCGGTCTCCGTGGGTATAGGCGCGAAAGACCAGCGGCCGGTCTTTCTCCACAACAACGGGCAGCGCCGTGCGGCCACCCCGCGCGTTAACGGTTTCCATCCACGAGCGCAGGTCCGGCTCGCCGCGAAACGGCCAGTAGAGGCTGACCATGCGCCCGGCGATGTCGCCGATCACCGCATCGAGACCATCGGCAATGCGCTGCGACATGGCTGTGCGCATGTCGGCGGAAACGGCAAGGCGGGATGCGATCAACCGCTCGCGCTCGGCCTTGCGCCAGCGCCTGACATCGGTCCATTCGGACAGCGGCGCTTGGAACTCCGGATCGAGCTCGTGCATAAAACAAGGCGGCGAGGCGTACTGCCCCGAGCCTTCATCTTCATCCTTAGCCATGATTCACCTGCAATATACTGTTCCGACCAAGTCCTATCCGGGACGTAGGCTATATCCGGCAATGAGTCTGCAGCATGCGTATTCACGACATCAGGCGACGAGTCCCAGGCAGGTGCAGCGCAGGCATTGCTGCACTGCACAAGGATACTTACATCAGCCTTGGCGAGAGGGATGAGTGAGATGAACACAGCCAACCATCACGTCGTCGTCGTAGGCGCCGGATTCGGCGGCCTCGAATTCACCCGCGCACTTACCGGCGCGCCGGTGCGCATCACCATGATCGATAGGCGCAATCATCACCTCTTTCAGCCGCTACTCTACCAAGTGGCGACGACGGCGCTGGCAACCTCCGAAGTCGCCTGGCCGATCCGCCATCTCCTGCGCAAACGCAAGGACGTGACGACGCTGCTTGCGACCGTGACTGGCATCGACCGCACCGGCAAGCGCGTGCTGCTGCAGGATGGCGGAGCGGTCGCCTACGACACGTTGCTGTTGGCCACCGGTGCGCGGCACGCCTATTTCGGCCATGACGAATGGGAGCCGTTCGCGCCGGGCCTGAAGACGCTGGAGGACGCCACCACCATCCGACGGCGTATTCTTTTGGCTTTCGAGCAGGCCGAGCGGGAAACCGATCCCGCCAAGCGCCAGGCACTGCTGACGCTGGCGATCGTCGGCGGCGGGCCGACCGGCGTGGAATTGGCCGGCACGATTGCCGAACTGGCGCATGACACGCTGCGCGGCGAGTTCCGCAACATCGACACGCGCGAGACGCGTGTGGTGCTGATTGAGGCCGGCGACCGCGTTCTTGCCAATTTCGCGCCGGAGCTCTCCGTTTATGCAATGAAGGCGCTCGAACGACTCGGCGTGACCGTCGAACTCGGCCGGGCGGTTACACGCTGCGATGTTGAGGGTGTCGTCTTCGGCGACAGGCATTTGCCGGCCAGGACAATTCTTTGGGCGGCGGGCGTCGCCGCTTCGCCGGCCGCCGAATGGCTCGGCACGGCAGCGGACCGCGCGGGCAGGGTGCTTGTCGAGCCCGACCTCACTGTGCCGGGAAACCCGGAGATTTTCGTCATCGGTGACGCAGCACACGTCCTGCGGCCGGATGGCCGGCTGGTGCCGGGCGTCGCGCCCGCCGCCAAGCAGCAGGGACGGCACGTCGCCGCGACGATCAAGGCCAGGCTCGCCGGCGAAACAACGGTACGTCCGTTCCGCTACAGGCATGACGGCGATTTGGCGACGATCGGCAAGCGCGCCGCGGCCATCGATTTCGGCTGGATCAAGCTCACCGGCCGGCTTGCCTGGTGGCTATGGGGCTTGGCGCATATCTACTTCCTGATCGGCTTCCGTAACCGGCTTGCGGTTTCCCTGAGCTGGCTATGGATCTACTTCACCGGTCAGCGCAGCGCTCGGCTGATCACCCAGGGCGACGACGACAAGGGCTGATTGTTCGCTGCCGGACGTTCATCAGCGCGTCACCTCCTCTTGATGGAATCGACTTCTGGACTCGGCTGGATTTCGGCGCGAAGCTTTGCTTCGGGCAGGACTTGTCACGTCGTGGAAGAAAGAGAAACGAATGTCCCAATTGCGCCACCTCGTCTCACGCCGCGATTTCCTCGCCGGCGTCGCCACCGGCGGAGCGCTGATCATGCTGCACCCGTTCTCCGCCCGGGCTCAAGCCAATCAGGCGCATCTGAGGATTATGGAGACGACCGACATCCACGTGAACGTGCTTCCTTACGATTACTACGCCGACAAACCTAACGACACGATGGGGCTGTCGCGAACGGCATCATTGATTGAAGCCGTGCGCAAGGAAGCAACCAACGCGATGCTGATCGATAATGGCGACATTCTGCAAGGCAACCCGATGGGCGACTACTTCGCCTACGAGAGGGGCATGAAGGACGGCGATCTGCATCCGGTCATGAAGGGCATGAACCTGCTCGGCTACGAATGCTCGACGCTCGGCAATCACGAATTCAACTACGGCCTGTCGTTCATGGACAAGGTGCTGGCCGGAGCCAATTTCCCGTTCGTCTGCGCGAATTTGATCCGCGGCACGGAGCTTGCCGCGAACCCGCGCGAAGACAAGCTTTATCTCAAACCTTACGTCATCCTCGACAGGAAGATCAAAGACGGGTTGGGCGCCGAGCAGCCGATCAGGATCGGCATCATCGGCTTCGTGCCGCCGCAGATCATGGTCTGGGACCTGAAAAATCTCGAGGGCAGCGTCAAGACGCGCGACATCGTCGAGGCGGCCAAGGCGTGGGTGCCGCAGATGAAGGAAGAAGGCGCCGACATCATCATTGCGCTCTCCCATTCCGGCATCGACGCGAAGCAAGGCGACATGATGGAGAATGCCTCCTTCTTCGCTGCCGGTGTCGAAGGTATCGATGCGGTGTTCACGGGCCACCAGCATCTGGTCTTCCCTGGTAAGAAGGACTTTCAGTCGCTGGAGGCCGTCGATACGGCGAAAGGCACGTTGCAAGGCAAGCCCGCCGTCATGGCCGGCTTCTGGGGCTCGCATATGGGGCTGATCGATCTGTTGCTGGAGCGCGACGGATCGACATGGAAAATCGTCTCGGCGACCTCTGAGGCCAGGCCTATCTTTGAGCGGGCCGACAAGACGAACAAGCCGACCGTCGCTGACGACCAGCGCATCGTCGACGCGCTCAAACAGGACCACGAGGCGACGCTTGCCTATGTGCGTCGGCCGGTCGGCAAAACCTCGGCGCCGCTTTATTCCTATTTTGCGCTGGTCGCCGACGATCCATCGGTGCAGATCGTGAGCCAGGCGCAGACCTGGTACTTGAAGGACATCCTGAAGAACACCGAATGGAAGGATATGCCGCTGCTGTCGGCGGCGGCACCGTTCAAGGCGGGCGGGCGCAACGGCGCCGACTATTACACCGACGTGCCGGTAGGCGATATCGCCATAAAGAACGTCGCCGACCTCTATCTCTATCCAAACACGGTGCGCGCCGTCGAAATCACCGGGGCAGAGGTGAAGGAATGGCTGGAAATGTCGGCCGGCATCTTCAACCTGATCGAGCCGGGCAAAGCTGACCAGGCGCTCATCAACACCGACTTCCCGTCTTATAATTTCGACGTGATCGACGGCGTCACCTACCGGATCGACCTGTCGCAGCCACCGAAATATGATTCGAAGGGCGGGCTGGTGAACGCCGGCTCGAACCGCATCATTGACTTGATGTTCGACGGCAAACCAATTGATCACATGCGGAAATTCGTCGTCGCAACCAACAACTACCGGGCCGGCGGCGGCGGCAATTTCCCGGAGATCAATGCCTCGAAGATCATCTACGAAGCGCCCGACACCAACCGCGACGTGATCGTGCGCTATATCGTCAGCAAAGGCACCATCAACCCGTCGGCGGATGCCAACTGGTCGTTTGTGCCGCTGCCGGAAACCAGCGTCGTGTTCCAGACCGGCGCCAAGGCGAGAGAGTTTATTGCGCAAGTGAAGTCGCTGAAGATCGAGCCGGCGGGCGAGGGCGAAGCGGGGTTTTCCAAGTACCGCATCACTCTTTGAGGCGAGGATTTGAGCGTCGGCTCGAAACTGTCTCAGCGTTAAGATACTGTCCCGATACGGCCGATCCGTTTGAGGCAGGCAGCCTCTTCAGGCAGGTGGTGCGAAACGCCGCTTGACGGCAGGCATGACCAGATCCAGCGCATCCGTCGAAATCCCACCGGAATAATCGTCCGGCAGTTGGTCGATTGAGGCGGGGTCGTCGAGGCCTTGTGAAAAGCCGCCGCCGGAATAGGGACCGAGCAGGTAGACGCGGCTGCCGACGCTGTCCATACGGTCGAGAAAACGGCCGGGCCAGCCCCACATCCACTTTGCGACATTGACGGGGATGAGCAAGGTGCCCTGGCGGCAGGCATCCGGAACGTAGCCACTCCAGCCGAGCGCAGCATCGCGAAGAATGCAGCGCGTCAGGGACGCGCGGCTCTGTGTGTGCATGTCCGGCAACGCTGCCTTCACTGCTTCTATAGGCCTGTCGCCGCCATAGACCGTCAGATTGGCGCGCTCGGCCGGCGTCAATGTGGCGAGCCAGGCGGCCAGCATCTCGCCTTCCTTGGGATCGTTGCTTTTGATGTTGATATTAAAACGCCGGTTCGGGAAGCGCTGCAAGACTTCATCCAGCGACGGCATCATGCCGACACCCTTGCCGCGAAACGGAAAGGTCTTGCCGCCATCGGCAGTGTAGCCATAACCGATATCAAGCGTCTTCAATTCGGACATGGCATGGCGGCGCGTTTCTCCCTTGCCGTTGGTGCGACAATCCAGCGTCCAATCGTGGAAGACGGCGAACTTGCCGTCCGTAGTGGGATGGACATCGAGTTCGAGCGCGTCCGCACCGAGCGCGAAGGCGGCTTCCATCGAGGGTATCGTGTTTTCGAGGAAGGAATGGCGCGGCGTCAGCATGCGATCGGCCGTGCATGTTTCCGATCCGAGGTTCGTACGGTCGAAATCCTGAGCCAGGCCGCGATGGGCAAGCACCGAAGGGGTGACGGCCGGCCGGCTCGACAGCAGCGAAGTGTTGTTGAGCCAGATGCCGCCTGCAGCGGTAGCGCCAGTTTGGCCAGCAAGCATCGCAGCAGACAGACCAAAGACCGTTAAAATTCGGGGAGGGTCCCAGCAGGGCCGGAATCACTATGGTTGCAACCACCCATATGCGCTAGTTTTAGCCATGCGTTATGTCATCATCATCACGACCGTCACCTTCTTCCTGATCTGGGACGGCATTTACAACCAAGGCCGCTACCTCGACAGGACCATCAGGGAGGTGACCCGCGTCGTGCACTATGTAACCAGTATGGTGTAGTTTCTCTTCTTCGCCACGGTTCGCCGACGCGACATCCTGCCGATTGACGGCACGCTCCCGCTGACACAAAAGAACGCCGGTCCAACGGTCGAGGAGGCTGGGTTGATCCGGCATATCGTTTTCTTCAGCGCGCGTCGTAAAGTGGACGTCGAGGCAGTGCGTACGGGTCTGCTGGCGCTCGGCAAGATACCCCACTCGCGCCGTTTCGAGGTGACGCTCAACACCAAGGTCGACCCGCTCTCGGATGAAATCGATGTGGTCGTCTACGCCGAGTTCGAAGACGAGGCAGCGCTCGCCGCCTACAAGGCGCATCCGCTCTATGCAGAGACCACCAGCCGGGTAAAACCGCTGCGCGAATTGCGTTATTCGGCCGATATAGTGGCAAGTTGACCGGCCTAAGGCAGATTTCACGTCGCGGAGCGGGGCCGCGCCGCAGCCCGATTCATTCCGTCTGAGCCGCGGAGGTCTCGGTCGGATCGACGCCCGGCCGCTTTGGCGCGTTCCAGATCAGCACGGCGATAACTGCTGTCGCAATAACGGCCAGGGCAATGAAAAGGTCTCTTCCCCTGGCAATGAGCTAGGATGATTTTTGACGGCGGCAAGTCGGCTCCTCGCGGCCGGGCACTGCGATCGCCGCCGAGGTGCCGGCTAAGCCCTTGAACCATTTTCAGGAATGAGGCACACCGCGCGGGACATGACCGAGAACACCCCCGCAAGCCCTCATCCGCTCGATCACCTGGTGTTGCCGACCGCGAGCCTCGATGTTGCGCGGGCGCGCTTGACCTTGCTCGGCTTTACCGTTGCGCCGACGGGTATCCATCCCTTCGGAACGGAAAACTGTTGTGTCTTCCTCACCGACGGTACCTATCTCGAGCCGCTCGCGGTCGCCGACCGACAGGCCGTGGCAACGGCGATCGCGAACCGCAATGTCTTTGTCGCGCGGGATCACACCTATCGCGAAAGAAACGGTGATGAAGGATTTTCTGCCGTGGTGCTGGGCACCGAAAGCGCCGTCGCGGACCACGCGCGCTTCATCGAAGCCGGACTGTCGGCGGGAGACATGCTCAGCTTTTCGCGCGCCTTCGCTGATGCGACAGGAAAGAGCGACACCGCATCATTCAAGCTTGCCTTCGCGGCTCTAGGCAAGGCAACGGACGCTTTTCTCTTCGCCTGCGAACGGATCAATGCGCCGAAGGTCGACCGCACCGCTTTGCAGGCCCACGCTAATGGCGCAACCGGCATTGTCGAAGTCGTGGCAGTCAGCCGCGAACCTTCCGAACAAGGCCATGTGATTTCGATCGCAGCCGGGATGGAGGCGCAGAGCGGCACTGTCTATAAGCGGCCGAATGCCGCTGTGACCGTTCTGGATCCTGCAGCCTTTGCGGCACGCTTCGGCATTCCCGCCGGCGCGCCGTCTGAACTCCGCTTTGCTGGGATCGTCTTTTCGATTAGGCACTGCGACACCGTCGCAAAGCTGCTTGCAGCCAATTTCGTCAAACACGACATACGCGGCGGTGATATCATCGTGCCGCCGGCGCCAGGGCAGGGCGCGGCCTTCATTTTCCGGGAGATCGCATGAACAAGCTCAATCCTCTGATGCCAAATTCTTCCGTTGCGATCGGAAAGGTCATTTTCGGCAACAGCGCGCCCCTATCGCTGATCGCCGGTCCATGCCAGCTGGAATCGCGGCAGCACGCTTTCGACATGGCCGGTGCGCTGAAGGAATTGACCGAACGGCTCGGCATCGGGCTCGTCTACAAGACCAGCTACGACAAGGCCAATCGCACCTCGCTTGGCGGCACGCGCGGTGCGGGACTTGAAGCGGCAATGCCGATCTTCGACGATTTGCGCAAGAATTTTTCGCTGCCGATCCTGACCGACGTCCACACTGAGGAACAATGCGCGATCGTCGCGCCGAATGTCGACATTCTGCAGATTCCTGCCTTCCTCAGCCGGCAGACCGATTTGCTGATTGCTGCGGCAAGAACCGGCAAGGTGGTCAATGTAAAGAAGGGCCAATTCCTCGCGCCATGGGACATGAAGAACGTCGTCGCCAAGATCACCGGCTCCGGCAACGCCAATGTCTTGGTGACCGAGCGCGGCGCATCCTTTGGTTACAACACCTTGGTGTCCGACATGAGGGCGCTGCCGATCATGGCCGAGATCGGCGCGCCGGTCATTTTCGATGCCACTCATTCGGTGCAGCAGCCGGGCGGGCAGGGCGGTTCGTCTGGGGGCGACCGGCGCTTTGTCGAGACGCTGGCGCGCGCGGCTGTCGCGGTTGGCGTCGCCGGCGTCTTCATCGAGACGCACCAGGACCCCGACAACGCGCCTTCCGACGGCCCCAACATGGTGCCGCTAAAGGATCTTCCCGCATTGCTTGAACGGCTGATGGCGTTCGATCGCATCGCCAAGAGCGTGGGTTGAACCAGCAGTTGCGCCACAGCAGCGTCGCCAAGAAAACTTTGAAGAATTTCGAACCTGTCTGGAACCTTAGCCCGCGGCCCTCATTGTCAAAATCTAATGTCAACGACGACGAGGAGCACACCATGACGACCCAGACGGGACACACCGAAGCCATTGCCGCTTCGCGGGTTATCGGCACATCGGTCTACAACACGGAAGGCACTCATATCGGCGACATTGAGGACGTCATGCTCGACAAATTGTCGAACGGAATCATGTTCGCCGTGATCGGTTTTGGCGGATTTCTCGGCATTGGCGAGAAATACCACGCCATTCCGTGGGCGAGCCTTGATTATGATGAGAACAGGGGTGGCTATGTCGTGCCGTTCACCAAAGACCAGCTGATGGCCGCTCCTTCCTACTCGATCAACGAGCTGACCGGCGCCGACGGCGAGGCAGCACGTGACGCCTCATACAACTACTACAAGGTCGAGCCTTACTGGCACTGACTAAGTCTCCTGGAATCAAAAAGGCCCCCGGGAAATCGGGGGCCTTTCGATGTGGCGGGATGCTACTGCGCAATTTGCAGGGCCGGCAAAGGCGACGATCCCTGCGGGGGTTGCTGATTGTCGCACGACGTCAGGAACGCAGCCGCAATCAGGAACAAACTCACAATACCGCTCAACTGGGACATGGCGAAACTCCTCCTGTTTCGCCCCGCGCGACAACAGCCATAAACCAGAAACCGGCATGCCGCGCATGACAAATGATGACAGCGCTTTGTGCTTCGTGAATCCCAAGAGCGGCAATGGGCGCACGGGCAATATTTGCAAGTGCCCCGATTGCGTTTTGCAGCGCTTTGGCTAAGAGGTGCGCGACGCTTCAATCGATCAATCGGGGACATCGCAATGACGGCCATCATCGACATTGTCGGGCGTGAAATCCTGGACAGCCGCGGAAATCCGACCGTCGAGGTCGACGTCGTGCTCGAAGACGGCTCAATGGGCCGCGCCGCGGTGCCGTCCGGCGCATCGACCGGCGCGCATGAGGCGGTCGAACTGCGCGACGGCGGCCCCCGCTATCTCGGCAAGGGCGTGCTCAGGGCGGTTGAGGCAGTGAACGGCGAGCTGTTCGAGGCGATCGGCGGCATGGAGGCCGAGAATCAGATCCACATCGACCAAACCATGATCGAGCTCGATGGTACGCCCAACAAGAGCCGGCTCGGCGCCAACGCCATTCTCGGTGTGTCGCTGGCCGTGGCCAAGGCCGCGGCCGAAGCGGCCGGCCTGCCGCTCTACCGTTATGTCGGCGGCACCAAGGCGCATGTGCTGCCGGTGCCGATGATGAACATCATCAACGGCGGTGCGCATGCCGACAACCCGATCGATTTCCAGGAATTCATGATTCTGCCGATCGGCGCGCCGACGCTGCGCGATGGCGTGCGCTGGGGCTCGGAGATATTCCACACGCTGCGGAAGAGGCTGAAGGATGCCGGCCATAACACCAATGTCGGCGACGAGGGCGGCTTTGCCCCCAACCTGAAAAGCGCGCCGGCCGCGCTCGACTTCATCATGGAATCGATCGAGAAGGCCGGCTTCAGGCCAGGCGAGGAGGTCGCACTCGGACTCGACTGCGCGGCGACCGAGTTCTTCAAGGACGGCAACTACGTCTATGAAGGCGAGAAGAAGACCCGCGACCCGAAGGCGCAAGCCAAATATCTGGCCAAGCTCGCTGCCGACTACCCGATCATCACCATCGAGGACGGCCTGGCCGAGGACGACTGGGACGGCTGGAAAATGCTGACCGACCTCATCGGCAAGCAAACGCAGCTGGTTGGCGACGATCTGTTCGTCACCAACACGGCGCGGTTGCGCGACGGCATCCGCATGGGTGTCGCCAATTCGATCCTGGTCAAGGTCAACCAGATCGGCTCGCTTACCGAAACGCTCGACGCCGTCGAGACCGCGCACAAGGCCGGCTATACCGCGGTGATGTCGCACCGCTCGGGCGAGACCGAGGATTCGACCATCGCCGACCTCGCCGTTGCCACCAATTGCGGGCAGATCAAGACTGGCTCGCTGTCACGCTCGGACCGCATGGCCAAGTACAACCAGCTCATCCGCATCGAAGAGGAGCTCGGCAAGCAGGCGCGGTATGCCGGCAAGTCGATCGTTAAAAGCTGATTTTCGACAGAAAATCCGAGCGAGCGAGGGCGGGGACATTCCCGCCCTTTTGCTTTCAGGGCTCCGAATCCAGCAATCCGTAACCGTCCATTAAGCACAATCGGGCGACAAAGGCGGCGCAGAGGATTCGGACCATGTGGACACGCCAGCACAAGCAAAGAAACACCGGCCGGCTGATCATCCCCTCGCTCTGCGTGGTGTTCCTGACCTATTTCGGCTTCCATGCCTATCATGGCGAGTTCGGCATCTATTCCAAGTATCGGCTCGAAGCCGAGACTGTCGCATTGCAGGGCAGGCTTGATGCCGTCAAGGCACGCCGGATCGACCTGGAGCGCCGCGTCCAGCTGATGCATGAGGGCACGCTCGAGAAGGACATGCTGGACGAGCAGGCGCGCAAGGCGCTCAATCTGTCCCATGCCGACGAGATCACCATCATGCTGCCGGTTGCAAGATAACGCAATTTCAGTTAATCGGCGATATTTGCAATGATTTTAGGCGCTTAGATGCATGACAGCCATGCGTTTTCGGCATGGCGAAAGCCTTCCCTGCATGTTAGCCTGCCTCAAATCGGTGGGAGAACTGATCTCCCTCGCTGTCCGCCAAGAGACGCCAACAGGGAGTGATGCATGGCCACCGCCGCCAGAAAAGCGCCTGCCAAATCCAAATCCGACGGCAAAACGATGGGCCTTTCCACCCCAAAGCCTGTTGAATTCACCAAAGACCAGGAGCTTGCCGCCTACCGGCACATGCTGCTCATCCGCCGCTTCGAGGAAAAGGCCGGCCAGCTTTACGGCATGGGCTTCATCGGCGGTTTCTGCCATCTCTACATCGGCCAGGAGGCGGTCGTTACCGGCATGAAGATGGCGCTGATCGATGGCGACCAGATGATCACCGCCTATCGCGACCATGGCCATATGCTGGCCATGGAGTTGTCGCCGCGCGGCGTCATGGCCGAACTGACCGGGCGCCGTAGCGGCCTGTCGAGAGGCAAGGGCGGCTCCATGCACATGTTCTCCAAGGAGAAGCATTTTTACGGCGGCCACGGCATCGTCGGCGCGCAAGTGTCGCTCGGCACCGGCATTGCCTTCGCCAACCGCTATCGCGGCAACAACAATATGACGCTGACCTATTTCGGCGATGGCGCCGCGAATCAGGGCCAGGTCTACGAAAGCTTCAATATGGCCTCGCTATGGAAGCTTCCGGTGGTCTACATCATCGAGAACAACCGCTACGCCATGGGCACCTCGGTCTCGCGCTCGTCGGCCGAGACGGATTTTTCGCATCGCGGCGCCTCCTTCAAGATTCCAGGCATCCAGGTCGACGGCATGGATGTGCGCGCCGTCAAGGCCGCCGGCGACCTCGCCGCCGAATGGTGCCGCGCCGGCAACGGGCCGCTCATTCTCGAAATGCAGACCTACCGCTACCGCGGCCATTCGATGTCGGATCCAGCAAAATACCGCTCCAAGGAAGAAGTGCAGAAAATGCGCTCCGAACGTGACCCGATCGAACAGGTCAAGGCACGGTTGCTCGACAAGAAATGGGCAAGCGAGGACGAGCTCAAGGCCATCGACAAGGAAGTCCGCGACGTTGTCGCCGACGCTGCAGAATTTGCCCAGAACGACGCGGAGCCGGATCCGTCCGAGCTCTGGAGCGATATCGTACTTTAACGAGAGGGCAAGGACATGCCGATCGAAATTCTCATGCCCGCCCTCTCGCCGACCATGGAAGAGGGTAATGTTTCCAAGTGGTTGAAGAAAGAAGGCGACAAAGTCGCAGCCGGTGACGCCATTGCCGAGATCGAAACCGACAAGGCAACGATGGAAGTCGAAGCCGTCGATGAAGGCACACTTGCCAAGATCGTGGTTCCTGCCGGCACCGAAGGCGTCAAGGTCAACACGCTGATCGCTGTGCTGGCCCTCGATGGCGAAGACATCGACGAGGCGGGCGAAGGCATTGGCGAGGAGGCTGTCGAGTCGCAAGCGGCAGCGCCCGCGGCTGCTCCGGCCCCCGCGGCTGCTCCGGCCCCCGCTGCTGCTCCGGCCAAGAGCGAAGCGGCAACACCTGTTGCCGCCGCGCCCAAGCTGGAAATTGCCGCCGATCCGGACATCCCGGCCGGCACCGAAATGGTCTCGACCACGGTGCGTGAAGCGTTGCGCGACGCAATGGCGGAGGAAATGCGCCGCGACGGCGACGTCTTCGTCATGGGCGAGGAAGTCGCCGAGTACCAGGGCGCCTACAAGATCACACAAGGCCTGTTGCAGGAATTCGGTCCGAGACGCGTGGTCGACACGCCGATCACCGAGCACGGCTTTGCCGGCGTTGGTGTTGGCGCGGCGATGGCCGGCCTGAAGCCGATCGTCGAATTCATGACCTTCAACTTCGCCATGCAGGCGATCGACCAGATCATCAATTCAGCCGCCAAGACGCTCTACATGTCCGGCGGCCAGATGGGCGCCCCGATCGTCTTTCGCGGCCCGAACGGCGCTGCTGCCCGCGTCGCCGCGCAGCATTCGCAGTGCTATGCCGCCTGGTACAGCCATATTCCTGGATTGAAGGTGGTGATGCCTTATACCGCCGCCGACGCCAAGGGTCTGCTCAAGGCGGCGATCCGCGATCCGAACCCGGTCATCTTCCTCGAAAACGAAATCCTTTACGGCCACTCCTTCGACGTGCCGAAGATGGACGATTTCGTGTTGCCGATCGGCAAGGCGCGCATTTACAAATCCGGCAAGGACGTGACCATCGTCTCGTTCGGCATCGGCATGACCTACGCGATCAAGGCGGAGGCGGAGTTGCGCGGCATGGGCATCGATGCCGAGATCATCGACTTGCGCACTATCCGCCCGCTCGACTTCGACACGATCATCGCCTCGGTCAAAAAGACCAATCGCCTGGTGGTGGTCGAGGAAGGCTTTCCGCAGAACTCGGTCGGCGACCATATCGCCAATCAGGTCTCACAGCGCGCCTTCGATTTCCTCGACGCACCGGTCATTACCATTGCCGGCAAGGACGTGCCGATGCCCTATGCGGCGAACCTCGAAAAGCTGGCGCTGCCCAATGTCGGCGAGGTCGTCGAGGCGGTCAAAGCCGTCACGTATCGCTGAGCAGGGCGGGAGGACAAAATGCCGATCAACATCACCATGCCGGCGCTGTCGCCCACGATGGAAGAGGGCAATCTTTCCAAGTGGTTGGTCAAGGAAGGCGACAAGGTTTCGCCGGGCGACGTGATTGCCGAAATCGAGACCGACAAGGCAACGATGGAAGTCGAAGCCGTCGACGAAGGCACGGTTGCCAAGCTGGTGGTTCCGGCCGGCACTGAAGGCGTCAAGGTCAATGCGCTGATCGCGGTGCTGGCGGCGGAGGGCGAGGATGCTGCTTCTGCCGCCAAAAGCGGTGATGGCGCTGCGCCGGCAAAGGCTGAGGCGAAGCAGGAAAAAGCGCCAATCTCCCCACCCGTGGGGGAGATGTCGACGAAGTCGACAGAGGGGGGCGCTGTCCCTCCTGCCGCAGGGAGCGAGGCGCCCCCCTCTGGCCTGCCGGCCATCTCCCCCACACGGGGGGAGATCAGCCAATCCGCGAACGGCCGCATCTTCGCCTCGCCGCTGGCCCGCCGCATCGCCAAGGAAGCCGGTGTCGATGTGTCGGCGGTGACGGGCTCCGGCCCGCATGGTCGCGTGGTCAGGGCCGATGTCGAGGCCGCAATTTCCAGTGGCGGCGCCAAGGCGGCACCAGCAGCAAAAGCAGCGGCCGCCGGTGCTCCGGCACCTGCGGCAGCAGCACCCAAGCCAATGTCCGACGAGCAGGTGCTCAAACTGTTTGCCGAAGGCTCCTACGAGCTGGTCCCCCACGACAATATGCGCAAGACAATTGCGCGGCGGCTGGTCGAGGCCAAGACCACCATCCCGCATTTCTATCTGACGCTCGACTGCGAGCTCGACGCACTTCTGGCCCTGCGCACGCAGATCAATGCGGCCGCCCCGGTGAAGAAGACCGAGAAGGGGGAAACGCCGGCCTATAAGCTTTCCGTCAATGACATGGTCATCAAGGCTCTGGCCATGGCGCTGATGGCGGTGCCGGATGCCAATGCGTCGTGGACAGAAAACGCCATGGTCAAGCACAAGCATGCCGATGTCGGTGTTGCAGTGTCGATCCCCGGCGGCTTGATCACGCCAATCATCCGGCGTGCCGACGAAAAGACGCTGTCCGTTATCTCCAACGAGATGAAGGATCTTGCCGGCCGCGCCCGCAGCCGCAAGCTGAAGCCGGAAGAATATCAGGGCGGCACCACGGCAGTGTCCAATCTCGGCATGTTCGGCATCAAGGATTTTTCTGCCGTCATCAACCCACCGCATGCGACGATCCTGGCGGTCGGCGCCGGAGAGCAACGCGCGGTGGTCAAGAACGGCGAGATCAAGATCGCCACGATCATGTCGGTGACGTTGTCGACCGATCACCGCGCCGTCGACGGTGCGCTCGGCGCCGAGCTGCTCGTCGCCTTCACACGCATGGTCGAAAACCCGATGGGCATGCTGGTCTAAGAGAAGGGAACAGGGCGGTGCGGAAATTCTTCACCAGCCTTTTTGCCTTCTTTCTTTCCGGTTTGGCCGGCGGATTGGTGGCGCAGTGGCTCGCCGTCGCAACCAATGCCGACGTAGAGTACATCCTTGTGTTTATGATCTCGGCTCTCGTCACCGTCCTCGTGACGGTCGCGTTCTTCATCGCACAATTCATGTCGGACCCACGACGGGCAACAAAGCTGACGGCGACCATAGGGGTAGCGTTTTTTGTGCTCGTTGGAGTTTCCCTGATCGGCTGGACTTTCTCCCAGCCCCCAGGCAAGAGCCAATGGTCGGGCGATCTTCCCATAGTCGCGGGTCTCGTCCTGCCGGGCATCGCTACGGTGCTGGTCCAGTGGCTTTTCGTGCGCTGGCGATTGGCGCGCTCGCAACCAGGTTTCGGCGGGGCAGGCACATGAAGACGGTCCTCTGCTACGGCGATTCGCTTACTTGGGGCTATGACGCGGCAAACCTCGGCCGACATCCGCTGGAAGATCGCTGGCCGAGCGTGCTGCAGGCGGCATTGGGCAGCGGCGTCGAGGTCATCGCCGAAGGCCTGAATGGCCGAACCACCGCCTTCGACGATCACTTGGCCGGAGCGGACCGCAATGGCGCAAGGCTGTTGCCAACGATCCTGACGACTCATGCGCCGATCGATTTGATCGTCATCATGCTCGGCGCCAACGATATGAAGCCGTGGATTCACGGCAATCCGGTCGCGGCCAAACAAGGCGTGCAACGCCTGATCGATATTGTGCGCGGTCATGATTACCCGTTCGATTGGCCGGCGCCGCAGATCCTGATCGTCGCGCCGCCCGTAGTCAGCCGCACGGAAAACGCCGAGTTCAAAGAAATGTTCGCCGGCGGAGATGACGCGTCAAAGCGGCTGGCGCCGCAATATTCCGCCCTTGCCGACGAGGCCGGCTGCGGCTTCTTCAATGCGGGCACGGTGGCCGAAACGACGCCGCTGGACGGCGTCCACCTTGACGCGGAAAACACGCGGAGCATCGGGCAAGCGCTGGCGCCGCTCGTGCGCGTCATGCTGGAATTGTGAAGGAGAAAAGCCGTGGCTGAGAACTACGACGTTATCATCATCGGCTCCGGCCCCGGCGGCTATGTCACTGCAGTGCGTTCGGCGCAGCTTGGCTTCAAGACGGCGATTGTCGAGCGCGAGCACTTGGGCGGCATCTGCCTCAACTGGGGCTGCATTCCGACCAAAGCGCTGCTGCGCTCGGCCGAGATCATGCACTATTCGGATCATCTGAAGGATTACGGCCTGAAGATCGACGGCAAGGTCAGCGTCGACACCGCCGCCGTCGTCGATCGCTCGCGAACGGTCTCGCTGCGGCTCAACGGCGGCGTCGGCTTCCTGATGAAGAAGAACAAGGTCGACGTCATCTGGGGCGAAGCCAAACTGACGAAACCCGGCGAGATCGTCGTGTCGAAATCGTCGAAGAAGCCGATGGAGCCGCAGCCGCCGGCGCCCAAGGGCGTCAAAGGCGAGGGCACCTACACCGCCAAGCACATCATCCTGGCGACCGGAGCCAGGCCGCGCGCATTGCCCGGCATCGAGCCGGACGGCAAGTTGATCTGGACCTATTTCGAGGCGATGGTGCCGAAAGAGATGCCGAAGTCGCTGCTGGTGATGGGCTCGGGCGCCATCGGCATCGAGTTCGCCTCGTTTTACCGCACTATGGGCGCAGAGGTGACGGTGGTTGAACTGCTGCCGGCTGTGATGCCGGTCGAGGACGCCGAAGTGTCGAAGTTTGCGCAAAAGCAGTTCGAGAAGCAGGGCATGAAGATCATCCTCGATGCCAAGGTGACCAAGGTCGAGAAGGGCGCCAATTCGGTCACCGCGCATGTCGAGATGAAGGACGGCAAGGTCGAGAAGATCACCGCCGACCGCATGATTTCAGCCGTCGGGGTACAGGGCAATATCGAAAATCTCGGCCTCGAGGCGCTCGGCGTGAAGACCGAACGCGGTTGCATCGTCGTCGACGGCTACGGCAAGACCAACGTGCCCGGCATCTATGCCATCGGCGATGTCGCCGGACCGCCGATGCTCGCCCACAAGGCCGAGCATGAGGGCGTGGTGTGTGTGGAAAAGATTGCCAATTTCGCCGGCGTGCATGCCATCGACAAGCTGAAGATCCCGGGCTGCACCTATTGCAATCCGCAAGTCGCCTCGGTCGGACTGACGGAAGCCAAAGCGAAAGCCGATGGCAAGGACATCCGCGTCGGCCGCTTCCAGTTCGCCGCAAACGGCAAGGCGATTGCGCTGGGCGAAGACCAAGGCTTCGTCAAGACCATTTTCGACAAGAAGACCGGCCAGTTGCTGGGTGCCCACATGGTTGGCGCAGAAGTAACCGAACTGATCCAGGGCTTCGTCGTGGCTATGAACCTGGAAACCACCGAGGAAGAGCTGATGCACACAATCTTCCCGCACCCGACGCTGTCGGAGATGATGAAGGAGAGTGTTCTCGACGCCTATGGCCGTGCGCTGAACGCATGATAAATTGGCTGCGCGAGACTCACACATGTATGTCAAGGAACTCGACGGCAAGGTAATTCGTTTCCGGATGCATTCATCGCCACAGGAGAGGGCATATGGACGTGAACGGCGTGGGCTGGGTAGCAGCCATCATCATCGGCGGTTTGGCAGGCTGGTTTGCCGAGATGTTCATGAAGAGCAACACCGGCATCTTGATGAACATCATTCTTGGCATCGTCGGCGCGATCGTGCTGAATGCCATCCTGCAGGCGCTCAACATCGGCGCCTTCGGCGCCGGCTGGATCGCCTATCTGATCACCGGTTTCATTGGTGCCTGCCTGCTGATCTGGGTAGGACGCATGGTGCGCCGTTAATTGCTGAACTCATGCCATGCGAAAACGGCTGTGGCGGCATGCGCCGCCGCGGCCTTTTTCTTTGCAGCGAAAAGTCCTAGATGACTTGGGAAAGCGAACGTCGGACAGGCGATCGCGAATGAACCGGATTTCATATGGTCACCGTCCTCGACACGATCGCCAATGCGCCGCGCCTGCGGCATCCCGAAAAGGCGCACAAGCCCGACCAGGATGTGCTGCGCAAGCCCGACTGGATCCGCGTCAAGGCGCCGATGTCGAAAGGCTATGCCGAGACGCGCGAGATCGTGAAGTCGCATAAGCTGGTGACGGTGTGCGAAGAGGCCGGTTGCCCCAACATCGGCGAGTGCTGGGAAAAGAAGCACGCCACCTTCATGATCATGGGCGAGATCTGCACGCGCGCCTGCGCGTTCTGCAACGTGGCTACCGGTATACCGACCGCACTCGATCCCGACGAGCCGGCGCGCGTCGCACACGCCGTCAAGCAAATGGGCCTAAGCCATGTCGTCATCACCTCAGTCGACCGCGACGATCTCGCCGATGGCGGAGCTCAGCACTTTGCCGAGGTCATCCGCGCCATCCGGGCGGCAACGCCTCTGACGACGATCGAAATCCTGACGCCCGACTTCCTGCGCAAGGACGGCGCACTGGAGATCGTCGTGGCGGCCAAGCCCGACGTTTTCAACCATAATCTCGAGACCGTGCCGTCGAACTATCTGACGGTTCGGCCGGGTGCGCGCTATTTCCACTCGATCAGGCTCTTGCAGCGAGTCAAGGAACTCGACCCCTCGATCTTCACCAAGTCCGGCATCATGGTTGGCCTTGGCGAGGAGCGGAACGAAATCCTGCAACTGATGGACGATCTGCGTTCGGCCAATGTCGACTTCATGACCATCGGCCAATATCTTCAGCCGTCGAAGAAGCACCATCCGGTGATCCGCTTTGTCACACCGGAGGAGTTCAAGTCTTTCGAGACGATCGGCCGGACCAAGGGCTTCCTGCTGGTGGCGTCGAGCCCGCTGACGCGCTCGTCGCACCATGCCGGCGACGATTTCGCCAGGTTGCGCGCGGCGCGCGAAGCGTTTCTCAGGAAGTCCGCCTAACAAACTGGTTTCATGCCACAATTCGAAGCCCATCGCCGCGTCGCGCATACGCCTGAACAGATGTTCGCTCTGGTCGCGGATATCGAATCCTATCCGCAATTCCTGCCGCTTTGCGAGGCACTTACGGTTCGTTCGCGCAAGGAACGCGACGGACGCACGCTGCTCATCGCCGACATGAGCATTGGCTACAAGGCGATCCGCGAGACTTTCACCACGCAGGTGCTGCTGAAGCCTGACGAGAACGCCATCGACGTCAAATATATCGACGGCCCGTTCAAATATCTGAGCAATGTCTGGCGCTTCGACCCGGCGGACGGCGGTGGTTGCAACGTCTGCTTCTTTATCGACTATGAGTTCAAGAGCCGCATTTTGGGTGCGCTCATGGGAACCATGTTCGACCGCGCCTTCCGCATGTTCTCCGAGGCGTTCGAGAAACGCGCCGAAATCATCTACGGCACGCCATCGGCGGCCTGATCCGCAGCGAGCGCGCGCAGACCCAGTTCAAGCGCATGCCGGACCGTTTCCCGGCGGATGAAATCACGGCCCTTGTCGGCGAACAGCTGGCATTCGCTGACCACCGGCCGGCCAGCCACGGCAACGCCGAACCAGACCAGGCCGACAGGTTTTTCCGCTGAGCCACCGCCCGGACCGGCGATGCCGGTCACCGCGAGCGCAAGCCCGGCGGGCGAATGGGCCAAGGCGCCGGCCGCCATCTCCACCGCAGTCTCGCGCGAGACCGCCCCGTTCGCCTCGAGTGTAACGGCCGAGACGCCGAGCATCTCGGTCTTGGCCTGGTTGGAATAGGTGATGAAGCCGCGATCGACCACAGTGGAAGAGCCGGCAATGTCGGTCAGCGTGGCGATGATCATGCCGCCGGTGCAGCTCTCCGCCGTCGCCAGCATGATGCCGCGCTGCTGGCAGGCCTGAAGCAGGGCATCTGCGAGATCGCTATTGCTCATTCGGGGACATCCCCTGGAAACACAACGCTGGCGGTCGCGATGGCCGCTATGCCTTCCTCACGGCCGACGAAGCCGAGCTTCTCATTGGTTGTCGCCTTGATCGAGATGCGGTCGCGCGAAATTCGCAACATTGCGGAAAGCGTTTCGGTCATGGCCTCGCGATGCGGGCCGACGCGCGGCGCCTCGCAAACCAATGTGATGTCGGCGTTGGCGATGCGCCCGCCGCGCTCGCGCACCAGCTTCGCTGCGTGTTCGACGAAGATGCGTGAAGCGGCCCCTTTCCACTGCGGGTCGGAGGGCGGGAAATGCGTGCCGATGTCACCGGCGCCGCAGGTGGCGAGCAGCGCGTCGGTCAACGCATGCAGGCCGACATCGGCATCCGAATGGCCGGACAATTTCCTGTCGTGCGGAATAGCGACACCGCACAGGGTGACATGGTCGCCGGGCTCGAAGGCATGGACGTCGTAGCCGTTGCCGGTTCGGATGTCCGGAAAACGTGAGGCGCTGGAAAGCCGCTGATCCGCCATCGCAATATCCCGTGCCCAGGTCAGTTTGACATTGTCCGGCGAGCCGGGAACGATCTTCACCGGAATATGCGCCCATTCGGCGATTGCCGCATCGTCGGTGAAATCCGCCTTGCCCAATTGATGAGCCTTTTCGTGCGCGGCCAGGATCGGCCAGAACGGAAAGCCTTGTGGTGTCTGTGCGGCATGGAGCCCGGCCCTGGACACTGTTTCGCCGCTCATGCCTTCGGCCGTTTCGCGCTTCAGCGTATCGGCAACGGGCAAAGCAGGCAGCGCTCCCTGGCGCTCTTCAATGGCGGCGATCGTGCGATCTATCAGTTCCGCATCGACAAACGGCCGAGCCGCATCATGGATCAGGACCCGGCCCGGCGCATGGCTTCTCAACGCCAGCAGTCCAAGCCGGACGGACTCCTGCCGTGACGTACCGCCGATCACAGCGACGACACGGTCGGCGTTCGCGCCGGCGGCGCGGCGGAAAAGCGCGCCGTCTTCGGCATGGATAGCAACGACGACAGGTCCAATTTTCGGATGCGTCAGAAAGGCGTCGAGCGTGCGTGCGATAACGGCGCCGCCGCCAATCTGCTGGTACTGCTTCGGCCCATTGGCCTGCCCCGCGCGCGCGCCGCGCCCGGCAGCAACGATGACCACGGCGACCTTGTCGTCGGCAGCTGGCTTTTCGCTGACATGTCTCATGCCGAGACGCTTAGCGCATGATCCTGAAAAGTGGTATCGCTTTCACAAGACCTAGGATTGATGCCGTCCGGCGATCCATATTTTTCCCAAATGCGCCTTAATGTCACGACATTGCGCGTTGCACATTGCCGTCGTTCTGGCTAGAGAATGTGCAGCAATCGAAGGTGCTTGGTTTTTGTGCATGCCTGATGTGACCAAATTGGCTTCGCCGCTGGAGGTGGGTGGCGTGAGAATCCGCAACCGCGTGTTTCTCGCGCCGATGTCGGGCATTACCGACGAACCGTTCCGGCAGCGCGCCCATGCGCATGGCGCCGGGCTGGTTGTATCGGAAATGGTGGCGAGCGGCGAGCTTGCAAAGGGCAGGGCTGGCTCGGGCCTGCGCATCCGTCATTCCGGGCTGCCTGTCCACATGGTCCAGCTTGCCGGCCGCGACGCGGTGCACATGGCCGAGGGCGCACGAATCGCAGCCGGCGAAGGCGCCGACATCATCGACATCAACATGGGCTGTCCGGCCAAGAAGGTGACGGGCGGCTATGCCGGTTCGGCACTGATGCGAGACCTCGACCACGCGCTGTCGCTGATCGAAGCGGTAGTCGGCGCGGTCGACGTGCCGGTCACGGTCAAGATGCGGCTTGGCTGGGACGAGAGCGCGCTCAACGCGCCGATGCTGGCGCGACGCGCCGAGCAGGCCGGCGTCAGGATGGTGACGGTGCACGGCCGCACACGTTGCCAGTTCTATCAGGGCACGGCCGACTGGCGTGCCATCGCACGCGTCAAGCAGGCCGTCTCCATCCCTGTGGTTGCCAATGGCGATGTCGGCTCGCCGGCAGAGGCAGCCTTGATCCTCGACCAGTCCGGCGCCGACGCGGTGATGATCGGCCGTGCGCACTATGGCGCGCCGTGGACTGCCGGCAGCATTGTAGCGGCCGCGCTGGCCGAGCCAGTATCCGGCATGCCGGACAGCCCGCAAGCGCTGACCGACTACGTCATTGCCCATTACGAAGACATGCTGACGCTCTATGGCGCCGAAAGCGGATTGCGCCAGGCGCGCAAGCATCTCGGCTGGTATCTCGACCGCCATGCCGTCACAAGCGATGACTGGCGCAAGGCCATCCTCACGTCTTTCGAGCCTGGGCGGGTCATTGCCTTGCTGCGCGACATGTTTTCAAGCGCTCCCGAAGCGCCGAATCTGCGGAGTGCGGCATGAACGCCACCGTCACACAGAGCACGGACATGGCGGACGCCGCGCATATTGTGCTCAACACAATTCGTCGGCCGGTGATCATGGTCGATCCGCAAGGCTTCATCACCTTCGCCAATGCCGATGCCGAGGATTTTTTCCGCTCGAGCGCCACGATGCTCGCCCGCAACACGCTGCACAAGCTCATTCCTTTCGGCAGTCCGCTGCTGACGCTTGTCGACCAGGTGCGCGAGCGCCGTGCGCCGGTGAACGAATACCGGGTGGACGTGTCGTCGCCGCGTCTCGGCATCGAGAAGGTGGTCGATCTCTACGTCGCGCCGGTGACGGAATTTCCAGGCTCCGTCGTGGTGATGTTCCAGGAACGCTCAATGGCCGACAAGATCGACCGGCAGATGACGCATCGCGGTGCGGCGCGCTCGGTCACCGGCCTTGCCGCGATGCTTGCCCATGAGATCAAGAACCCGCTGTCCGGCATTCGTGGCGCCGCGCAGCTGCTAGAACTGTCGGCGTCCGATGAGGATCGCGCGCTGACGCGTTTGATCACCGACGAGACCGACCGCATTGTCTCGCTGGTCGACCGCATGGAGGTGTTTTCGGACGAGCGGCCGATCGACCGCTACCCCGTCAACATCCATGTCGTGCTCGACCATGTCAAAGCAATCGCCAAGAACGGTTTTGCCAAGCGGATCAAGATATTAGAAGACTATGATCCATCATTGCCTCCGGTTTTTGCCAATCGCGACCAGCTCATCCAGGTGTTCCTCAATCTGGTAAAAAATGCCGCCGAGGCGATCGGCAGCGATCCGCAGGGCGAGATCATGCTGTCGACCGCCTTCCGCCCGGGCATCCGTGTTTCCGTGCCCGGAACGCAGGACCGGGTGTCGCTGCCATTGGAATTCTGCGTGCGCGACAACGGTTCGGGTGTCTCCGAGGATATCCTGCCGATCCTGTTCGATCCCTTCATCACCACCAAGCCGAACGGCTCCGGTCTCGGTCTGGCGCTGGTCGCAAAGATCGTCGGCGAGCATGGCGGCATCATTGAATGCGAATCGACGCCGCGCGGGACCACCTTCCGCATCCTGATGCCGGCGTGGAAAGAAACCCAGTTTGCCGACGACGACGGTGAAGGAGACCGCAAATGACCATTCGCGGCAATATTCTCGTCGCCGACGACGATGCGGCCATCCGCACTGTCCTCAACCAGGCGCTTTCGCGCGTCGGTCACGACGTGCGCGTCACCTCCAATGCCTCGACGCTGTGGCGCTGGGTGGCCGCGGGCGAGGGGGATCTGGTCATCACCGACGTTGTCATGCCTGACGAGAACGCCTTCGACATGCTACCGCGCATCAAGAAGGCGCGACCGGAACTGCCGGTCATCGTCATGAGTGCGCAGAACACGTTCATGACGGCGATCCGGGCCTCCGAAACCGGAGCCTATGAATATCTGCCAAAACCGTTCGACCTGACGGAGCTGCTCAACATCGTCAATCGGGCGCTTTCCGAGCCGCGGCGGCCCAAGATCGATACGCGTGCCGACGAGCCGCCTGAAACGATGCCGCTGGTCGGCCGCTCGGCGGCCATGCAGGACATCTACCGCATGCTGGCGCGGATGATGCAGACCGACCTGACGGTGATGATCTCAGGCGAATCGGGTACCGGCAAGGAACTGGTGGCGCGCGCGCTGCATGAATATGGCCGTCGTCGTGGTGGCCCCTTCGTCGCGATCAACATGGCGGCGATCCCGCGCGACCTGATCGAATCGGAACTATTCGGGCACGAGAAGGGCGCCTTTACCGGCGCACAGAGCCGCTCCACTGGCCGTTTCGAGCAGGCCGAAGGCGGCACGCTGTTCCTCGACGAGATCGGCGATATGCCGATGGAAGCGCAGACGCGGCTTCTGCGTGTGTTGCAGCAGGGCGAATACACCACGGTCGGCGGCCGCACGCCGATCAAGACCGACGTGCGCATCGTCGCTGCCACCAACAAGGACCTGCGCACGCTGATCAATCAGGGGCTTTTCCGCGAGGACCTGTTCTACCGCTTGAACGTTGTGCCGCTCAGGCTGCCGGCGCTGCGCGAGCGATCGGAGGACATTCCGGACCTCGTCCGGCACTTCTTCAAGCTCGGCGCCAGTGAAGGCCTGCAGACCAAGCGCATTTCCACCGGCGGCATCGAGCTGATGAAGCGCTACCCATGGCCTGGCAACGTGCGCGAACTCGAAAACCTCATCCGCAGGCTGGCTGCACTGTATTCGCAGGACGAGATATCCGCCGAGATCATCGAGGCGGAGTTGAAGACTGGCGAAAGGCCTGTCGTTCCAGGTGGCGGCAACCTCATTCCCGACGACCTTTCCATCGGCCAGGCGGTGGAGCATTTCCTGCAGCGCTATTTTGCCTCGTTTGCCGGCGACTTGCCGCCGGCCGGCCTCTATCAGCGAATCCTCTCCGAGGTCGAGTATCCACTGGTCCTCGCCTCGATGACCGCAACGCGCGGTAACCAGATCAAGGCCGCCGAATTGCTAGGACTCAACCGCAACACGCTGCGCAAGAAGATTCGCGAACTCGGCGTCAACGTCTACAAGTCCTCCAGGCAGGTCTAGACGAACCCCTTACGAGCGCTTTCCAGGGGATCGATCGCCGAAAGATTTCCGTCTCGGCCACACTTGTTGCATAATCGCCACAATGCGTTGCATACATCCGACGCAATCACTGGCTCTAGACGGCGACATGGCTCTGCACGCACCGACACTGAGCAAACCGCTTTTCAGCACTACCGGCGCGCGAGACGGTCGCCGGCTGCTTGCGCTGCCCGGCGTGGTCGCCATTGCCGGTGCGCTGGTGACGGCGGCGATCTCCTTCGCCATTCTGGTTGGCGCCACGCCGATCACGCCCGACGCGCGGACGACGCTGGCGCTGATCGCGCTTAACGCCGCGTTCGTCCTGTTTCTGATCTTGCTGGTCGGCCGCGAAGTGCATCGCATCCTGATGGCACGCCGGCACGGCAAGGCTGCGTCGCGCCTGCATGTGCGCATCGTGGCGATGTTTGCGCTGGTCGCCGCCATCCCCGCGATCATGGTGGCGATCATCGCGTCGATCACGCTCGACATCGGCCTCGACCGCTGGTTCGAGATCCGCACCAAGACGATCGTCAATTCGTCGTTGTCGATCGCCGACGCCTATGTGCAGGAAAACGCACGAAATCTTCAGGGCACGACGTTGTCGATGGCTTACGACCTCGACGCTTCGCGCACGCTTTACGGCCTCGATCGGACCGGCTTCCTTGACCTCATGAACAAGGAGGCGGTTGGACGCTCCCTGGCACACGCAGCACTCATCAAGCCCGATGGTTCCTTCGTCATGAGCGCCAAGACCGACGCGGACTTTGCCATGCCGGAGCCGCCGGAGGGCGCTGTGGCAAGCGCGGCCAACGGCAAGCCGGTGCTGATCGAGCCGCGCACCCGTAACATCATGGGGGCCATCGTCAAGCTGCGCGAGATCGACGGGCTCTATCTCTACACCATTCGCCTCGTCGATCCCGAGGTGATCAAGGCACGGCAGATCGTCAAATCCAACACCGCAGAATATCGCGGTCTCGAAGACAATCGCCGCACCTCGCAAGTGGCTTTCGCGCTTCCCTATCTGTCGCTGACGCTGATCATCATCCTGTCCGCCATCTGGACCGGCATTGCGGTGGCCGACCGCCTGGTGCGGCCGATTCGTCAGCTCATCGGCGCGGCCGACGAGGTCGCTACCGGCAATCTCGATGTGGCCGTGCCAGTCCGCCCCTCCGATGGCGACGTCGCCTCGCTCGGCGACACCTTCAACAAGATGCTGATGGAGCTGAAATCGCAGCGCAACGAGATCCTGTCGGCCAAGGATCTGATCGACGAGCGGCGGCGCTTTTCGGAGGCTGTGCTTGCCGGCGTCACCGCCGGGGTCATCGGCGTCGATCCATATGGCATCGTCACCATCGTCAATCGTTCGGCCGAAACGATGCTGGCCATATCCGCCACCGCGGCGCTTGGGCAGAACCTTTCCGCCGTGCTACCGCATGTCGGCCGCGTCTTTGAGATCGGCCGCAAGTCGGGCAAGCCGGTCTATCGCGAACAGGTCACCTTCTATCGTGCCGGCACCGAACGGACCTTCAACGTGCAGATCACGATTGAAGCCGGCGACGACGGTTCGGAGGATAAATCCTACGTCGTGACAGTCGACGACATTACCGATCTGGTCCAGGCACAGCGTTCCTCTGCATGGGCCGACGTGGCGCGGCGCATCGCCCACGAGATCAAGAACCCGCTGACGCCGATCCAGCTTTCGGCCGAGCGTATCAAGCGCCGTTACGGCAAGGTCATCACCGAGGACCGTGAGGTTTTCGATCAATGCACCGACACCATCATCCGGCAAGTGGAGGACATCGGCCGCATGGTCGACGAGTTCTCAGCGTTCGCCCGCATGCCGAAACCAGAAATGAAGGCCATCGATCTGCGCGATTCGTTGCGCGAGGCCTCGTTCCTGGTCGAAGTGAGCCGCGCCGACATCACCTTCGAGCGCGTCTTCGGCAATGAGCCGCTCAAAGGCACGTTCGACAGCCGCCTGATGGCGCAGGCTTTCGGCAACGTCATCAAGAATGCTGCCGAAGCTATCGACGGACTTGATGCAGAGGATCGTCCGCACGGCATAATCCGGATTCAAGCCGGGCGTCAGAATGGCGCGATTCGAATCGACGTCATCGACAACGGCAGGGGCTTGCCGCGCGAAAACCGGCAGCGCTTGCTCGAGCCTTACATGACGACACGCGAGAAAGGCACCGGGCTTGGCCTCGCTATCGTCAAGAAGATCGTGGAGGACCATGGCGGGCGACTCGAATTGCACGATGCACCAGCGGAATTCCACGATGGGCGGGGTGCGATGATCAGCATCATCCTGCCGGTTGCCGCCACCGTTCCGATACGCGGCGAAAGCAAGACGGAACACGAAAAAGAAACTGAAAAGGTCGGTAATGGCGTCTGATATTCTCATCGTCGACGACGAGGAAGACATCCGCGAACTCGTCGCCGGTATCCTGAGCGACGAAGGTCACGAAACCCGCACGGCGTTTGACGCCGACAGCGCGCTGGCGGTGGTTGCCGACCGGGCACCCAGGCTGATCTTCCTCGACATCTGGCTGCAGGGTTCGCGGCTCGATGGCCTCGCTTTGCTGGACGAGATCAAGACGATGCACCCGAACCTGCCGGTGGTGATGATCTCGGGCCACGGCAATATCGAAACGGCAGTCTCGGCCATCCGCCGCGGCGCCTATGATTTTATCGAAAAGCCGTTCAAGGCCGACAGGCTGATCCTTATTGCCGAACGGGCGCTTGAAACGTCCAAATTGAGACGCGAGGTTTCGGATCTCAAGCTGCGCAGCGGCGAGACTTTCGACCTCATCGGCATGTCGTCGGCAATGAGCCAATTGCGCCAGACCATCGAGCGCGTCGCGCCGACCAACAGCCGCGTCATGATTATCGGCCCCTCCGGCTCGGGCAAGGAACTGGCGGCGCGCGCCATCCACGCACTGTCGGCGCGCAAGAGTGCACCGTTTGTGACGCTGAGTGCCGCCAACATCACGCCTGAGCGTATGGAGATCGAGTTGTTCGGCACCGAATCGAACGGCGTCGAACGCAAGGTCGGTGCGCTGGAGGAGGCCCATCGCGGCATTCTCTACATCGATGAAGTGGCCGACATGCCGCGTGAGACGCAAAACAAGATCCTGCGCGTGCTGGTCGAACAGCAGTTCGAGCGGGTAGGGGGCACCAAGCGGGTCAAGGTCGACGTACGCATCATCTCGTCGACCTCGCAGAACCTGGAAGCCATGATCGCCGACGGCCGTTTCCGTGAGGACCTTTATCATCGCCTGGCCGTGGTTCCGGTCATGGTGCCGGGACTGGCCGAGCGTCGCGAGGACATTCCTTATCTGGTCGACAATTTCATGAAGCAGATCGCTCGCCAGGCCGGCATCAAGCCGCGCCGCATCGGCGACGACGCGCTGGCGGTGCTGCAGGCGCACAACTGGCCGGGCAACGTTCGGCAGTTGCGCAACAATGTCGAGCGCCTGATGATCCTGGCGCGCGGCGACGATGTCGATGCGCCGATCACCGCCGACCTCCTGCCAGCCGAGATCGGCGACGTCATGCCGCGCACTCCAACCAAGTCCGATCAGCACATAATGGCACTGCCGCTGCGTGAAGCACGCGAACAATTCGAGAAGGACTATCTGATCGCCCAGATCAACCGTTTTGGCGGCAACATCTCGAAGACGGCAGAGTTTATCGGCATGGAACGCTCTGCACTGCACCGCAAGCTGAAGTCGCTGGGCGTCTGAGAGCCAAACCAGCCGTGGCCCACGCAATTACCGGTTACGGCGGTCGTGGAATCGCATAAGAGCACTGCAGCGCCGCGCGTCTTTGGGACGCATAAAGGAGGCTGTAGCATTTTGATTTTTGCGCATGATCCTTTCCGAAATCGATTCCGATTTTCGGGCTCATGCGCTGACTTCTCCAGGGGTTATCCATGCCGCGCATTGCCTATGTGAACGGACGCTATGTCGCTCACGCCGAAGCTTCCGTGCACATCGAGGACCGTGGCTATCAATTCGCCGACGGCGTCTACGAGGTCTGCGAGGTGGCGCGGGGCTTCATCGTCGACATGCCGCGCCATGTCGCCCGATTGAACCGCTCGCTCACCGAACTCTCGATCGACTGGCCGATCACGCGCGGCGTGCTGCCGCTCGTCATGGGCGAGGTGGTGCGCCGCAACCATGTCGTCGACGGCCTGGTCTATGTCCAGGTGACACGCGGTGTCGCCAGCCGTGAGTTTTTCTTCCCGCCGGTGGGCACGAAGCCGTCGCTGGTGGTGACCGCCAAAAAAGCCGATCCTGCAGCTGCCGCGAAGCGGGCCGAGAGCGGGATCCGGGTTATCACGGTGCCGGAGAACCGGTGGGATCGGGTCGATATCAAGTCGGTCGGCCTGTTGCCGAACGTGCTGGCCAAACAGAAAGCCAAGGAAGCAGGCGCCCAGGAGGCGTGGTTCGTCGATGTTGACGGCACCGTCAAGGAAGGTGGATCGTCGAACGCCTGGATCATCACCAGGGACGGCGTGCTGGTGACGCGGCCGGCCGAGCATGGCATCCTGCGCGGTATCACCCGCACGACACTGTTTGATGTCGCCGCCAAGCTCGGCCTGAAGATCGAGGAGCGCGGCTTTTCGGTTGCCGAGGCCAAGGCCGCGCGCGAGGTTTTCATCAGCTCCGCGACCACGATCGCCATGCCGGTGGTGGCAATCGATGGCGCTCCCGTCGCCAACGGCCACCCGGGCTCGATAACAGTTTCACTACGGCGGGCCTTTTTTGACGTTGCGGAAAAAAGTCCAGCCTGATAACCGCACAGATGGAATGAACATCAATATATCTCGTTCTGCTTGTCGTTACTGACGGCAAGATGGTGTTTGCGTGCTTGACATGTGCCAGCTAATTTGGCGCATTGGCTTGCAAACCGAAGGGGATCGGCGAAAGACAAGAACAATGGCGGAACGATCGCAAAATCTTCAGGACCTGTTCCTGAATTCAGTTCGCAAGAGCAAAAACCCACTCACCATCTTTCTCATCAACGGCGTGAAGCTGACCGGCGTGGTCACTTCGTTCGACAATTTCTGCGTTCTGCTGCGTCGCGACGGCCATTCCCAGCTCGTCTACAAGCACGCCATTTCCACGATCATGCCGAGCCAGCCGGTTCAGATGTTCGATGGTGAGGAAAGCCAGGGCGCCTGATTGGCACGTGAGAAAGACGCGGACCGCAGCGTTCGCGGAAAACCAGCACATCAGACCGGGACAGAGGCCAACGGTCCGACCCGGGCGGTGGTCATCGTGCCGGTGCTTACCCGGCAGCCGCGTGGCAACGACGACACCAATCGCCCGCGCCTGACCCGTTCCGCCGAGGCCCGTCGCGACGAGGCGGTCGGCCTCGCCAGCGCCATCGACCTTGACCTGGTCCACACGGCAGTGGTGACCGTCAACGATCCACGCCCGGCGACCTTGCTCGGCAGCGGCAAGGTCGCGGAGTTCGCCGAGATCGTCAAAGAGGGGCACGCGGAAGTGGTCATTGTCGATCATCCGCTGACACCGGTACAGCAGCGCAATCTCGAAAAAGAGTTGAACGCCAAGGTGCTCGACCGCACCGGGCTGATCCTGGAGATTTTCGGCGAGCGCGCCCGCACCAAGGAAGGCACGCTGCAGGTCGACCTTGCCCATCTCAACTACCAGAAGGGCCGCCTTGTGCGGAGCTGGACCCACCTTGAGCGCCAGCGCGGCGGCGCCGGCTTTCTCGGCGGCCCTGGCGAGACGCAGATCGAGTCGGATCGGCGTGTGTTGCAGGACAAGATCACCAAGCTGAAGCATGAGCTCGAAACGGTGCGCCGCACCCGCGACCTGCACCGCGCCAAGCGCAAGAAGGTGCCGTTTCCGGTGGTGGCGATCGTCGGCTACACCAATGCCGGCAAGTCGACGCTGTTCAACCGGCTGACCGGAGCAGGGGTGCTGGCGGAAGACATGCTGTTTGCCACGCTCGACCCGACGCTGCGCCGCGTGCGCCTGCGGCACGGAACGCCGGTCATCCTTTCCGATACGGTCGGCTTCATTTCCGACCTGCCAACGCATCTGGTCGCGGCCTTCAGGGCGACACTGGAGGAAGTGGTCGAGGCAGACCTCGTCATTCATCTGCGCGATATCTCCGACCCCGATACGGCCGCACAGGCCGAAGATGTCGAGCGCATCCTTGCCGATCTCGGCGTTGATGCCCGCGATAGCAAGCGCGTCATCGAAGTGTGGAACAAGATCGACCGGCTCGACGAGGGCAACCGCGCGCGGCTGCTTGCCGATGGTGCTGACGGCAGGAAGGCGCCGCCTATCGCCATATCGGCGGTTACCGGCGAAGGCATCGATGCGCTGAAGGCGATCATCGAGACGATGATGTCGGGCGAACTGGAGACGTTCACGGTCACGCTCAAGGCCGACCAACTCGGCGTCGTCGACTGGCTTTACCGCAACGGCGACATCGTCTCGCGTGATGACAATGAGGATGGCAGCGTGACCATCGCGCTCAAGGCCACACACAGTGCTCGACAAGAGATAGAAAGCCGATTGCGACGTCAAAACAATGGGTAGGGCGTTTATTTCGCGCTTTTTGCCTGCTGCCAGAGCGCTTCCATCTCGTCCAGCGTCGCCTCTTCGAGGTTGTTTCCCGACGCTTGCAGCGCCTGCTCGACATGGTGGAAGCGCGACCGGAATTTTTCGTTGGTGCCGCTGAGTGCCGCTTCGGAATCGATTTTGAGGTGCCGGCCGAGATTGACGATCGCAAACAGCATGTCGCCGAACTCGTCCTTGATCGGTGCGCTGTCGCCTTTGGCCAGCGCTTCGCGTAATTCGCCGATCTCCTCCTCGATCTTTTCGAGGATCGGTGCCGCCTCGCTCCAGTCGAAGCCGACGCGGGCGGCCTTTTCCTGCAGTTTGAGGGCCCGGGTCAGCGCGGGCAGGGCGACCGGCACGCTGTCGAGAAAGCCCTTGCCATGGTCCTCGGGGTCGAGCCCTCGGACGAGGCGGGCGCTGCGCTTCTCCGCTTTTTCCTCCGCTTTGATCTTTTCCCACATGCCCTTCGCCATGCCGGCGCTGCGCGCCTTTTCGTCGCCGAAAACATGCGGGTGGCGGCGGATCATTTTTGTGGTGATGGCCTCGACCACATCGCCGAATGAGAATTCGCCGGCCTCCTCGGCCATTTGCGCGTGGTAGACCACTTGCAACAGGAGATCGCCGAGTTCATCGCGCAGATCGTCCAGGTCGCCCCGCGCGATGGCGTCCGCCACTTCGTAGGCTTCCTCTACCGTGTATGGCGCGATTGTCGAAAAGTCCTGCTCGATATCCCACGGGCAGCCGGTTTCCGGCGCCCGCAGCGCTGCCATGATCTCGATCAGCCGGGAAATGTCTTTCGAGGGTTTCATCTGGGAAACGCTATCCTGTACACGGCTGTGCGGCCAACAGCTTCAGCCGGTGAGGGCGCCTTGTCCACAGATCGGCGGCCAGACCATGATCGTGGAAGCCGGTTTTCGGAAAAGATCATGGTCAAGCAAAAAGTATCAGTCGAGCACGGAGACAATCGCCTTGGCGAGCGCGTCCATGCCGTCCTCGGGCAGGCCGGCAACGTTGATGCGGCTGTCGCCGACCATGTAGATGCCATGCTCGGCGCGCAGCCGCTCGACTTGCGCTTCCGACAGGCCAAGCCGGGAAAACATGCCGCGATGGCTGGCGACGAAATCGAAACGGTCGGAGTTGGACTGCCGCCGCAGCGCTTCGGCGAACTGGACGCGCAGCCGCAGCATGCGCAGGCGCATCTCTTCAAGCTCTGCTTCCCAGTCGGCCCGCAACGTAGCGTCCTCGAGCACCATGCGCACCGCAGCCGCGCCATGGTCCGGCGGCATCGAATACATGGCGCGCGCCGCCGACAGCATCTGGCCCATCGCCATATCCGCCTGCGCACCGTCTTTCGCCATGATCAGCGCTGCACCAACGCGGTCGCGATAGACGGCAAAGTTCTTCGAGCAGCTCGAGGCAACGACCATTTCCGGAACTTTCGCCGCCAGCAGGCGCAAGCCGGCGGCATCCGCATCAAGCCCCTCGCCAAAGCCTTGATAGGCGATGTCGACAAAGGGCAGCAGACCACGCTCAACGACGAGATCGGCAACGGCAGCCCATTGCGAGATGTCTAGATTGGCGCCCGTCGGGTTATGGCAACAGCCATGCAACAGCACGACGTCGCCGGGATTCGCGGTTCTCAACGCATCCAGCATGTCGTCGAAGCGAACCGCACCAGAAGCAACGTCGAAATAGGGGTACTCGCGTATCTGCAGGCCAGCGGCGCGCATCACCGGCATGTGGTTCGGCCATGTCGGATCCGATAGCCAGACCGTCGCGTCGGCGCGGGTCCTTTTCAGCAGCTCTGCCACCAGCCGCAGCGCGCCGGAGCCGCCGGGCGCCTGTGCCGCACGAATGCGCGTCATGTCGGCGGTTGGGCCGAACACCAACCTAGCCATTGCCGCGTTGAAGGCGGTATCGCCGGCAAGGCCGAGATAGGTCTTGGTGTCCTGGCCTCGCAGCAGCCGCTTTTCGGCTTCGCGCACCGCGCGCATCACCGGCGTCTTGCCGTCGCGATCCTTATAGACGCCGACCCCAAGATCGACCTTGTCGGGACGCGGGTCGGCGCGATAGAGCCCGATCAAGGCAAGGATCTTGTCGGCGGGCGCGGGCTGGAGATTTTCGAACATCGACAAGGTTCCGTTGGCGGCGGAGTGATACGCAAACCGGCCGTGCTTTGCCAGCGGTTTCATATGCGCCAACTCGGCGCCGGTTTGCCTCGAGGGCGGCCGATACTATCTGCCGGTCGAGGGCAGGCCCGAGATCTCCCAGGACGAGAGCGCGGCGAGCCGAAAAAATTCGGGGAGAGCGGGATTAAAACCCCGACCTGCTCCGTAAACAGGACATGAAACGGCCGATGCCACGCTTCGATATTCTGGGACAGCTCGGTTCGCTGCGCCGCTACGCACGCTCGCTGACGCGCGACAGCGCCGATGCAGAGGATCTGGTGCATGATGCGCTGGTGCGTGCCTATGAGCGACGCGGCAGCTTCCGCTCAGGCGGAAATCTTCGCGTATGGCTGCTGTCAATCGTCCACAATGCGTTCATCGACGGCTTGCGATCCCGCAAATCCGAAGCGGTGCGCATCGAACAGGCCGGCCATCTCACCGAGGCCAGCGTCCAGGCTCCGCAGGAACATTCCGTCCGGCTGGCACAGGTGCGCGACGCTTTTTTCACATTGCCGGAAGAGCAACGTTGCGCGCTGCATCTCGTCGCCATCGAGGGGCTTAGCTACAGCGAGGCGGCCGAGGTTAGCGGCGTGCCGCTTGGCACGCTGATGTCGCGCATCGGCAGGGCGCGTGCGGCACTCCGCGAGATGGAGGACGCGGCACCGGCACGCACGAAAAGCCATCTGAAGATCGTCGGAGGTGGATCATGAACCAACTGCGCGATCCCGTCACCGACACCGATCTCGACGCCTATGTCGACGATCAGCTGGACGTTGCTCGTCGCATCGAGGTCGAGGCGTTCCTTTCGGCTCGCCCGGAAGCGGCCGCGCGGGTGATGACTGATCTGAGGACGCGTGACGAGCTGCGCGTGGCGCTTGCCGGATCGAAAGGCATGGCGCGGCCGGCGACGGCTGATGCGGCACGGCGGCTGGAGCGGGGGTTAGCGCGCGGCCGTGTCCTTGGTGCTTTGCAGCGCGCGGCGGCTGTCGCTGTTTTCGTCGCCGCCGGCTGGCTTGCGAACGGGCTCATCGGACCGATATCGGTGACGGAAGTCGTCGCTTCGACCCATCCGCCCGCCTATGTGGAGGACGCAGTCCGGGCGCATCGGACGACGCTCGTGCGCGAGGCGATGTCGTCACAACTCGAGGCGCCCGGCTACAATGCCGACGAAATCCGCGCCGCCACGGCGATCGTCATGCCATCGCTGCCAACGGACTGGACGGTCCGTGACGTGCAGATCTACCCATCGCAGTTCGGCCCGAGCGTCGAGATGGCTGTCGAGACAAAAGAGATGGGGCTGCTCTCGCTGTTCGCCATCCGGCCCGGAACATTCGACGTCGTCAAGCCGACTGTCGTTCCGTCGGGCGAGGTTTCCTCGGCCTATTTCCAGATCGGCGAGGTCGCCTACGCAGTCGTCGCACGTAGCGATGTCCGCGGCCTCGATCGCACGGCCGAAGCGCTCGCCAAAACACTCTACTGATCGACTACCTCTAAGAAGGAGAACCAAATGAACAATCTGGGATACATTGGGACCAGAGCCCGAGCCGGAGCCGTCTACGACGAAGGCCTGCGCCGGCACATGCTGCGCGTCTATAACTACATGGGCCTTGGCCTCGTCGTTACGGGCGTGATCGCCCTCGTGGTGGCCTCCACGCCCGCCCTTTACGTGCCGATCTTCTCCACCCCGCTGAAATGGGTGGTGATGCTGGCGCCGCTGGCCTTTGTGCTGCTGTTCTCGTTCCGTATGCAGACGATGTCGGCGGCCGGGGCCCAGGCAATGTTCTGGGCGTTCTGCGCGGTCATGGGTCTGTCGCTGGCTTCCGTGTTCCTGGTCTTTACCGGCACCAGCATCGCCCGCACCTTCTTCATCGCCGCCACCATGTTCGGCGCCACCAGCCTTTATGGCTATACAACCAGTCGCGACCTGACGCAGTTCTCGTCCTTCCTGATCATGGGCCTGATCGGCGTGGTGATCGCCAGCATCGTCAATATCTTCCTGGGTTCGACAGCGCTGCAGTTTGCGATCTCGGTGATCGGCATCGCCGTCTTCGTCGGGCTCACGGCCTGGGACACGCAGACGATCAAGGAGCAGTACGCCGAAAACTTCGGCGCCGAAACACAGCAAAAGCTCGCCGTTTTTGGTGCATTCTCGCTCTATCTGAACTTCGTCAACATCTTCCAGCTGTTGCTGAACTTCACCGGCGAGCGCGAATAGCCGCGTCGGACCGAGACCGGAATAGTACATCATGGACAGAAACGACCAGCAGGCGATCGGACAGCTCTTCGAGAAGCTCGCAAATGTCGAGCGCCAGGCGCCGCCGCGCGATGCCGAAGCGGAACGCTTGATCCAGGACCAGATCACCCAGCAGCCTGGGGCGCCATACTACATGGCACAGACGATCGTGGTGCAGGAGCGGGCCCTGAACGCAGCGCAGGCGCGCATCGAAGAGCTGGAGGAGCAGGCGCGGCAGCCTGCCGGCGGTGGACCGCTCAGTGGCTTCTTCGGCCGCAGCGGCGGCAGGCGCTCAGGCTCGGTTCCGCGGGTAGGGCGCACCGCCTCTGCTGCCGCGGAGGAGCCACAAGACCAGTCACAGCGGGCCGGCGGCGGGTTCCTTGCCGGCGCCGCGCAGACCGCGATGGGGGTGGCAGGCGGCGTGCTGCTCGGCAATGCGATCGCCGGCATGTTTGGCGGCAGCGAAGCGCAGGCAGCCGAACGGCCGGCACCGCAGCCGGACGAAGCCGACCAGGCAGACGATGCCAGCTCCGATAATGGCGGTGACTTCGGGGATATGGAATTCTGACGAGCGACCCAGCCTGTGCCGGCGCTCGTGACGATTGCCGGTCACCGGGTAGGCGGGGGCAGCATCCGGCAAGCGAGCTCTCGCCGGCGGCTAATAGCCCAAGCGCTTCAATTCAGCCTTGACCGCCCTGATCGTCTTGAAACGGAAACGCTTCGTCGTGCCGTCGCGCCATCCGCAGTCGCAGGTGGCGTCGAACTTTTGGCTCACTTTCAATTGCGTCAGCGCCTTCTGGCCCGGTTTGGGGGCGTCGAAGATGCGAACTTCGTAGAGCGTCCCCGAAACGTCGTAGTGCGAAACAGGCCAGGCAAGTATGACAGTCAGTTCCTTTGCCGGATCGTGATCGGCGTTGACGAGGCCGAGCGCTGTAATCTCTGGCGTGCCGCCTTCGTGTTCGCCAAGCGTGACCTGGATTGTACGGTACCCGTCGGGTTGCTGCTGTAGTGCGACGAGTGGGCGTTCCGGATATTCCTCAGTGGTCTGGTAATCGACGAACAGTGTCTGGAGGCCGTTCCAGGTCACGGCTGTGGTGTGCGGATCAACGTTGTCCGCGAACCCAACCACACGTTTCGCGAAAGCCAGGTCATTCTCGCCTGGCGCACGATCAAAGTCCTGCGCTCGCGCGTCAGTGAATGCGCAGGCGAGGGTGAGGGCAAGACTTGCAAGCAGTGTGTTCATGATTCGCAACCCTAGCACGCCGTTGCCCCACAAATGCTGTCTCGCTGCCAACGGACGCTACAGGCTTCAGTGGACGCTACAGGCTTCAGTCGCATAAGATAGATTATGGAACTGACATGGCCGATAGGACGTGGCGAAGATAGCATAAGCGAGCCGCTGGGCGGTTTGGAGCGAACTCTGTAACCCAGCTATGAAAACCTTGGTCCTTTACGCTGATTTGTAAGGGATTTCGATCGTCATGCCGTCATAGGCAGGCTCGACGTTGGCCGGCGTCTCGGCCATTACCGTGGCGTAGTCGAGCGGCACATGCATATGCGTCAGCACCGCGTTCTTCGGCGCCAGTCTTTCGATCCAGCCGAGCGCCTGGCCAAGCGACAGATGGCTCGGATGGAAGGTGTATTGCAGCGCGTCGATGACCAGCATGTCCAGCCCGCGCATACGCTCGGCTGTCGCTCCCGGAAAGTCGCTGATGTCAGGGCAATAAGCGAGATTGCCGATACGAAAACCCAGCGAGATGATGTCGCCGTGGATTTGCGGCAGCGGTTCGATGGTGAGGGCGCCGCCCTCGCCTTCGATCACCACCGGCCTGTTGTGGTCGAGGATATGGGCGTTGACGATCGGCGGATACGAACTGCCTTTCGGTGTTTCGAAACAGTAGCGGAACGCTTCCCTCAGCCGCAGCATGGTAACCTGATCGGCATGGATGTCGATCCGGTGGCGCTGCTCGAGCACGAAGCCGCGCAAATCGTCGATGCCGTGGATGTGGTCGGCATGCGGATGCGTATAGACGACCGCATCGATGCGCCTGACCGATGCCAGCAGCATCTGCTCGCGAAAATCCGGGCCGGTGTCGATGACGACCGTGGTCCTGGCGCCATTCGCCGCGATCCGCTCGACGAGCGCTGCGGTGCGCATGCGCCGGTTCTTTGGGTTGGTCGGATCACAATTGCCCCAGTCGCCGGTGATGCGTGGCGTGCCCGGCGATGAGCCGCAGCCGAGGACGGTAAGACGCAACCGATCGCTCATGCGTCAGGCGCCCGGCGCGCTCGGGCGCGGCATTTTCCTGAACAACCGGAAGAAATTGTCGGTGGTGATAGCAGCGATCTCGGCCTCGCTGACGCCGATCGTGTCGGCCAGCACCTTGGCTGCATGCGCGACATAGGCAGGCTCGTTGCGCTTGCCGCGAAACGGGATCGGCGCAAGGTATGGCGCGTCGGTTTCGACCAGCAGACGGTCGCGCGGCACATCGGCGGCGACGGCGCGCAGCTCGGCGGAGTTCTTGAAAGTCAGGATGCCGGAAAACGAAACGTAGCCGCCGAGCGCCACGCCGATCTCGGCCAGCCGGCGCCCCGATGAAAAACAGTGCAAGATGAAGGGGAAGGCGCCCTTCCCTGTTTCTTCTTCGAGGATATCAGCCATGTTGTCGTCGGCGTCGCGTGAATGGATGACCAGCGGCAGACCGGTCTCACGAGCCGCGGCGATGTGGGTGCGAAAGCCCTGCGCCTGTGCATCGCGCGGCGCATGATCGTAGAAATAATCGAGCCCGGCCTCGCCGATCGCCACCACCTTGTGATGATCGGACAGCCGCACCAGATCCTCGACAGTCACATCAAGCTCTTCGGCCGCATTGTGCGGATGGGTACCGACCGAGCAATAGACCTCATCGAAAGTCTCCGCAATCTCAAGCACTTGTTGAAACCGCTTCACCCGCGTCGAGATCGTCACCATGCGGCCGACACCGGCCGCAAGGGCGCGGGCGACGATGGCCGCCCGCTCCTCGGCGAAATCCGGAAAGTCGAGATGGCAGTGACTGTCGACCAGCATCAGGCGCTTGTATCCGTTTGCTCGACATAGCGTGGAAATACCGGTTCCGGCGCCGGCAGTGCCGTGCCGGATACCAGCGCGTGAGCCTCGGCGACATTCGCGAAATCGCGGCTGTCCGCCGGCACCGCCAAAAGGTCGAGCAGCTTTGCCGCCGACTCCGGAATGAAGGGCTGGCACAGCAGCCCGACACGCCGGATCACTTCAGCCGTCGTCCACAGCACCGTTTCCATGCGTGCCGGATCGGTCTTCTTCAGCGCCCATGGCTCCTGGCCGGCGAAATAGCGGTTGGCTTCCGCCACCACGCCAAAGATCGCCGCCAGCGCCAGATGGATGCCCTGGTCGGCCATCGTCCTGCGCGCCGTGACAAGGGCGGCATTGGCCTGATCGAGGATCGCCTTGTCGGCATTGCTCAATTCGCCGCGCTTAGGCACCACGCCGCCGCAGTTCTTGGCGATCATCGACAGCGAGCGCTGCGCCAGATTGCCGAGATCGTTGGCAAGATCGGCATTGGTGCGGTTGACGATGGCATCGTGACTGTAGCTGCCGTCCTGGCCAAACGGCACTTCGCGCATGAAGAAATAGCGCACCTGGTCAAGGCCGTAGTGCTCGATCATCGCGAACGGATCGACGACATTGCCGACCGACTTCGACATTTTCTCGCCACGGTTGAACAGAAAACCATGCGCGAACACGCGCTTCGGCAATTCGATGCCAGCCGACATCAGGAATGCCGGCCAGTAGACCGCGTGGAAGCGGATGATGTCCTTGCCGATGACGTGGGCGTTTGCCGGCCAGAAAGACCATCTCTCATTGGCCGGATCCGGATAGCCGGCGGCGGTGATGTAGTTGGTTAGTGCATCGACCCAGACATACATCACATGCTTCTCATCGCCGGGCACCGGCACGCCCCATTTGAATGTGGTGCGCGAGATCGACAGATCCTTCAGGCCGGATTTGACAAAGCTGATGATTTCGTTGCGCCGCTCCGCCGGTCCGACGAATTCGGGGCTGTTCTCGTAGAGCGCGAGCAGTCTGTCCTGATAGGCGGAAAGGCGGAAGAAATAGCTCTCTTCCTCGGTCCATTCGACGGGCGAGCCGAGTGGTTCGCGGCGCACGCCGTCGTCACCGACCTTGGTTTCGGCCTCGTCGAAATAGGCTTCCTGCCGCACCGAATACCAGCCGCTGTAGCGGTCGAGGTAGATGTCGCCATTCTCAGCCATGCGCGTCCAGATCGCCTGGCAGGCCTTGTAATGACGCTCCTCGGTGGTGCGGATGAAAACGTCGTTCGAGCAACCGGTCGCTTCGAGCATCGAGCGGAAGATCGCCGAGTTGCGATCGGCAAGCGCTTTCGGCGCTAAGCCTTCGGCGTCCGCCGTCTGCTGCATCTTCAAACCGTGCTCGTCGGTTCCCGAGACGAAGAAGACGTCCTTGCCGTCGAGCCGCTGGAAGCGGGCCAGCGTGTCGCTGGCGATGACATTGTAGGCATGGCCGATATGCGGCTTGCCGTTCGGATAGAAAATCGGCGTCGTGACGTAGTATTTTTCGCGTGCCATGGATGAGCCGTCATGAATGTCTGAATGAAAGATGTCGCGGTGAGATATCGCATCGAAACGGCAATTGCCATCCGACGCCAATGTGGTGGCTTCGAAGTTCCTGCGATTGATTGGGATCAAAACTCAGGGGCTTCAAAGCCACGCCAGCGGCCGTCACATTCGCATTGCAGAATTCAGGCGGTCGATCATGGTCAGGGCGTGCTGCTTCTTGTCGAGATTGTAGGTCTCGGTTTCAGATATAGCGTTCAAAGCCTCGTGCCAAGTATCCGACAGCGTTTTGGCCCGCGCCAAATCGCCGGCCAGCGCGGCCTGGCTGGCGCCGGCCGACAGAAGATCAAGTGCGCGGCGATTGAATATCTCGAACGGGATCGCCTGGTCGCGGCCGGCGACCGCCTCGGCAAGACGGTAGGCGCCGGCGACATCTGTCTTTTTGGCCATCACCAGGGCGTCGAGGGTGGCGGCGATTTCCAGCCCGCCATATTGCGTCAACAGGATCGCAGTGCGGGCGCTGCCCCCTGCCCGTTCCGCCAGCGCCGCGCGCGCCGCAGGATCCTCCGGTGGCGGTGGCTCGATGCCCTCCAGAACCGTCATCAAGCTCTCGGCATCGAGCGGCGCCAACCGCACCATCTGGCAGCGCGACCGGATCGTCGGCAGCAGGCTGCCCGGCGCATGGACGATGAGGATGAACAAGGTGCGCGCCGGTGGTTCTTCAAGATTCTTCAGCAAGGCATTGGCAGCATTGGTGTTCATGTCGTCGGCGGGATCGACGATAACCACCCGGTAGCTGCCGTCATGCGAGGTCAGCGACAGAAAGCGGCTGACCTTGCGGATCTCGTCGACGGTGACCACGGTCTTGAAGCTCTTGGTCTTGTCGTTTGCGGGGCGCGTAAGATGCAGCACCGAAGGATGCGCGCCGGTGGCGATCTGACGAAACAGCGACGATGCCGGATCGGGAACGGCAAGGCTTTCCGGCGCCTGCCCGAAGGCCGCGTGCTTCAACAGGTGATGCGCCAGGTGAAAGGCCAGCGTCGCCTTGCCGATGCCGACCGGCCCGGCAAAGATCAGCGCGTGCGGCAGCTTTCCCGAGCGATAGGCGGCGGCAAGCATATCGGCGGCCTGAAGATGTCCGACGAGACGCGGCGTCTCGGATGGCTCCGGCACCCCGTCCAGCGTATCGTGCTGTTCGGGTGCGATGCGTTCGAAAATCATGCCGGCGCCGCCTGTCTGCTTTGCGCCGGCATCATCTTCTCGAGAGCCGCGAAGACGGTGGCGGTAACGACATCCTCCACCGTGTCCGGGTCTGCTGATGCATCGACGACGACGCAGCGTTCGGGTTCAGCCGCGGCGATGGTCAGAAACGCCTCGCGGCGGCGCTGGTGGATGGCCAATGTTTCCTTCTCGAAGCGGTCCGGGCCGTCACTGCTGCCCCGTCGGGCGGTAGCGCGCCTCAGTCCCTCGGCGGGGTCGATGTCGAAGATCAGCGTCATGTCCGGCACCATGCCGTTGATGGCGACCTTCTCCAACGCGTCCATGAATGCCGGGTCGAGGCCTCCGGTGACGCCCTGGTAGACGCGAGAGGAATCCATGAAGCGGTCGCAAAGCACGACCGAGCCGCGCTCGACTGCCGGCCGGATGACCTGTTCGACATGGTCGGAACGCGCGGCGGCGAAAAGCAGCGCTTCCATCTTGGGGCCGAACGGCTCGGCTGCGCCTGAAAGCAGGACATGCCTGACCGCCTCCGCGCCCGGCGAGCCACCCGGCTCACGCGTCACCAGTACATCGTATTTCTTGGCGCGCATCTTCTTTGCCAGCCGCCCGATCTGCGTCGACTTGCCTGCTCCTTCGCCGCCTTCAAAAGTGATGAAAAATCCGCGCGCCAAAGCCTTTGTCCATACTTCGGGGACCGTATAGTCCCGGCGGGAAAAAAGGTCCACCGCGACGGTGCTAACGCAGCCAGCCGACGGCCAGTTCCTTGGCGGCATCGAGCGCGCGTTGCGGCAACGAACCGACACCGATCGACTCGGCGGCAAAAAGCGGCGTCTCCTGGCTCAGCGTATCGCCGATCCAGACGCGCAGCGTACCCACCGGCTGCCCCTCCTCCACCGGCGCTGCCACCGGTCCGTCATAGACAATCCTGGCGGTGAGCTTGTCGCGGTTGGCGATCGGTAGGAAGATCTCCACGGGTCCATTAGCCTTTAACGCGACGCCGGATTTGGAGCCGCCAAAGACCTGGGCTTCGCCAACCACTTCGTCCTTGGCGAATATCTCCGTCTTCTCGAACGAGCGAACGCCCCAGTCGAGCAGCTTTCGCGCTTCCTCGGCGCGCTCGCGGTCGTTTGCCAGTCCGCTCATTGCCGCAATCATCCTTGTTCCATTGTGGCTGACCGAGCCGACTATGCCGAATCCGGATTGCTCGCTGGCGCCGACTGCAAGGCCGTCGGCGCCTATATCCATGGCCAGCAACGGGTTGCGGTTCCTCTGGGAAATCTTGTTCCAGCTAAAATCCTTCTGGCCATAATAGCGGTAGAGATCCGGGTAGTTGCGCCAGATATGCAGGGCCAGAAGCGCAAGCTCGCGAACGCTCGTTTGCTGCCCGTCGGCCGGCAGACCGGTGGAATTGACGAAGGTCGATTTCTGCAAGCCGATCTGGCGGGCGCGCTCGGTCATCTGCGCCGCGAAATTCGCTTCGGACCCGGCCATTCCTTCAGCGATGACGATACAGCCGTCATTGGCCGCCTGCACGGTCACGCCCTGGATCAGGTCCTCCAGCCGGATCGTCGACTTGAGTTTCGCGAACATGGTCGATGTCCCCGAAGGAGCGCCGCCCTTGCGCCAGGCGTTCTCGCTGACCACGAAAGTGTCGTCGAGCGTCATGCGCCCTGATTTGATGGCGTCGAAGACCACTTCCATCGTCATCAGCTTGGCCAGCGAGGCCGGCGGGATCAACCTGTCCGCATCCTTGGAAAACAGCACGGTGCCGGTTTCGGCGTCGATCATGAAGGCCTGCGCGGCCTTGGTCTCGAAAAGCTGTGCTGAGACCGGCACAAGCGAGAGCAGCAGCAGGCCGAGCGTCATGAGCCCGGTGGAAGGACGGAAAAATTTCATCGGGTTCGACCAGTCAGCCGGCGCTCTTTTGCAAGTTGGCCGAAGCTAGCAGGCTTTTCCACGGCGGATCAATCGCGCACGAGAAAGCCAGGCGACCCGCCATCAGTTGCGTACGGCAAGCGCATCCGGCGCGCCATGCGACCACGCGGCCTGCAGCATCTCGTCCAGGCTGCCATGGCCGTCGGCATAGAGGTTGACCGAGTACCAGCCTTTGCCGTCGAGTTCGGAGCGCTGGATCTCGGTCTTGCCGAAGCTGGAAAGTTTGGCCGCCACCCGCTCGGCTTCGGCGGCATCCTCGAACGAACCCGCCGCGACATAGTCCGTGGGCGACCCGGCTGGAGGAGCTTGCCGTTTCCAGGATTGAAGAATCTCGGCGGGCGACATGCCGACGCCATCCAGCGCGGCGAAGGCGTTGGAGGCGCGCTGCACGCGCTCATTGGCATAGGACAGCGACGCCACAGTGAATGGCGATTGCGCCGGCAGGTTGATTTCCGGACGCTCCGGCACGATCGGTCCAAATTCGGGCAGCGTCACATCGCCGGAGGCCGGTGCCTGCGTCGCAACGACAGCTTCCGATGCCTGCCCGGAATTCGTCAGCTGACCGGGGAACGGCACCGCCGCGGCGCTTACCGGCAGGCTCGGCGACGGCCCATTCATGGCGACCATGACACCGCTGGGCAGACCGTCCGATGGATCCGGTGCCCTGTTGCCGGGATGGTACGAGGCCATCAGATATTGACCGTCATTGCCTTCGAGCGGCGCACGGCCGACATATTCGACCTTCACCTCCGCCGTACCGATATTGGCATAATCGAGCATTTCAGCAGCGCGCTTAGACACATCGATGATGCGTCCATCATGATAGGGTCCGCGATCGTTGACGCGCACGATCACCGAACTGCCGGTCTTCATGTTGGTTACCCGCGCATAGCTCGGCAGCGGCATGGTCGGATGCGCCGCCGTCAGATCTGCCATGTCGTAGACTTCGCCGTTGGCGGTCAACCGGCCGTGGAAGGCCTCACCATACCAGGATGCGAGGCCAACCTTGGCGTAACGCTTGTCTTCCTTCGGATAGTACCACTTGCCGCGCACCTGATAGGGTCTGCCGAGCTGATCGCGTCCGCGAGACGTCTTGAACATCACGCGCGGGCTGGCTTTCACACCGTATTCGGCTTCGGAAAAATATTCCTTGGAGCGTGGTTTCTTGTTGACCATCGCCTTTTGCTGCGGCCCGGCACATGCCGCAAGAAAGGCTGCCGACAAGGCAAACAGCGCGAAAGCGGAAGCGCGACGAAGACGCGGGCGCGCCGTAGTCTGCATTTTCGATTGTCCCCTACAGTCTCGACGAAGGCACCGCAGCTTAACGTTGGCGGTGCCAAAGCACCCACTCCAGAAACGCCGGCGACTCCCAACCCCAATCCTTTTGTGCGCAGGAATTGTTTATCACCGTATTAACCGATTGTGGTCGGAACCGGGCGAGATTGTGGCACGACCGTCTCGCCGATCGGCATGAAAATCATCGCGTATCGATCACCAGCGCCATTCGTGCCCGCACGCTTTGCTGCCCGGCGTTGGCATGTCTCCGAGCGCAGATTCAGGGACCGAATATCACAAGCTCGGTGAACGTCAGATCTCCAAGTGCGGGTGGTCTGGGGCCCTTGAAGTATTTCAGCCCCTTGTTGGCGCGGTACCACCCCAACAAACCTGGAATCGGCTCCTTGGCGTCGACAAAGCAAACCAGGATTCCCCTTCGCAAGAGAAAGCGCCCCACGGCACCGGCGCACCGGCTTAAATCCGCGAGCGAGCGGCAATAGATGATCTGATGGCATCGGATAAGACCGTGCAACATTCGGCGCGGCATCAACACCAAGGGAAACGCTGCTCCGTCGCAAATGCAGATCAACGACAGGCAGCCCAGCGTGGAGTGTTCAGAGAGTATGTATCTCTCACTCTCGGACAGCATCGCCAATTCCGGAAGATCGGGACGCGCTTCGAGCACGCGACATGACCGCTGCGCCGAACTTAATGCCGGCACGAAGGTAAATTGTCCGCTGGAGAAGAGCCGAAAGCCGAGCGCCCGGTTGGCTTTCAATGTCGCTTGTGCCGGCGAAATGTTCGTGTAGGTCACATCCCTTCGCTTGAGAACCGCCGCAACCAACATGGCGCCGTAGGGACGGAATTCTGCGTCGACTGACCAGCTTGAAAGATTGCAGCGGATTTCGTCGCCCTCCGACCCCGGGTAGCGAGCATAAAGGGTGAGCACAACGCCGACGATCCGACCGGCATGCTCCAAAACAAAGCCATATTGTGGGAACTCGGCAACTGCGGGCCGCTGCGACAAACGGGTCAGAGCCTGTATCCAGTAACTCCGGTTACGCGCCGGAAAGCCCCTGCACAGACAGTCGACCACTCCCTCCCAGTCGGTTTCTCGAATTGGTCTACAGCGAAGACCGGGCGGGAGAGCGCCAAGTACGGCCAAAATCAACTCCGGAATACGATTTACTTACATGTGTTTAATGCGCCCAACATATCGGCGCACAACGATTAATAGTCTGTGCGGGTTTTAAAAACGATTTTCCACACTCAGCACAAAACACAGGTCGCCATGCCGGGCTGCTCACCGTCCTGAATCGCGCCCAAAGGTGCGGTCGCCATGGTTGACTTGGTGTTGAATGCGGCTTTACAGGAATGAAGCGCGAACCGGTCGGGGAACGTCCTGGTGCCAATCCGGTACCGACTGCTCGAACCCGCCCTCTCGCGATATCCTAAGTGATTGAAAAATCACCTTGGAGGGATGGCCGAGCGGTTTAAGGCACCGGTCTTGAAAACCGGCGTGGGTGCAAGCCCACCGTGGGTTCGAATCCCACTCCCTCCGCCATTTGAAGCCTTGTCCCGAAAGCAATCTCCTGGGCTTGCGTCGAGATGACCGGGAAGTGACCCCCGATCGGGTTGATTTCTCCGTCCGAATATGATGCTTCTCCCGCCTATGAATAAACTATTTTCTGCGGTTTTCGCATGGACGATAGTGGCTTGGCCGGCCACCGCGATGGACAGCGCATTGCGCGCCGGCCTGCTTAAACTCGACCCGCAAACCCGGCTGGAGCAGCGATGCGACGCCGAAATTCTCGACCGGATTACCCGCGACGACCACAAATACAGAGCCGATCGCGTCGTCGCTTACGCCTTTGCGACGCCCGAAATGGGCGCCGATGCGATCAGGAGCCCGGGCGCTGCGTTTCGCAGCAAGGGACAATGGTACCGGCTGAAATTTAAATGCGAGACAGCGCCGGACCATATGGAGGTCCTGCAGCTCCGCTACCGGATCGGCGACGAAATTCCCGAAAGCGACTGGCCCAAATACAATCTCTACAACTAGGCATTCGCGACCTCTGGCCGCATTTTCGCCGGTGTTTCGGGCCGATCGTCGCAAACTCTGTATGTTGCCGCCGTGACGAGCGGTTTGCCGACCTTGTTCCAACCAGTCCCTTGACGCGCGGGAACCATACACGTTAGGGCCTCCAGGCATTCGACGCGAACGGCCGGCCAACCAGCAAGGGAACTCCCAGTCGATGGAAATTTTCACCGCCGCGGGCTTCTCTGCCCTGCTCCAGGTCATCGCCATCGATCTCGTGCTTGCAGGCGATAACGCCATTGTCATCGGCCTTGCCGCTGCCGGCCTGCCGGTCGAGCAGCGCAAGAGAGCGATCCTTATCGGCGTGGTGGCGGCGACGGTGCTGCGCATCGGTTTTGCAGCTATCACTGTCACTCTGCTCCAGATTGTCGGCCTGCTGCTGGCCGGCGGCATCCTGCTGCTGTGGGTGTGCTGGAAGATGTATCGCGAACTGCGCACCTCCCATGCCGACGAAGTGGAGGCGACCGAGGCGTTGTCCAATTCCGATATCAACAGCGATAATATGGTGGCCGGGAAGGCGCGTAAGAAGACCCTGGGTCAGGCTGCATTGCAGATCGTCATCGCCGACGTCTCTATGTCGCTCGACAACGTGCTGGCAGTCGCCGGCGCAGCGCGCGATCACTTCCAGGTGCTGGTGATCGGCCTGGTCCTGTCGATCGCGCTGATGGGCCTTGCCGCGAGCTTCATCGCCAAGCTGCTGCACCGCCATCGCTGGATCGCCTATATCGGCCTTTTGATCATCTTCTATGTCGCACTCGATATGATCTATCGAGGCGCGGTGGAAGTCTTGCCGCATGTCAGCAGTGCGGTGAGCTGACGCATCGACTCGAATTCGCATCGGCCGGCACTTCGACTTCGGCCAGCCTTCGGGGGCGCTTGCGTTTCGCTGCAGCCGCTGCCCATACCAATGCGGCAACAACTGTGGTACTGCGCCGCCAATCCTGAAAATCCGGAAAAGCTTTGATGTCCGCCCCTCGTGTCAGCTTCGTCAGTCTTGGATGCCCGAAAGCCCTTGTGGATTCGGAACGCATCATCACGCGCCTGCGCGCCGAAGGCTACGAGATCGCCCGCAAGCACGACGGCGCCGACCTGGTCGTCGTCAACACCTGTGGCTTCCTCGATTCGGCCCGCGACGAATCGCTCAACGCCATCGGCTCGGCACTTTCGGAGAATGGCAAGGTCATCGTCACCGGCTGCCTCGGCGCCGAACCGGACGTCATCCGTGAAAGACATCCCAACGTCCTCGCCATCACCGGCCCGCAAGCTTATGAAAGCGTGATGGCGGCAGTGCATGAGGCCGCTCCCCCGAGCCACGATCCCTATATCGACCTTTTGCCGCCGCAGGGCGTCAAGCTCACGCCGCGCCACTATGCCTATCTCAAGATTTCGGAAGGCTGCAACAACCGCTGCACCTTCTGCATCATCCCGGCGCTGCGCGGCGATCTCGTATCGCGGCCGGCCGCCGACGTGTTGCGCGAGGCCGAGAAGCTGGCCAAGGCCGGGGTCAAGGAGATCCTCGTCATCTCGCAGGACACCAGCGCCTACGGCATCGACATCAAATACCAGACCAGCATGTTCGGCGATCGCGAAGTGCGGGCGAAATTCCTCGATCTGTCGGAAGAGCTGGGTAAGCTCGGTGTCTGGGTGCGCATGCACTATGTCTATCCCTATCCGCATGTCGCCGACGTCATCCCACTGATGGCCGAAGGCACTATCCTTCCTTATCTCGATATCCCGTTCCAGCACGCCTCGCCGCAGGTGCTGAAGAACATGCGCCGGCCCGCCCATGGCGAGAAGACGCTCGAGCGCATTCGCGGCTGGCGCGAGATTTGTCCGGATCTCGCCATTCGCTCCACCTTCATCGTCGGTTTCCCCGGCGAGACGGACGACGATTTCGAGATGCTGCTCGACTGGCTGGACGAGGCCAGGATCGATCGTGCCGGCTGCTTCAAATACGAGCCGGTCAGAGGCGCCCGTTCCAACGAGCTCGGCCTCAAGCAAGTGCCGCAGGAGGTCAAGGAAGCCCGCTGGCACCGCTTTATGCAGCGCCAGCAGAAGATTTCGGCAACGCAGCTCGCCAAGAAAATCGGCAAGCGCCTGCCGGTACTGATCGACGAAGCACATGGCAATTCGGCCAAGGGCCGGACCAAATACGATGCGCCCGAAATCGACGGTGCGGTGCATATCCAATCGCGGCGGCCGTTGCGCGCCGGCGACATCGTCACGGTCAAGATCGATCGTGCCGACGCTTACGACCTCTACGGCTCGGCGGTCTGATATCACTCAATCCAAAACAAAAAGGGCGCCGCGTGGCGCCCTTTCGTTCGATGTGTTTCCGGTTGCTTACTGTGGCAGCTTGTCGTCGACGCCCTTCACGTAGAAATTCATCCCAAGCAGCGTGCCGTCGTCAGCGACCTCGCCGTCCTTCAGCCATGGTGTGCCGTCCTGCTTGGCGATCGGCCCGGTGAAGGGATTCCAGCCGTCGGCTATCTTCTTGGTGGTGGCCTCGGCCATCGCCTTGACGTCGTCGGGCATATTGGTGAACGGCGCCAGCTTGACGGCGCCGTCCTTGATGCCGAGCCAGACATTGTCGGGCTTCCAGGTGCCGTCGAGCGCCGCCTGGACCCGGCTGATGTAGTACGGCCCCCACTCGTCGGTCAGCGAGGTCAGCTGCGCGTGCGGCGCGAACTTGATCATGTCGGAGGACTGGCCGAAGCCGTGCAGCTTGCGCTCCTCCGCCACCTGCAAAGCAGCGGTCGAGTCGGTGTGCTGGACGATGATGTCGGCGCCTTGATCGAACAATGCCTTGGCTGCGTCGGCTTCCTTGCCCGGATCGAACCAGGAGTTCACCCAGACGATCTTCGCCTTGAAGTTCGGGTTGATCGACTGCGCGCCGAGCATGAAGGAATTTATGCCCATCACCACTTCCGGGATCGGGAAGGAAACGATGTAGCCGGCGACGCCCGACTTCGATTGCTTGGCGGCGATCTGGCCAAGCACGTAGCGGCCCTCATAGAAACGCGCATTGTAGATGCCGAGATTTTCGGCCGTCTTGTAGCCGGTGGCGTGCTCGAACATCACCTTGGGGAATTTCTTGGCGATCTTCACTTCCGGGTCCATGAAGCCGAAGGATGTGCCGAAAATGATCTTGCAGCCCTCGCGTGCCAGGCGTTCGAAGGCGCGGTCGGCATCGGGGCCTTCGGAGACGTTCTCGAGATAGGCGGTCTCGACCTTGTCGCCGAGTGCCTTTTCCACCTCGAGGCGGCCTTGGTCGTGCTGGTAGGAGTAGCCGAAATCGCCGATCGGGCCGGTATAGACCCAGCAGGCCTTCAGCTTGTCCGCCGCCTCGGCTGAGGCAGCCAGCGACAATGCGGCCGTCGTCGCCATCAGGGCAATAAGCAGTTTTTTCATTGTGTTACCTCTCTGAGTTAAGCCTTGGAGCTTCCGTCTTTTTGTTGTCAACGATCCGGAACGAATGGCTGCCCCAGGGAAGCCGGCGTGTTCATCATCGTCAGACGCTTGTTGCGGGAGATTAGAACGAGAACCACGACGGTTGCCAGATAGGGCAGCGAAGAAAGCAGTTGCGAGGGGACCGGAATGCCAAATGCCTGTGCATGAAGCTGGCCGATCCAGACCGCGCCGAAGATATAGGCGCCGGCCAACACCCGCCATGGCCGCCAGGAGGCGAAGACGACCAGAGCCAGCGCGATCCAGCCGCGGCCGGCGGTCATGTTCTCCACCCATTGCGGTGTGTAGACCAGCGATAGATGACCGCCGGCGAGGCCGGCACAAGCGCCGCCGAAAATCACTGAGAGATAGCGGTAACGGATGACGTGGATGCCAAGCGCATGGGCGGATGCATGGCTGTCGCCGATCGAACGCAGAGTGAGCCCGGTGCGGGTCTTGAACAGGAACCACATGACGACGGCGGTCAGCGCGATCGAGATGTAGAAGATCGGATCCTGACCGAACAGCAGCCTGCCGACGATGGGGATTGCGGTCAGGCCGGGAATATCGAGGTTGGGCAATCTCTCACCGGGCTGGCCGACAAAATTCGTCCCCATCATGCCGGAAAGGCCGAGGCCAAGCAGCGTCAGCGACAGGCCGGTGGCCACCTGATTGGTGGCCAGCGACAGGGTCATGAGGGCGAACAGAAGCGAGAACACTGCCCCCATGGCAATTGCCGCCAACAGCCCTATCCACGGCGAGCCGGTCAGATAGCCGGCGCCGAAGCCGCCGACCGCACCCATGATCATCATTCCTTCGACGCCGAGATTGAGCACGCCGGAACGTTCGACCACCAGTTCGCCGATCGCCGCTATCAGCAGCGGCGTCGCCGCCGTCGCGATGGTCAAGAGGATGTTGACGGTGATGTCCATCAGCGGGCTTCCTCCAGCTTCGGTGCTGCCTCGAGTTTCGGCGCGGCAAAGCCGATTAGGCGGATGCGATAATGAATGAGCGTGTCGCAGCCGAGCACGAAGAACAAAAGCATGCCCTGGAACACGCGCGCCACCTTGTCGGAGATGCCGAGCGCGCTTTGCACCGCCTCGCCGCCGAGATAGGTCAGCGCCAGCACAAGGCCGGCGGCAACGATGCCGAGCGGATTGAGCCGGCCGAGGAATGCCACGATGATGGCGGTAAATCCGTAGCCGGGCGAGATCACCGGCTGCAGCTGGCCGATGGCGCCAGAGACCTCCGAAATGCCGGCAAGTCCGGCCAGTGCGCCCGACAGCAGAAAGGCAAAGAAAACCATGCGGCTCAGGCCGAAACCGGCGAAGCGCCCTGCCCTCGGGCTCGAGCCGAGCACGCGGACCTCAAAGCCTTTCAGCATCCGGCTCATCAGGATCCAGATCAGTACTGCCGCGATCAGCGCGAAGACAAATCCCCAGTTCGCCCTGCCGGATTCCGGGAGGAGTTCCGGCAGTATGGCCGAGTCGTTGAACTGGATGGTCTGCGGGAAACCGTGGCCTTGCGGATCGCGCCACGGCCCGCGCACCAGCCAATCGAGGAAGAGCTGGGCGACATAGACCAGCATCAGGCTGGTCAGGATCTCGTTGGTGTTGAAGCGCGTCTTCAGCAGTGCCGGAATTGCGGCATAGGCGGCCCCGCCGACCATGCCGAGCAGAAGCATCAGCGGCAGCACCAATGGACCTTCGAACTGCGGAAACAGCACGGGAATGATCGAGCCGACAATGCCGCCCAGGATGAACTGGCCTTCGGCGCCGATGTTCCAGATGTTTGCCTTGTAGCAGACCGACAGCCCGACCGCGATCAGGATCAGGGGGGCGGCCTTGATCGCCAGCTCATGCAACTGCCAGACTTGGCTGACCGGTTCAATGAAGTAGATGCGGAACGCGGTCAACGGGTTGACGCCGAGCAGCGCGAACATGATAGCACCAGCAATGATCGTCAAAACGAAAGCGATGAACGGCGAGAGTGCCGAAAACAGCATCGAGCGCTGCGGGCGTTTTACAAGTTCGAGGCGCATCAAGCCGTCTCCAACGTATGTTCGGCATGCCCGGGTTCTGAGCCGCCCATCAGCAGCCCGATCTTCTCGAATGTCGCTTCAGCTATCGGCAGCGGCCTCGACAGTTCGCCATTGTGCATGACCGTGATCGCATCGGAAATCTCGAACAGCTCGTCGAGGTCCTGGCTGATCACCAGCACCGCCGAGCCGCTGCGCGCTAGCTCGATCAGCGCCTGGCGGATGTGGGCCGCCGCACCCGCGTCGACCCCCCAGGTCGGCTGATTGACCACCAGGACGCTTGGCCGGCGGTCGAGTTCGCGGCCGACGATGAATTTCTGCAGATTGCCGCCCGAAAGAGCCGCAGCCTCCGGATCCGGCGCGCTCTTGCGCACGTCCATCGCCTTTATGATGCGCTGGGCAGCGGAATAGATTGCATCGCTCTTGACCATTCCACCGGCGCCGACAAACATCTTGCCATCGGTGGCGTGGCGCGACAGAAGCAGGTTCTCCGAAAGCTTCATGCGCGGTGCTGCGCCGTGGCCGAGCCGCTCTTCCGGGACGAAGGCAGCGCCCATCAGGCGCCTGCCGGTGATCGTGAGGCCGCCGGCATCTTTGCCGCGGATGCGGACCGAGCCGGCATCCTGCTGCAGCACCTCGCCGGAAACGGACTCGAAGAATTCGCCCTGGCCGTTGCCGGCGACACCGGCAATGCCGATCACCTCGCCGGCGCGGACCTCGAGATTGATGTTCCTGAGCGGGATGGAGAACGGAGTCGTCGGCTTGCGGGTGAGTTCGCGGACTTGAAGCAGCACCGGCGCGGTCTCGATACCTTCGGCCGGCGCCCGCACCACAGCCTGAACCTCGTTGCCCACCATCATCCGCGCCAACGAAGACGCGGTTTCCTGGCGCGGATTGCAATGGCCGACCACCTTGCCGTGACGCAGCACGGTGGCGCGGTCGCAGATGCGTTTGACCTCTTCCAGCCGGTGCGAAATGTAGAGGATGGACTTTCCTTCCGAACGCAACCGCTCGAGCGTCTCGAACAGCTTATCGGCTTCCTGCGGCGTCAGCACCGAAGTCGGCTCGTCGAGGATGATGAGTTGCGGCGTCTGCAACAGGCAGCGGATGATTTCGATACGCTGACGCTCGCCGACCGACAGATCACCGACCAGCGATAGCGGATCGAGAGGCAGGCCATAACTGTAGGAGAGCGCCCTCGCCTTGGCCGCGATCGTGCTGATCGGCGAGCCGTCATCCAGCGACAGCGCGATGTTCTCCGCCGCCGTCAGCGCCTCGAACAGCGAAAAATGCTGGAAAACCATGCCGATGCCGAGCTTTTTTGCGGTGCCGGGGCTGGTGATCCGGACTGCCTGGCCATTCCAGAAAATCTCGCCTGAATTCGGTTCCAGCGATCCAAACAGCATTTTCACCAGCGTCGACTTGCCGGCGCCGTTCTCGCCAAGCAACGCGTGGATCTCGCCCTTGGCGATGTTGAGATCGACATGGTCGCACGCCGTCAGCGTGCCGAATATCTTGGTGAGGCCGCGAACCTCCAGCAGGTTTGCGCCGTCTTGATCTGCACTCACAGTGCCTCCATCTGGTTTGCCAGATATGTTCTGTGTTCCCGCAAGCATCGTATGCGCGCCCTGCTCTCGACGGTAAGCGCCTCACGACTTGAAAGAGCTTCAAGAATTTCAGCGGAAACTCAAGCGGTAAAGCGCAGTTCGCAAGAACCGCGGCGTCGGCGGGCCGAAACTGCGGGCGCTCAAGGGATAAGTATCGTTGTCCCGGTCGTCCTGCGCCCTTCGAGATCGGAATGCGCCTTGCCGGCATCGCTGAGCGCGTAACGCTGATTGATCTTGATCTTGACGGCACCGCTGAGCACGACATCGAACAAGGCGGCGGCGGAAGCCTCGAGGTCCTCGCGCTTGGCATTATAGACGAACAGCGTCGGCCGCGTTGCGAACAACGAGCCCTTCTGCGCCAGCAATGAGATGCTGAAGGGCGGGATCGGCCCAGATGATTGACCGAAGCTGACGAACGTGCCGAGCGGCCGCAGGCAATCGAGCGAGGCCGGGAACGTATCGTTGCCGACCGAATCGTAGACCACGTCGCATTTCTTGCCACCGGTGATGGCGGCAACACCGGCGACGAAATCCTGCTCGCGATAGTTGATCACGTGGTCGAAGCCGTGCGCCTTGGCGAGCTCGATCTTGTCGGTCGAACTTGCGGTGCCGATCACCGTCGCGCCGAGATGCTTGGCCCATTGGCCGAGGATCAGGCCAACACCGCCGGCCGCCGCATGAAACAGGATCGTATCGCCCGCCTTCACTTTGAACGTACGGCGCAACAGGTACTCGGCGGTCATGCCCTTCAGCATCATAGCCGCGGCCTGTTCGTCGCTGATGCCGTCGGGCACCTTCACCACGCGGTCGGCGGCGATCACGCGCTGCCCGGCATAGGCGCCGGTGGTCACCGCATAGGCGACGCGATCCCCGGGCGTCAGCCAGTCGACATCTGTGCCGACCTCCAAAACCACGCCAGCCGCCTCACCGCCGGGGATCAGCGGAAATCCGCCCTGCGGCGGATAAAGGCCCGAGCGATAATAGACGTCGATGAAATTGAGACCGATCGCGGTGTGCCTGACCAGAATCTGCCCCGAGCCCGGCCGCCCGGGATCGGTATCCTCATAGGTCAGGACCTCCGGACCGCCATTGGCGTGGATGCGGATCGCTTTGGACATTTTCCGGCTCTCTTGGGATCAGGCTTTCTTGTCCGGCTTGGCGCCGAGATTTGGAAAGAACTGCATGATAGCGCCGATGCAAGCTAGGTAAAGCCCGGTGACCGTAATTCCGATCTTGATGAAATCGCTGACCTGCTCGCCCAGCACGCCGATCTGGTCATAGAAGGAGGCAAGCGCGGCCTGCGCCAGCGCCAGCGCGCCGAAAGCACACCAAAGCAGCGTCATGCCGAGATTGATGGGCCGCAGCCGCTTCACCCGCACCGGATGGATGAAATGGATCGGCACGAAAGTGAGAATGCCGGCCACCACGACCACGGCGAAGGAAACCCATTGTCCGGGTTCGATGACGAACAGCGTGAACACCACCATGTTCCAGACGACCGGAAAACCCTTGAAGAAATTCTCCTTCGTCTTCATGCCGGTATCGGCATAGTAGATTGCGCTCGACACGACGATGATCGCCGCCGACAGGAACGACAGGCGCTCGCCCATGAAGCCGCGCTGATAGAGCGCGAAGGCCGGAATCAGCACGTAGGTCACGTAGTCGATGATGTTGTCGAGGAGTTCGCCCGACCATGTCGGTAGGATTTCCTTGACGTCGAGCTTCCTGGCGATCGGCCCGTCGATGCCGTCGACGAACAGCGCCAGCCCTAGCCACCAGAACATCGCCGTCCAGCGCTGCTCGCTTGCTGCGACCAGCGACAGAAACGCCAGGAATGAGCCCGACGCGGTCAAGAGATGGACCGAGAACGCCCGCGCCTGCGGCCATGTGACTTTCTTCTTCGGCCGCGGAATCCGGTCGGCGATTTTCCTGGCCGTCGTCTTCTTGCTCACGGTCCCCGCCAGTCCAGCTTGCAGATTTCGGCCGAGCGGCCGGCAAAGTTCCAGTTGCGGCCAAAGGCCCGCATTTTGCTCCTGTCGGATTTGGCGACGATGATCTCCGGCGCGATCCAGTATTCCGAATTGCTGATGACCGTATCCTTGTCGCGATCCTTGCCGGTGATCGGCGTCACCGCGCCATCGATGATCTTCGGTATCTGAAAGATGCGCGTTTTCTCACGCGTCTCGTAGGTGATCGGCACCTGCTCGGCGCCGAGGAACTGTCCGACCAGGATCGAGAGCAGCGATGTGGTTCCGCCGGCCTTGCCGGTGAATATCTTCGTCAGTGCCTTCACAGCGTAGACCGAGGCGCGCTTGTCGATGAACAGGCCGGCAGTCCAATTGCCGCGGCTCATATAGCCGGGGATTTCCATGACCAGCCCAAGATTGAGACCAGACAGGTCGACCTCGCCGAAATGGCCGGCATCGATGCGGAATCCGGCCCAGGTCTGGCAATAGCCTTCTGTCGGCGGATGATTGCCGAGCGACAGCACGCAAGGGCAAAAAACCGTGCAATTGCAGGAGAGGACGAGCTCTCCCTTCATTGCCCAGTTTTGGTCTGTCATCGAATTCTCCCCCTCATGTCGAGACTACTAGCAGCGTGGCTGCCCAGACAAGCAGTATCGCGCCGGCCAGCCGCGTCGGCAGATTGCCTGCCGTCTGTTTTTCGACCAGGCTAAACAGGCCGATGAGCGCCATCCAGAACACGTTCATCACGCCGACGGCAAGCATTACCAGCATCAGCGCCCAGCAGCATCCAAGGCACCACAGGCCCTGCTCCATGCCGAGCCGGAAAATGCGAATGGGCCTGGCGCTCCAGTTGGCGAACAGGACCGAGAACGGATTTCTGCACTTCTCCAGACAGGCTTCCTTCAGCCAGCTGAACTGATAGAGACCAGCGATCGACAGCGCGGCTGCTCCGGCAATTCCAACCGCCGGATCGAGCATCTGCCCGGGTGACGCGAATGCATCGACTGCTAGCGTCAGGGCTGCGAACATTGCCGAGACGGCAAGCCAGACGCTTAAATATCCAGCGACGAGGACCAACGGATGGGCGACCGGCTCCCTCTTGATCCTGGCGGTATCTGCGATCTCGCAATAAGTCCGGATCATCGGCGCCGCGGAGGGCAGCATGGTCGCGATGGCCATCAACAGCCACATCGCGGTGAGTGCCCCGCCTTGCGCGCCTAGGCTTGCGTGAAGCGGCGCCGGCGCAAGGCAGAGGGCGAAGAAACGCGCAAGGAAATCCGGCAGCGGCAGTTGCGGCAGATATCTCAGCATAGTGTCACCGGGTGCATCGGTGCCCGGGAGCCGGCTTACGGCACCACGAACTGCAATTGCGCCGAGAAGGAGCCATGCAAGGGCGATGCCCATGCCAGCAACAACGCTCACCGTCAGTCGAGGGCTGCGCGCAACGCCCGCCATCGCACGGCCGATACCGTCCAGGTGGCTGAAATCGTCTTGTTGGCCGGTCATGGCAACCGAATGGGCCGAATCGCCGCGTTGATCAAGCGACATCACCTGACCTATATGGACCGGCAGGTCGGATAGGCCTCACCTCGCAATCGGGAAGCCGAATTTGGATCATCGGGAAACAGCACGGATACTCGTTGCCGGCAGCGGCCCCGCAGGGCTGATCGCGGCGCTTGGCTTTGCCGAGACCGGCTTTCCGGTGACGCTCGTCGGACCCGAGGCAGCCGGCCCCGATGCCCGGACGACAGCCTTGATGAACCCTGCCCTGAAGATGTTAGAACGGCTCGGGATCCTGGATAGAATCAGGCCGCACACAGCGCCGCTCAAGGTGATGCGCATCGTCGATGCAACAAGCCGGCTGATCCGCGGCCCGACAGTGACCTTTCGCGCCAGCGAGATCGACGAAGAGCAATTCGGACTGAACGTGCCCAACAGCGTTCTCAACCGCGCGCTAGCCGAGGCTGTCGGCGCGCATGCGGGCATCGAGTGGCGAAAGTCGATGGTGGAGGCATGGCGCCTCGATGCCGACCATGCCCATGCCGTTCTCGCCGACGGCAGCGAGATTGAGGCGTCGTTGGCGGTTGCCGCCGATGGCCGTCAGTCGCCGGCCCGCGAGGCAGCCGGCATCCGGACATCGGTCCGATCCTATCCGCAGGCGGCGCTGGTGCTCAATTTCGGTCACCGCAGCGACCATGCCTTTACTTCGACCGAATTCCACACCGAGACCGGTCCGTTCACACAGGTTCCCCTGCCCGGCAACCGGTCCAGCCTTGTCTGGGTGCTCGAGCCCGATACCGCCAGGGACCTTGCAGCACTTGACGACGCCGAGCTTTCGACGCGGGTCGAACAGCGGATGCAATCGATGCTGGGCCGCGTGTCGGTTGAGCCCGGCCGACAGGTCTACCCCCTTTCAGCGGTGAGCCCGTGGCGGTTTGCGCAGGACCGCGTGGCCCTTGTCGGCGAAGCCGCCCATGTGTTTCCCCCAATCGGCGCGCAAGGCCTTAATCTCGGCATCAGGGACATCGACGACCTGATTGGTACCGCAAGCAGGAATCGCTCGGACCCGGGCGCCGCCAAGGCGCTTGCGACCTATGATTTCAAGCGGCGGCCGGACATCCTGGCACGCAGCAGCGCGGTCAACCTGCTCAACATGTCGTTGCTTTCCGACATGCTGCCGGCCCAGTTGGCGCGCAGCGCTGGTCTTGGCGTGCTTGAAGGGTTTGCGCCGTTGCGGGCGTTTTTTATGCGCGAGGGTCTGCGACCCGGCAGCGGTTTTGCGGCATTTTTTGGTGGATTGCGAAAACCGGCTGAGCGCTAGCGATCTTGGGTACCGCCCTTGCTCCGCATCTTGCGAACTCAACCCGGCGTCACGCGCTTCGGGATTGAATTGACGCAGAGTCTGCGCCAAATAACGAACATGTCGACGGCAAGGTCTGGACCAATCTTTGCCGGACCGATGCGTTAGAGTCTAAAGTCTTGGAGCGTTCCTTGCGTGTTCCAGGATGCGTGGCGTCCAAGAAGTTCAAGTGGTGAGTGCGATGAAGACAGCCAAATTCTCGATCGGACAGGTGGTTCGCCACCGGCTGTTTCCGTTCCGCGGCGTCATTTTCGATGTCGACCCGCAATTCGCCAACACCGACGAATGGTACGAGGCGATCCCCGCTGACGTGCGGCCGCGCAAGGACCAGCCCTTTTATCATCTGCTCGCCGAGAATTCGGAAACGGAATACATCGCCTACGTGTCCGAGCAGAATTTGCTCGAGGACCGGTCGGGCGAACCGGTCCGGCATCCACAGATAGGTGAGATGTTCGAGAAGAGGCCGGACGGGCGCTACGAACCGAAGCACCAATCGAGACATTGATGACTTAGCTAGGACTTGGCCGGCTTGAGACATGGCTGGACCCGACAATCAGCCGGTTCAGCAAAAAAAGCGGGGCATGAACCCCGCTTTTTGTTTGTTCGAAAACCCGTCGATCAGTTGGCGGCAGTGGATCAGTTGGCGGCCTTCGCCTTTTCCTGCTCTTCCTTGAGCTTCTTGGCAAAATCCTGGTTGTTCTTGGCGACGAACTCCTGGAGCTTCTTCTGCCGGTCCTCGATGTCCGACTGCTGCAGCGGCGGGCCGTCGAAGGCGCCGCTGAAGCCGGTCAGCGCAATCTTGATCGGATTCGGCTGGTTCTGGAAATTGATCGAGGTCAGTGTCAGCGCCGATCCCTTCTTGAAGGATGCGACGAGCTGATCGGTCAGCGGCACTTCCGCCACGCAGCGGTCCGGGAAGCAGATCACATAGTCGAGCTTCTGCGCCTTGCCGCCGTCGATCTGGAGGCCGATGCCGGGAGGAACCAGCCGGCCGGTCGGAACCGTCACCTGGAACACCTTGCGGTTCACCTTGCCCTTCAATTCGATCAGGCTGACGCCGGTGATGAGCTGGCCGTTGCCGGCGGTGGTGATGTTCTGGACATTGCAGATGTCGACGTCTTCCTGCTTGGTGCAGGCCTTGAACCAGCCTTGCGGAATCTGCTGTTGCTGCTGCGCGGAAGCAGCGGGAATCCCGGCGCCGAGAATGCCGACCACGCCAGCGGCCATGACCGACAGGCGGTACGCGTTGCTGTTCAGGCTGGTCATGTCGTGCATTCCTCTCAAATGATCCCGGAACCGGCTTTTTCGTGCCGTGTGGTCCAGCTACCTGTTGCCGAAATGAGGCAACAGAATGACTTCGGACGGCGTGTTACACTGCAAGCGATGCCGAATCCAGCCCGAGCCTCGCGAATCTTGGCCGAAGGATTGGCTCAGGGGGTTGGCCGGTGCACGACCGGCTCATGTATGCTGCGCATCGAATCGGGAAGGAGACGGTCATGGGCCGCGTTGTCATTTGGCTGATCGCCACAATGTTGTTTGTCGGCCTTTCCCTGCAACCGGCCCTGTCGGAACCGAAGCACGCGCTTGCCATGCAGGGCGAGCCGGCGCTGCCGGCCGACTACAAGCATTTCAACTACGTCAACCCCGACGCGCCGAAGGGCGGTAGCATTACCTATTGCGTCGTGGGCAGCTTCGCCACGCTCAATCCGTTCATCCTGAGACGCCTGCGCACCACGGGGCGGGGCTTCATGGCTCAGAGCTTTGCCAGTCTGCTCTTCGCGCCGTTGATGCAGCGCAACTACGACGAGGCCTTCAGTCTCTACGGCCTGCTAGCCGATACCGCCGACATGGATCCCGAGCGCAAGGGCATCGAATTCCACCTCGATCCCAGGGCCAAATGGTCAGACGGCGAACCGGTGACGCCGGAAGACGTGTTGTTCACCTATGACGTCTTCACCGAGAAGGGCCGGCCACCTTACAGCCAGCGGATGAAAGCGATTGCCAAGCTCGAAAGGACCGGCGACCGCAGCGTGCGCTTCACCTTCAACGACAAGGCCGACCGCGAATTTCCGCTGATCATTGCGCTGACGCCGATCATCCCGAAACACGCTTTCAACAAGGACACATTCGACAGGACCACGCTGAAGCCGGTGGTCGGCAGCGGCCCTTACACGGTGGCGCAAGTCGTGCCCGGCCAGCGCATCGTGTTCAAGCGCAATCCGGACTATTGGGGCAAGGACGTTTCGTCCAAGCGCGGCTTCGACAATTACGACCAGATCACCATCGAATATTTCCTCAACGCCAACGCCAAGCAGGAAGCGTTCAAAAAAGGCATCTGCGCCATCGACGACGACAGCGACCCGGTCAAACGCGAGCGCGATCTCGACTTTCCGGCCTTCCACCGGGGCGAGGTCATCGCCGAAACTTTCGACACCGGCATTCCGCCGGTGGTCAACGGTTTTCTGTTCAACACGCGGCTGCCGAAATTTTCCAATCCGGTCGTGCGGCGTGCGCTCGGCATGCTCTACGATTTCGAATGGGCCAACAAGAATCTATTCGGCGGCAAATACACGCGAACGATGAGCTTTTGGCAGAATTCCGAACTCTCCGCGCTCGGCCACCCGGCCAGCGAAAAGGAAAAGGCCCTGCTGGCCCCCTACCCCGGCCGCGTGCCTGCAGATGTCATGGACGGCACCTACAGGCCGTCTGTCACCGACGGCTCTGGCCAGGACCGCAAGGTGCTGAAGGCCGCATTCGAGCTGCTGAAGAGCGCAGGCTATACGGTGCAGGACGGCGCGATGCTCGATCCCGAGGGAAAGCCGTTCGGTTTCGAGATCCTGACCGCCTCGCAGGACGAAGAGCGACTTGCCGCTATCTATCAGCGCACGCTTGAGAAGCTCGGCATCGATGTCGGTATCCGCAGCCTCGACGGTGATCAGATCCAGTCGCGCAAGCAGCGTTTCGATTTCGAGGTGCTGGTCGGCTCGACCGGTTTCAACAACTCGCTGTCGCCCGGTATCGAGCAAACCGGGCGCTGGGGATCCGCTGCCGCCAAGGCCGAAGGCTCGTTCAACCTCGCCGGCGTCGCCGATCCGGCGGTGGACGCGGCGATCGAGGCGATGTTGAGAGCTCGCTCGAAGGAGGACTATGTCGCCGCCGTCCGCGTCCTCGACCGGCTGTTGATCTCCGGTAACTACATGGTGCCGACGCAGCACAACAACCGGCAATGGCTCGCTTATTGGAACTATCTGGAACATCCGCAAAAGACGCCCATATACGGTTATCAGTTGCCGACCTGGTGGCGCAAACCGAAGTGACCTCTTCAGAACAGGAGATCAAGATGAACGACGAGAACTCGATTACCGTCGATGTGGTCTCCGACGTCGTCTGCCCCTGGTGCTTTATCGGCCAGAAACGGCTCGACAAGGCGATTGCCGCCGTCGATATCGACGTTCACATACGCTGGCGGCCCTTCCAGCTCGACCCGACGATTCCGCCCGAAGGCAAGAACCGCCGCGACTACATGGTGGCGAAATTCGGCAGCGAGCAACGCATCCGCGAAATCCATGCCCGGATCGAGCCGTTGGGCGAGGCTGAAGGGATTTCCTTTGCCTTCGACGCCATCAAGGTCGCGCCCAATACGCTGGATGCGCACCGGCTCATTCGCTGGGCCGGGACTGCCGGCGAGGCCGTTCAGAACCGGCTGGTGCGCCGGCTGTTCCAGCTGAATTTCGAGGAAGGCGCCAATCTCGGCGATCATGCCGTGCTGATCGAAGCCGCCCGCGAGGCCTGCATGGATGCCTCCGTGGTCGAAACGCTGCTGCCGACCGACGCTGATGTCGAGGCGGTGCGCACCGAAATCGCCACCGCTTCGCGCATGGGCATATCGGGCGTGCCGTGCTTTCTGCTTGAGGGCAAATATGCCGTAATGGGAGCCCAGGACGCCGATACGCTTGCCGATGCGATCCGCCAGGTTGCAGCGGCCAAGGCGCGCGGCGAGCTGGAAACGGCCAACTGAGCCGGACTATTTCACCGTCACCTTGGCCTTGCTGACGAAAAAGCCATGGCCATGCTTGCCGGTGCAGGTCAATCCCTTGGTGGATGACTGGCAGGAAAACGGCCCCTTGCTCCAGCTATTGCCGTAGGCCAGCTTGGTGACGTCGCCGCAGCAGCCTTGCTCGCCCGGATATTTGATCAGCGTCGCCGGGCCTTTCGGCCCGAGGATGATGGTGACGTAGCTGGGCTCGACACGCGAACAGCTCAGCTCCGGTCCGCCATCCTGCGGCTCGTAGGTGCTGGTGCCGCCCTTCGGCGTATAGATGCAGCCGATATTGCCGGACGGAGTGTTGAACTCGACCTGCCCCTCGGCGTTTGCAGGAACGGTCTGGCTGCCGGCATATGTTTGCGGCAGCCAGGCAAATGTTGCGAGCATCGCGGCAAAAAAAGTCCGTGCAAGCATGAAGAACTCCCCCCGGTTCAAACGTGGATGCGCCCCGGCAGGTTCGATCCGTAGCGCATCATTGTCAAACGCAGTTTTGTTCGCGCTCTAAAAAAGCATGGTCTAATGGATGTTGGTCCGCATCCTAGACTGTGCCGGAGAAGTCATTGCTTGGCTGATTACGGGTTCGTGACAAGGCGGCTTCAACCACGAATCATACGGTCACGTTCTGGCCACCGACGAGGTCGGACCTGACCGTAAAGGCGGGCTGAAGATCGGTTCAGCTTGTGAAAATCGACTGCTGGACGGCGCTTCTATGTTCACAAAGCTGTGTGAAGACCTTCCCTAGGGGAAGGTGTCTAACTGCTCTGGGGCGGGCAAGTAACTGTTTGAAATTGCGTTAATATTCCGCCCCTCGAAACGTGACAGCTTAGCGCCGTGAGCATTCATTCTGTTGCTCCACTGCAACGGCCGGCCAGCCAATCCACCTGCGGTTGGAGAAAAGCTAATGGAAAATGATCAATTGGTGTTACTGTCCGTAACAAAAGAAAAACCGTTTGGGCGGGATTAGTGATTCGGGTCGATAGACCAACGCGACATTCAATATCGGAAAAATGGCTCCGCGGTGCCGCAAGGCAGTCGCCCCTGACGCCCGTATCGTCGATGCGCAGCTTCTGGGGACTGATGCGGGCCTACTGGTTCTCAGACCGTTGGGTGGAAGCCTGGACGCTGACACTGGTGATCGCCCTGCTCACCGCGCTCTCCAGCAAGGCAGGCGTATGGTTTGCCGTAGCATCCGGAGAGCTGGTCAACTCGATCGCCTTTTTCCACGATGCCGCAAACACCACGCCGCTTCAGACATTGCTGACCAATGCCGGGATACTTGTCCTCCTGGTCGTGCTCAAAGATGCGGGTTTTACCGGTATCCGCAGCCTGGTATCCGCAACGTTGCATCGCAAATGGCGAGGCTGGCTCGACAGCCAGTTCAACGAAGCCCTGCTTGATTCCAATCACACGCATTTCCACGCTCAGCATGGTTCGTCAGGCGCCGCCGCTCCCGATAATATCGACCAGCGCATCCAGGAATCGATCAAGGATATGACGGGCGGAGCCATCGGCCTCGCCATGGGGGTCCTGGCCGTTGCTACTTCATTGTATTTCGTCGGCCAGCAACTGCTTGCACACTCGGCGGAGGTCAAAGGGTTGGAGTTCCTCGGCAGCTATGGCAGCGCCGTCCTCGCGTTTCTGGCAGTCGCCACCTACGTGCCGTTGAACACCTGGATCGCGGTCAAGCTGGGCAGGCTGCTGGAACGGCTCAATGTCAGAATGCAGCAGGCCGAAGGCAGCTATCGCGGCGAGCTGATCACGTTCCTACGCCGCAGTTTTCATGTCGCCGCATCGCAAGGCGAGAACGTGCAGAAGACGGTGCACAGCCAGCGCTATGTCGACATCGACCGCACCTGGGCGCGGCTGAACATCGTCAACACAGGCTACAATTCGTTCGAGCTGATCTACAATTTCATCGGCGCCCGCATTGTGGCCTACGGGCCTGGGCTAGTGCCGTTCATCCACAACGGGTTCGATCTCAAGGGTTACATAACTGGCTCTGAAATGGTCAATTCACTGATCAGCCAGTGTTCATGGTTCATCCACGTCATGCCTGCCATCGCCGCGGTGCGGGCCAACAGCCAGCGAGTCACCGAACTCGCAAATGCGATCGAAAACGTCCAGCACCCGCAGGAATTCTACGGGCTGACCGGCCGCTCCGATTTTCGTTACGACCGCCAGAACCCGGTGTTCGGCCTGACCATCCAGAAGCTCGAATTGGCGCATCAGGGCGAGGACGCCACCCCGTTCCTGAGCGCTGCAAACTTGCGCTTCCGGCGTGGCGAGTGGACGTTCCTGAAGGGCGAATCCGGATGCGGCAAAACCTCGCTGATCAAGGCGATCAACGGCCTGTGGCCTTATGGCCGCGGCACCATTGTCTTCCCTGAAGGGGTCAGGAGTTTCTACGCCGCCCAGGAGGTGAAGCTGCAGCAGGTCTCGCTGAAGCAGCTTGTCTGCCTGCCCGGTTCCGAGCATGATTACGCCGACCGGCAGGTCGCATCCGCCCTGCACAAGGCCGGCCTCGGCGACTTCATCGAGCATCTGGCCGATGAGAGCCGTGAAGGAAAGATCTGGGATCAGGTTCTTTCGGGTGGGCAGAAACAGAAGCTGGTCGTCGCCCGCATCGTGCTGCAGCAGCCCGGACTGCTGTTCCTCGATGAAGCCACCGGCGCGCTCGATCCTGAAGGACGAATTGCCTTCCATCAGGCGATCAAGGACAATTGCCCCGACGCAACGGTGATCTCGATCATGCATGAGGCGACGCCGCCGAGATCGGTCGCGGGAACCGAATTCTACCACAGCGTGGTTGCGATCGCCGACGGCGTCGCGACCAAGAAGCCGCTGGTTCCGAGCTTGCCGGTCGAGCTCACCACCATCCTCACGCAGCCGACGCGGCCGGCCGAGGACAAATGGCTGCGCTTTCCCCGCCGGCTGAAGCAGAGATAGCCGCGGCACCACTGCCGGCATCCAGCCAGCCTGCCACGCAGCCCGATCACAGTCTCGCGATCCAGTCGGTTTGCCGCCGTTTTGACCCGCTCTCGCGATTGACTCGGCAAGGCGCGCTCCTATGTTGCGCCGGCCCGCAGAGATCCCAACCCGAACCCGCGAGCAGAAAGGTCACCGCGCCATGCCTGGCGACAGTCACAGTCGAACGCAACCGCCGTCCGCTTGACGTGACCTGACCGGCTCACGTCCTGCCGGACGGCAAGGAGTGAGCCATGAACGAGTTTTCCCCTGTCGCGGGCGGCGATGCTATCGCCGTTGCCCGCGTGCTTGCCAACGAACACATCGCCGATATCGTCGAGGCCTTGAACCAGGAGCCGCGCAAGACGGCATCGGAGCTGCTTTGCGAAGTGCCGTTCGAGCGGCTGGTCGAGATCTTCGACCAGCCTGAACTCGACGGCGCGTCCGAACTGGTCGAGGCGCTGCCCCGCAGCAGGGCAGGCAGGCTGCTTGCCGCCATGTCGGTCGACCGCGCCGCCGACATACTGCGCGCTCTGAACGAACCGGCTCGTTCCGAACTGCTTGGGTGCCTGGCGCCGCCGCTGCGCGCGACGCTGCTTGCCATTCTAGGCTACCCCGAGGGCAGCGCCGCCTCGCTCATGACGACCGAATATGTCAGCGTGCCGCCGGACTGGAGCGTGGCCCGCACACTGGATTACATCCGTAAGGTGGGTCGGACACGCGAAACCGTCTATGCGATCTACATCGTCGATCCCAAAACGCATGTCCTGTTGCGCTCGACCAGCTTGCGCCGGCTGATTGCCGGTGAGCCGGATGAGCTGATCATGGCGGTTGCGCCGGATCGCGCGCCTATTACCGTGTCGCCGCTGACCGATAGCGAGAAGGTCGCACAGCTGATCTCGAAATACGATCTGCTCGCCGTCCCGGTCGTGGACAACGGCAAACTCCTCGGCATTGTCACCATCGACGACATCATCGACACGATGATCGAGGAAACGACCGAGGACGTGCATCGCTTCGGCGGCATGGAGGCTCTGGACGAGCCCTATATGAAGATGAGCTTTCTGGCGATGATCCAGAAGCGCGCCGGTTGGCTATGCGCGCTGTTCGTCAGCGAGATGCTGACCGCCAACGCGATGCAGAGCTACGAGGGCGAGCTGGAAAAGGCGATCGTGCTGACCCTGTTCATTCCACTGATCATGAGCTCCGGCGGCAATTCCGGCTCGCAGGCGACCTCGCTCGTCATCCGGGCGCTGGCGCTGCGCGAGATCGGCCTTGGCGACTGGTGGCGGGTGGCCCTGCGCGAGCTGCCGACCGGCCTGGTGCTTGGCTCGATCCTTGGCGTAGTCGGCGTTTGCCGCATCGCGCTCTGGCAGTATCTCGGCTTCTACGACTACGGCCCCCACTGGCCGCTGATCGCAATGACGATCGGCGCCACGCTGGTTGGCATCGTCACCTTCGGCTCGCTGTCTGGATCGATGCTGCCGTTCGCCCTGAAGCGCATCGGCTTCGATCCGGCCAGCGCATCGGCTCCGTTCGTCGCCACGCTGGTCGACGTCACCGGGTTGGTGATTTATTTTTCTGTGGCGCTGGTGATCCTGCGCGGAACGCTGCTGTAAAAAAACTCACGCACTTCCATCGCGGCAATCCCGTTGCCGCGATGGGTTCTTGTCGCGTCAGACGCGCTCACCATCTCTCACCCGGTAAGTCGGCTTGTATATGGTGACGAGTTCTTCCGCCGCGGTCGGATGCACCGCCATGGTACGATCGAAATCATCCTTGGTCAGCCCGGCCTTCAGCGGTATGCCGAGAAGCTGCGCCATTTCGCCGGCATCCGGCCCGAGGATGTGGGCGCCGAGGACTCTTTTCGAGGCGCCGTCGACGACCAGCTTCATCAGCATCTTTTCATCGCGGCCGGAAAGCGTGTGCCGCATTGGCCGGAAGGTGGCGCGGTAGATTTCGAGATCCGAAAAGCGTTTTGCCGCCTCATCCTCCGACAGGCCGACCGTGCCGATCTCGGGCTGGGAAAAGACCGCGGTCGCGATCGTGTCGTGGTCGGGCGCCGTCGGCTTGTCCTTGAAGGCGGTCTCGACGAAGCACATCGCCTCGTGGATCGCCACCGGCGTCAATTGCACGCGGTGGGTGACGTCACCGATCGCCCAGATGTTGTCGATATTGGTGCGGGAGTATCCGTCGACCTGGATTGCCCCGGTCTTGGTCATCTCGATGCCGACGCCTTCCAGGCCCATGTTCTCGGTATTGGGAATGCGGCCGATGGCGAGCATGACCTGATCGACCGTCAGCACCGTGCCGCCGGTGACAAGCGCGTCGAGCCGGCCGTCAGGCCGCTTCCTGACCCACTCTGACACGGCGTGGCAGAGGATTCTTATCCCCTTCTTTTCCATCGTCTCGTGCAGCATGCGTCTGAGGTCCATGTCGAAACGGCTGAGGATTTCCTTGCCGCGGTAGACAAGCGTCGTGTCGACGCCAAGCCCGTGAAAGATGTTGGCGAATTCGACGGCGATATAGCCGCCGCCCTCGATCATGATTGCCTTCGGCAGCTCCTTGAGGTCGAAGGCCTCGTTGGAGAAGATGCAGTGCTCATGGCCGGGCAATGCCGGGTGCGGTGCCGGACGCCCGCCGGTAGCGATCAGGATCTGGTCGGCGGTAACGGTGCGATCCTCACCGAGAAGATGCACCACATGCGGATCGACCAGCACGGCGCGTGAGTGAAAGACTTCGCCGCCGGCGCCCTGCACGTTGTTCTGGTAGATGGCCTCCAGCCGGCTGATTTCGCGATCCTTGTTGGCGACCAGCGTCTGCCAGTCGAAACGCGCCTCAGGCACCGTCCAGCCATAGCCGGCGGCGTCGGCGAAATGCTCGGGGAATTGCGAGGCATAGACATAGAGCTTTTTCGGCACACAGCCGCGGATCACACAGGTGCCGCCATAGCGGTATTCCTCGGCGATGCCGACGCGCTTGCCGAGTGCTGCCGCGACGCGCGCCGCCCTCACCCCGCCGGAGCCGCCGCCGATGACGAAAAGATCGTAGTCGTAACCGGCCATGGCTGAACTCCTTGCCCCTCAAACACCGAGACAGGTAGGCTGCCGACCATCAAAAGAAAAGCCCGGACTTGCCGGGCTTTCTGGTCCAGTGGCGGTCAGGCCGCTCGGAAGTTCGCGATCAATTCGGTGTCGCGTCCGCAGGAGCAGCGCCATCGGCCGGGGCGGCACCGTCGGCAGGTGCGGCCGGCGCCTTGGCATTCGCCGCTGCACCCAGGGTCTCGCCTACCTGTTGGGCGAGATCGCGAGCCAGGCCGTTCTGCCAGATGTCGGCAGCCTTCACCAGCTCGCGCGTCACGATCGAGCCGTTGTCGAGCAGCTTCTTGCCGGTATCGGAGTTGTAGAAGGCGGCGATTTCAGTGAGCTCCTTTTCCGAGAACACTTTTGCATAGGCAAGCGCTGCTTCCTTTTCCAGGTCGGCGCGGCGCGATGCCAGGGCCATCGCCTTCTCGTTGATCGTCTTGGCGATCAGTTCCTGCATGTCCGGGTTCTTCTGGATCAGCTGCTGCTCGAGCGCCGCGGCAGCTTGCGGCAGGATGTTGTCGAACGTATCCGTCGCATGGATCGCCGCGACCGCGGCGCGCGCCGCCTTCAAATGCGCATCAGTGACATCCTGCGAAAACGCCGGCGACGAAAACGCGAAAACGGCCGAGGCCGCCAGAATGGCAAAAAAGCGGCCAACCCGGTTATGCAACATCATGATCGGTAAAACTCCCTGGTTTTCGGGCGGCATGGACGGTTTGGATGCCGTCGCCGCCGGCTATGATGGCCGTTGATGCCAGCCCGATGAAAAGACCATGCTCGACCACGCCCGGAATGGCGTGGAGAGCATTCGAAAGCGCTCTTGTATCCGGAATGCGGCCAAAAGATGCATCGAGGATAAAATGGCCGCCGTCTGTAACAAATGGCTGGCTCCCCGTCATCCTCAGTGTAACAGGGCCGGAAAGGCCAAGGTTTGCAGCCACTGCGCCAACTGCAATTTCGGTGGCGCGCAGGCCAAATCGGTTGACTTCGATGGGCAGCGGAAAACGGCCGATCATCTCGACCATCTTGGAGCTGTCGGCGATGACGATCATGCGGGCGGAGGCCGCCGCGACGATCTTTTCGCGCAGCAGCGCGCCGCCGCCGCCCTTGACCAGTGTCAGCGCCGGATCGATCTCGTCGGCGCCGTCGATGGTGAGGTCGAGCTCGGGCGTTTCCTCGAGGGTCGACAGCGGCACACCAAGCTCGGTGCAAAGGACGGCGGTGCGCTCCGAGGTCGGCACGCCGATGACAGTCAGGCCGGTGGCGACCTTGTCGGCGAGCAGCCGCACGAACTCATCCGCTGTCGTGCCGGTGCCGATGCCGAGCCGCATGCCGTCCGTGACATGGGCAAGCGCTGCCCGCGCAGCCTCAACCTTCAATTGCCTCGCATCCATGCCGGGTCCCGAGATTCGTTTCGGCGCTCGTAGCATTTTTGCCGGGCTGGTCAAAGGACCTTGCCCGCGATGCATAAGCCGGCTTGCCTGAACGGGCCGCAGCGGTTATCGCCTGCCGGCAATCAAATCGTCACAGGACAGGCCATGACCCGACCGATCATCGTGTTCGACCTCGACGGGACGCTGATCGACACGGCGCCGGATCTGCTCGACAGCCTCAACCACAGCCTTGCCGCCAGCCAGCTCACGGCCGTCGACGAAGCCGGCTTCAAGCGCTTCGTCGGCCATGGCGGCCGGGTGATGATAGAGCGCGCCCATGCAGCGCAGCACAGGTCGCTGGCAGTGGAGGAGCACGACCGCCTGCTAAAGCTGTTTCTGGACCATTACACCGTTAACATTCCCGGCAAATCGCGCCCCTACCCGGGCGTACCGGAGGCGATCGCGCGGTTCGAGGCGGCCGGGTACCTGCTGGCCATCTGCACCAACAAATACGAGGCCAATTCGGTGGCACTGATCGAGGCGCTCGGCATGACCAGGCATTTCGCGGCGATCTGCGGCCAGGACAGTTTTCCGTTCCGCAAGCCAGACCCGCGCCATCTCACGCAGACCATCGCGCGTGCCGGCGGCGACCCGCACCGTGCACTGATGGTCGGTGATTCGCAGACCGACATCGACACGGCAAAGGCGGCCGGCATTCCGGTGGTGGCAGTCGATTTCGGCTACACCGACCGTCATGTGCGGGAGTTTGAACCGTCGGCGGTGATCTCGCATTTCGATTCGCTGACGCTCGATATGGTACAAGGGCTGATGGCCGCGGCAGAGGGCTGAAGCCGGCCATAGTCCGGACCGCCAGATGCCGACCGACAAGTGGTTGACTTCGCGGGCCGGCCTCCCTTATATCGCGGCGCGCTTGGCCTTCGGGCAACGAGCGGGCGATTAGCTCAGCGGGAGAGCACACCCTTCACACGGGTGGGGTCGCAGGTTCAATCCCTGCATCGCCCACCATCTGCTTTCCTGAATCAATTCCAAGTCAGAGCGGCTAGTTGTCAAAATCTGACGCTTGGTCCCGAAGCAGTAGGCGCGCTCTGGGTAAACCTGCCTTTCGCTCCGGCTGCTGAAGCGGCTTTATCGCGCCCACTGCAAGCATATCGCCCATTCGGCAAACTCGCGCGTCGAGGCCTTTTTCAGCGGCGCGAAGCAATCCCCGCCGCCTGGGAGCGGCTGGAGCGCCCGTCGCGGTCATCAAGCGGGTCGCTCGCTACGCTCCCGCTACGGACTCGATGTCACCCATTGTGAGGCCGCAGCCCGATCACGGTCCGCGCTAAACCCAACCCGAACCAAAGTGTCCACAGGGACATCACCAGTGATGCCACGACCCAGACGAAGCTGCCCAGGGTGACTCCGAGCCACATGCCCAGGGGCCAACCGAGGAAGGCTCCAATTCCGGCCACGACTGCGATGGACGATGCCCAGACCGGCGTGGCTCGGTGAGTGGTCTGCGCCTCGTTGCCAGCGATCACGGCAACGGCCAACGCCAAAAACATGAAGCCGTTGGCCTTTCCTTCGGAAAATGCCCACCAGGCCTCGAAAGTTGCCGTGTTCCCGGCGGCAGCAGCGGCGGAGACCACGGTGGCCTCGGCCACCGCGGTCGTCATGGTCCAGAGGGCGCCGACAGTCAGCACACCCCAGGCAGACAACGTCCACCACGCCTCGGTGAGGCGCGATCTGGCCGCCAGCACGATCAGACCTGTCAGGACGAACAGTGATAGCGCTACCGCGGAAACCCAATGGATGATCGCCCATCGGACAGGGTCGTCGGTGATGACTCCCATCTGGCGACCCATATCGGGATCGATCGGCCCATGGCCGACCAGCGCGCCTGCCAGCAGGATAGAGGCGATCGCAAGCCAAACTCCTGCTACGCGCGTTCCTTCTTCTGTGTTTGCCATAGAGACCTCGCGCAGTAATGGTCCCATGTCCCATCTAGCGCCAGATTTCAAAGGGTTGCAAGATGGCCAATGAACGGAACGGGTCAACTGACGCCGTAACATTGCCACGTCTGTACGACCGGAAAGGGTCGGAACAGATAATCCGCATTGGGCACCAAGCGTCAGATTTTTACCACTAGCAGCTGCAGGTCGCCCCCTCGCCCCCAAAATTCTTTTGGGCGAAATTCAAGGCGCTGCTGTAGCTCGTATAGCTTTGGAACTGGCAAACGTTGGAGCCGGCCCGCACCTTCATCTGCTCGATATCCCAGAACGAAACTCCGATGCGGTCGTCGGCGCAATAGACCGTATAGCGTTCAGGTTCCAGCGCCTCGGCTTTCTGCACAGGCATCGAAACGGACGGGATGGAAAGTATGGAAAGTATGGAAAGTACAAATATGATGGCATGACGCATTTGCATGTAGACCCCCGAGTGGCCGTCGGCACTGTTATGGCCGCGATGTTGAGGCGACGCATCATGATTTTAAGCAGTCGCCTTTTTTCGGCGGCCATAAATCAGGTACGGACGGTGCCTCCTTGTAGCGCAACGCTCCGCGATCCCGGAACAAACCTGCATGGAAACGAGTTTCTGCTGATCGAGATGTGAGGGAAAGCCATGTCCAGACTTGTTTTGGCGGCCGCCGTGCTGCTTGTCGGCGGATCGGCCTTTGCCGCGGACGACAATCCGGTGCCGGCGCAGAATGCCAAGAAGCTGTCGGAAATCATTGCCAAAGTCGAGCAGCGCGACGACTTCCGCTACATCAAGGAAATCGATTGGGACAGCGGCGCCTACACCGTCATTTATTACACGAACGACAAGGCCAAAGTCGAAATCACCTATGATCCGGTGACAGCCGCGCCGAAATGAAGCTGTCCCGCAAACGGTCCAGATTCTAAAAAATGGCGCGCCTCGAAGGCCCCCGGCCTTCGACACACCCTTGCGCAGATATGACTTTGATGGCTGACTGAGTGCTATCATTGCGCGCGGGGGTGGGCATGGCGACGGTAAAGCACGTATTGAAACGCTTTCTGATGATGCTCGCGGGTTATTTCATAGCGGTACTGGTTGGGCTGATCGCGGTGGCGGCGATCTATGGCGGGCTGAGCTCGCTGCCAAATGCGCCGAATTATTTCGACGTCATGGGTGTCACCCCCGTTGCGGTGCTGCTGTTGCCGCCGCTCGGCATGTTCATCTATTTTCTGACGATCGTGCTGACTGCCTTGCAGACGCTGATCTTCGCACTGATTGCCGAGTTTTTCTCGCTGCGCAGTTTTTGGCTGCATATGATCTTCGGCGCCGCGGCTGCGGTTGGCGGCTTCGCCCTGATCTGGCCCAGTGTACCAGACGACACGAACCCGGAGCGCTGGGCCGATATCGGTATCATTGCCGCAGCAGGCGTTGTCGCTGGCCTGGTGTATTGGCTGATCGCCGGGCGCGACGCCGGCTTCCGGCGTCCGCTCTTTCAGCGCTAGACCCGCATTCCTCAGCTTGCCGGCGAACGCACCGCTTCCGTGCTGTCGAGCGCCTGCTGCAGCCTTGTGTCGCGGCCGTAGACGTCGTTGAAATATTCGACATTGCCGGACAGGTCCGGCCATGCGGTGAAATAGGCGACATAGACCGGGATCTTGCGTGTCACGTCTTCGGTCGAATGTCCGAGCTTCAGTCTGTCCTCGATGTAGTCGACCGAGGTGCCGAGCACGGCAGCCGCCATACCGCGCGGATCCTGCAAGCGCACGCAGCCATGGCTGAGCGCGCGCATGTCGCGCTGGAAAAACGACTTCTGCGGCGTGTCATGCATGTAGATGGCGTGCTTGTTGGGGAACAATATCTTCAACTCGCCCAGCGCATTGGCCTCGCTCGGCAGCTGGCGCACGCCGTAGGGTATCTTCGCGCCATAGGCGCCCCAATTGACCGAGGAGGAGGGAATGCGCTTGCCGCGCGCATTGACCACCTCATAGCCGGCGCGGTCGAGATAGCCCGGATCCCGGCGCAGCCGCGGCAGCATCTCATTGACCAGGATCGACTGCGGCACGCCCCAATAGGGGTGGAAGTCGACCTGCTCGATCTGGTCATAGAAGAAAGCAGTCTGGTTGGTGGGCCTGCCGACGACTGCGCGGGTCTTCAGCTTCTCCTCGCCATCGTCGATATAACTCGCGGTGAAAGCCGGCTGGTTGATGAAGACGCGCGGGCTGCCGAGGTCGGAAGGCAGCCAGCGCAACTCTTCGAGCGCAACCCGAACCTTCTGAACCTTATCGGCCTTGGACGTTCCGGCCAACGATGCAACGGTACGTGGGCCAATGACGCCGTCGCCTTTCATGCCGGCCCGTTTCTGCACCGCCTTGATCACCGGCACCAGCTCCGGATCATAAACCTCGCTGGTGGCGAGCCTCGCCAGGACCTCGCCATAGGCGCCGCCCATCTCGTCATCGAGATTGCGCGCGATCTTTGTCAAAAGCTTCGGCAGTTCAGGGCTGGTCTGCCCCGGCTTCAACAGCAGATTGGGATCGATGGTGATTTCGTCTTCGGCGCTGGCCTGGAGCGCTTCCAGTTCGACGCGCAGCGCCTGATACTCGGCATTCTGTGGATGCCGCGATTCGAGGTAGGTGCGAGCTTGCTGGGTATGGGCCAGCGTCTTCAGCACCCCTTCCATGTCGAGCGGCTTCGGCGGAAAATCGTAGTAGCCGGTCATGCGGTTGGGATCGACGCGGCCGCTTTGTGCGTCACGGGCGTAGCGCAGGACGCGTGCCGACAGCGCCATCTCGAAGCGGACCAGCTCTTTCAGGCGTTCATCGGCATCGCCCGCCGATGTGCCTGCTGCCGGAATTTCGACGGTGTAGTCGGCGGGCGTCAGGCCGTAGCTCGCGGCTTCGCCCAGCACCCGCACCGCATCCTGCGCACGGCTGCTGGGACTGGTTCCCGTCACCCAGATGAAATCCGGATTGGCTGAGTAGTAGGCGATCAGCGCCTTGGCGATGTCCTTCTCGGCATAGAGGTCATAGCCGTCGAGCCCGGCAATGGCTTCGCGGAATGCAGCCCCGGTGGCCGCCGGCTCGAACGCAGCATCCTGCGGCGTTGCCGGTTCAGGCGCTGCCGACAGTGCCGAAAAATCGACGCGCACCAGCGGATCGCTCTTGTAGGTGTAATAGGACGGGCTGCTGATTTGCGCACCACCACCGCCACCACCGGAAGCGGCCGGCGCCTTGGGCCTCGGCTTGTATTTTGACGGTGGCGGGGGAAAGTTACCTTTCGGCGGTGCGTGTTTGACGCCGCCACCGAAAAGCATGTCGAAGAACCCTTGTGCTTCAGCCTGCGGCGCGCCGAAGGCCAGCATTGCCACGGCCACCGCAAACGGCAGCACGGTGGCTTTGTTTCCAAGGAGTTTCATGGATCACCCGCTCCGGTTGAACCCGGATCCCGTTCCGCACCGCTTTCACGGTCTCGCCCACCGCATGGCGGATGTAAGGCGTGACTATACTGATTCATACTGATTTCGTTAAGCTTCCATAAATTTCGGAACGTCTGTTGCAGAACGGTTTCACAACATCGTGACGGGTCAAGCCAATCCGCCTTCGCCCCCGACCAATGGTAGTGCCCGCGAGCCAAGCCTCAAGCGTTGGCGCCGCCGTCGATGGTCAATGCCGCGCCTGTCACGAAGCGCCCTTCGGGGCCGGCAAGCCAGGCGACCATGCCGGCGATCTCGTCGGCCGTGCCGAAGCGAGGCGTCGCCATCTTCTGGCGCTGATGCTCGGCGTGCGGGCCGCCTGCTGGATTCATGTCGGTATCCGTCGACCCCGGATGGACGACATTGGCGGTGATGCCGCGCGGACCGAGATCGCGTGCAAAGGCCTTGGTCAGGCCAACCAAGGCAGCCTTGCTGGCCGAATAGGCGCTCAGGCCGGCATCGGTGGCACGCTCGGCCAGGTTGCTGCCGATCGAGATGATCCGGCCACCCTCGCCCATATGCGCTGCTGCCGCCTTGGCGGCGACGAACGGGGCTCTGAGGTTGACCTCCATTGTCTCATCGAAGTCGGCAAGCGACAGGGCATGGATCGGCGCAGCGCGCCAGATGCCGGCACTGTTGACGAGGATGTCGAGCCGTCCGAAGGCTTTTACCGCCTCATCGACTGCCGCCTCGATCGCGGCAGCATCGCGATTGTCGGCCTTGATGGCGAAGGCCCGACCGCCGGCCGCCTCGATTGCCCCGACCACCGAACGCGCCCGTTCCTCGCCATTCACATAGGTGATCGCCACGCCCGCGCCGTCGGCCGCGAGCCTTCGTGCGATCGCCGCACCGATGCCGCGGCTGCCGCCGGTGACGAGGGCGGCCTTGCCGTGCAAGCTCCTGGATGACATTTGCTTCTCCATTTTGTAGTGATTGATACATAAATATCTGCCAGCCTTGCTGAACCGCGTCAACTGAATTATGTATCGATCAACACAGAAAGCGCGCCATGCCGGAACGAGGCCGCCCCCGCACCTTCGATCGAACCGCCGCCTTGCGGCGGGCAATGGAGGTGTTTTGGGCCAAGGGTTATGAGGGCGCGTCGATAAGCGACCTGACCGCTGCAATGGGCATCAACTCACCCAGCCTCTACGCAGCCTTTGGCAGCAAGGAAGCGCTGTTCCTCGAGGCGACCGAGCTTTACACGCAGGTGGAAGGCACCGAGATCTGGTCTGCGCTGGAAAAGGCGCCGACCGCACGCCAGGCGGTCGAGCGATTCCTGCGCCAGACGGCCAGGGCCTATTCGCAGACCGGCCGTCCGCAAGGCTGCCTTATCGCGCTCGGCGCATTGCACCAGGACTCGAGCCGCGGCGCCATCTGCGATGATCTGCGCCGTCGCCGTGCCGAAAACCGCGAAGCCTTGCTGAGACGCCTCGAGCGTGGCGTGGCCGAGGGGGAGTTGCCGGCCGATTTCGACTGCGGTACGGCCGCGACCTTCTATGCGACCGTACAGCACGGCATGTCGATCCAGGCGCGCGACGGCGCGTCGCGCTCGGCTCTTCTGGAGACGGTGGCCGGGGCAATGGCGGCTTGGATAGCGATGGCCAGCACCGGGGCGGCGTGACGGTCGAACCCGGCAGACAAGAACAGACATTCAGGTCACTGCAGAGACGGCTCCAGCCTGCCGGCAACGAAGCCAACGGCGCGCTCCACCACACCCTTGTCCGCGAGAATGCGGCGGTGGCCGAGCCCGTCGGCCCAGTACAGCCGCACATGGTCGCCGGCACGCGCGTAGAGCCTTGCATGATCGGCGGACACTTCGCGGTCGTCCGGCGCGTGGATCACCAGCGTCGGCAGCGGCGCGCTTGCCAGTTGGCGGTCACCGGTGAATTCGTGCAGCGGCCGGCCGGCGATGCGCTCGACCCGGTCGGCCATGGCGACCTGCGAGCGCGAGCCGACATTCAGCATGCGGCTGAAATCGGCAAAGATCGCAGGAAGCGAGCTCGGCGCAGCGATTAGCACCAGCCGCCCGGCCGTCAACGGCGGGATATTTCTGATTGAACCGGCGACGGCATTGGCGGCGACGGCACCACCAAAGGAATGGCCGGCGATGGCGGCAAATGGGCCGAACCATTCGCCGGCAACCCGTGCTGCATCGACCGCACTGACAAGGGTCAGCCGGCGGCCCTGCGACTGGCCGTGGCCCGGCAAATCGAGCGAGACCACCTTGTAGCCGGCATCGCGATAGGCTTCGATCAATGTGCGCATGTATTCGGTACGCGAACGCCAGCCATGGATGACGAGCACGGTGCCTGCAGCCGCCCTGCCCGGCTCGGGCCGGAATTCATGCACCATGACGCAGCCGGTTCTGGTCTTTAGCCGGTGATGGCGCGCTTCGGTCATGAAATCGGCGGCGCGATCGATTGCGCGGCGCTCACCATGGCTCAAGCTCTTTTCGTGCGGCGTGCGGCAGAACAGCTCGAATGCAGCGCGCCCGGTGAGTCGCGGCGCCACATGCTCGGCCACGCCGAACGTGCCGCGGATGACCTTCAGTCCAAATGATGCCATAGTGGCGATCCATCCATTGGTTCAAGCATGAACATAATAGTTCAAACATGAACATTAAGCAAGACCTGCCCTGGGACAACCCGCGTTTTCGCAACTGGGTTGCGGTGGCGCGCGCCTGCCACGTGGTGGAACGCACCTTGGCGGTGAAGCTGGCGCCGCTCGACCTGAAGCCGGCGCAGCTGGACGTGCTGATGAACCTCTACCGCCATCCCGGCATGTCGCAGCACGACCTCGCTCGCCGCCTGCTGGTCGGCCGCTCCAACATCACCATGCTTTTGCCGCAGTTGGAGACCCGCGGCCTACTGCGCCGCGAGAGCGACGAGAAGGACAAGCGCGTGCTGCGGCTGACGTTGACTGAGGCAGGCGAAGCACTGCTGATGCAGGCCCTGAAGGTCCACATGACGCTGATCGAAAAGGCGATGAGCCAGTCGACGCCGGAACAATGCGACATGATCGGCGAACAGATGCGCAAGATTGCCGAGGTGTTGAAGACCGCCTGACGGCCCAGTGCTTCACCACCAAATTCCCTCACCACCAAATTTCTTCACCACATCGATTTTTTCGCGCGCTCCGGCCATTCCCTGTCGTAGACCTCGCCGTCGATGTTCTTGCGGCTGGTGATTTCCAGGATTTGGCCGGCGGTCGGCAGCGATCTTGGGTCGACATGCCTTGCCGGATTCCACAGTTCCGATCGGTGAATGGCGCGGGCGCACTGGAAATAGACCGCATCGACCTCGACGACCGTCACCGAGCGCGCCGGCTTGCCCTCGACTGCGAACGAGGCGCAGAGCGCGGGATCGGTGGTGATGCGGGCGCGGCCATTGACGCGCAGCGTCGTGCCGGAGCCCGGCACCAGAAACAGAAGCGCGACGCGCGGATCGCGAAGGATGTTCCTCAGCGAATCGGCACGGTTGTTGCCGCGCCGGTCCGGCATCATCAGCGTTTTCGGATCGTGGATGCGGACGAAGCCGGCGAGATCGCCGCGCGGCGAGCAATCCAGCCCTTCAGGCCCGCAGGTTGCGAGCGCAGCAAACGGCGAAGCTTCGATGAAGGCTTCGTATTCGGGAATCAGCTGGTCGAGCTCCTTGACCACCGACGCCTCGCGAGGCAGGCCATAGAGCGCTTCGAGTTGTTCGATGCTGGTGATCACGGACATGTTTTCGTCTCCAAACCTTTGCCGGCGCTACTCCAGACGCATGACATTTTCACGACACGATGCCCGTTTGTCGGTCATCAGGAAACGGGTGTCGAGGGACCGCGAACAAGCGCAAACCGCTTTCGTGCTGACAGAAACGGAGGTCAAAAATGGAGAAACCGCTCGGCCGGCGACGCACCGCCATGGAACTTATTGAAAACATGTTCAATGTTGAAATGCGTTTCCTGCAATCAGGGTCGGAGAGCCTCGATATGCTTGCAAGCGCATTTCATGTCGAGATTGTCGTGCATGAGCCTCGCTCCCTGCCCTATGCCGGTGACTGGAACGGCCTCGACGGCGTTGGCGCCCTTTTCCGCAAGATGCGGGAAATCTGGAGCGACGTGGCGGTGGAGGACCTCCAGGTCGCCCAAAACGATGACATGGTGTTCATGAGCTGCACGCTTTCGCTGACATCGCGGGCCAATGGTGCAACCATCAAGCAGCCGTTTGCCGAAGTCTTGCACTTCAAGGATGACCGGCTGATCGAAGGCACGCCGTTTTATCACGACACCAGCGAGATACTGGCGATGCTGCGTTGACCGGAGCGTCCCGCGAAATCAGTCAGCGGTCGCGGCTCAGCCCCTTCTCTTCCAGCTCGGCGAGATAGGCGGCCCAGCGTGCATCCTTCTCATGACCCAGCGTATGCAGGTAATTCCAGGTGAAGATGCCGGTGTCGTGGAAATCGTCGAAGGTGATGCGCACGGCATAGTTGCCGACCGGCTCGATCTTAAGGATCGCTACATTGCGCTTGCCGGGAACGGTGACGCGCTGTTCGGGCGAATGGCCCTGCACCTCGGCCGACGGCGAGGCAACACGCAGCAGCTCGGCTGGCAATTCGAACGGCTGATGGCCCGGAAAGGTGACGGAAAGCAGCTTGCGGTCCTTCGAGACCCTGAGTTCCTTTGGCGCTGTCATGCTGGTGGATCCTGCGGAAGACAGCCTTCCCTACGCCGCTTCGCGTTGAGGGAAAAGGCCGCATGGAAAGTTCCGACATGATCTGTCGGCGTCGGGGTGTTACCGCAGATCGCGAGCTTCTATCTTGAATGGCAAGTTGGCTCGCATCACATAGCCATATATAACGAAGCCGTTCACGGCCACGGGAAGCGCATAAGCATGGATATGATCGATCCTTTCGGTCGCACGATCACCTACCTGCGCGTGTCGGTCACCGACCGCTGCGATTTCCGCTGCACCTATTGCATGGCCGAGGACATGACGTTCCTGCCCAAGAAGGACCTGCTGTCGCTGGAAGAGCTCGACCGGCTTTGCACGGTCTTCATCGAAAAGGGCGTGCGCAAGCTCCGCCTCACCGGCGGTGAGCCGCTGGTGCGCAAGAACATCATGCATCTGGTGCGCCAGCTTTCGCGGCATCTCGAGAGCGGTGCGCTGGAAGAGCTGACGCTGACCACCAACGGATCGCAGCTTTCACGCTTTGCCGCCGAGCTCGCCGACTGCGGCGTCAAACGCATCAACGTCTCGCTCGACACCCTCGATGCCGACAAATTCCGCCAGATCACCCGCTGGGGCAATCTGGATAAGGTCATGGACGGCATCGACGCGGCGCAGGCGGCGGGGCTGAAGGTAAAACTCAATGCGGTGGCCTTGAAGGACTTCAATGACGCCGAATTGCCGGAAATGCTGCGCTGGGCGCATGGCCGCGGCATGGATCTGACGGTCATCGAAACAATGCCGATGGGCGAGATCGACGCCGACCGCACCGACCAGTATTTGCCGCTGTCGCTGCTGCGCGCAGCACTCGAGCGCCAGTTCTCGCTGAGCGATATTCCCTATAAGACCGGTGGCCCGGCCCGCTATGTCCACGTCGCCGAGACCGGCGGGCGGCTCGGCTTCATCACGCCGATGACGCATAATTTCTGCGAAAGCTGCAACCGGGTCCGGCTGACCTGCACCGGCACGCTTTACATGTGCCTCGGCCAGGAAGATGCAGCCGACCTGCGCGTACCACTGCGTGCGTCCGAAGGCAACGAGCTGGTCGCCGACGCCATCGACGAAGCAATCGGCCGCAAGCCGAAAGGCCACGACTTCATCATTGATCGCCGCACCAACCGCCCATCGGTGTCGCGGCATATGAGCGTCACCGGCGGCTGATTTGTCACCGATTTCGTGCAAGAATAATCGCCTTGGCATCGGCTTCGAGGCAAGGCTCATGCAGCGGCTTTTTGCAATCCCGACGTTTTTCGGAGTGATGGCGGGGACCATGGCAGTTGCCGCGCCACTCACCTATACGAACGAGCGCTTCGGTACCGTCTGCACCTTTCCGGATGAGATCTTCACTCTTCGCCAGCCTGAGCCGGACAATGGCGATGGACAACAATGGCTCACGGCTGATGGCGCCAGCCTGATCTGTTCAGGCATCCTCAATATCGATGATGAAACTCCGACAGCCTTCGTCTCCGCCCAGAGGGGCAGCAAGGAACCTGGCTACAAGATTACCTACAGCAAGACCGGCAAGGACTGGGCGGTGCTGTCGGGCATCAAAGGCGAGAACATCTTCTACGAACGCCGCCTGTTCGGAAAAGACGGTGTCATCCGTACGGTCTGGATCGACTATCCGCCAGCCTTGAAATCGAAATACGACCCGCTTATCGGAGCGATCGCCGGCAGCCTCAGGGGACCGTGAGCATCCGGCGACCTCGGAACATATTCGCAACCCGTTGTTTTTGCTAACGAGTCACGGTTGACGCGTGTAGTCGTATCGTACGGCAAGCCATTTCTTGCCGCTGCCATTGGCCTGAAGGAAATGCTGCTCGGCCACTTCGTGATTGTCGCCGTCCCTGGAAATGACGAAATCGGAGGCAGTGAACCGCCCTTCGACCTCGGGCCCGAAGCCGACGAAACCAAGCGGCTCGAAAAGCAGCGAAATCTTGCCGTCCTCCTCGCCACCAAAACTCCAGGCGGGCATGATCCCTGCCGGGAAACGGGTATCCATCGAGACATACTTCCAGCGGCCCTCCACGCGGTCATAGCTCAAATAGGCTATCCGCTGGAAGTCTGGGATTTTCGACCCGGGCGCCGGTCGCATCACCTCCTGCATGAAGGGGCCGATCATCGTACGCTCGGCCACCAGCCCGGTCATCACAATCGGCTGGGCGCCGGGCGTTGGCCAGATCGTGTTGACGACGGACCATTTCCCGACGCGGCGAGCGAGTTCATCCGCTTCGTGACCCGGCGTGGACATCCGTTCGACTGCCGACGCCGAAGCGCCGTTCTCGGCGAAGGCAGGCGCCATCGCCATGAGGATAACCGCCAGTGCAGAAGAGAACCGGGAAGCCGACGAAACGTGCCGCCTGCTGCCTGTGCCAAGCATGTCCGCATTGCCTCGTGCATTCATCATGGACCACCTCCCCAGACAAGATCAGAAGCCTACAATGACCAATTTGGTGAATCTTGCCGAGCAAATTTGATCTCGTCGAAAAATTTTCCTCGAGCCGCAGTGTGATCGATTTGCCCTCCGAACCCATCCTTTGGAACGGCACATTTCGGGATCACACCCAGAAAAGGTCTTGTCCGCAAACGGTTACCGGATTTACCGCAAGCCCGTTCGGGCCTAGCCTCTGCTCTGGAGCGGTTCTTCGCCCAGTGGGGGAATACGATATGCACAAACTCATTCTTTCTGTTGCATTGCTCAGCTTCGCGGCCCTGCCCGCGGCGGCCCAGTCGATCGGCGGCACCTATGCCGTGGCCGGCACCAACTTCGATGGATCGTCCTATGGTGGCGACGCGACGATCACGCTGACCAGCGAGACTACCTGCACGATCCATTGGGAGACAGGCGGCTCGTCCTCGGACGGCATCTGCATGCGCAACGACGATGCCTTCTCCGCCGGCTATGTCATGGGCAAGGCGGTTGGCCTTGTCGTCTACAAGGTGCAGGAAGACGGCTCGCTGCATGGCCTGTGGACGATTGCCGGCAAGGAAGGCAACGGCACCGAGGTGCTGACGCGCAAATAAGCCTGCCGCTCTTGCGAGGTAGATGTCACGGGCCACAGAAAGGCTGTGGCCCAGCCCTTTGACGTTGCTGTTTTGCGGGTGCCTGCTAGACGCTTGCTGCAGGACTCACCCGGTAATCGCCTTGCCTCTTTCGCCAAATCTGCGCGGCGCGTTGTTCATGATGGTGGCCATGATTGGCTTCACCCTCAACGATGCAATCACCAAATTCTCGTCGGAATCGATGAACATGGCGCAGGTCATGCTGATCCGCGGCGCCTTCGCTTCGCTTTTCGTTGCCCTGCTTGCGTGGCAACGCGGCGCGCTTGCCCGGCCTGGCTCGATGCTGCAGCCGACAGTTGCGCTGCGCGTCGCCAGCGAGGCCGGCGCCACGGTGTCGTTCCTGGTTGCTCTGGCACATCTTCCGATCGCCAATGTGTCCGCCGTGCTGCAGGCGCTGCCGCTGGCTGTGACGATGGGCGCCGCGCTTGTGTTCAACGAGGGCGTCGGCTGGCGGCGCTGGCTGGCCATTGCCGTCGGTTTTGCCGGCGTGCTGATCATTGTGCGGCCGGGCTTCGAAGGGTTCAGCATGTTTTCTCTGCTGGCACTGGCTAGCGTGGCATGCTGCGCGGTGCGCGACCTCGCCACCAAGCGGATTCCGCAGGCAATTCCGACATTGCTGGTGTCGACCGCCACCGCTCTTGCCATGACCGTTCTGGGCGCAGCATTGCTTTCGCCGATGGGCGGTTGGACGCCGATGACGGGAAAAAGCACGGCATTCCTGGCGCTGGCGGCGGTGCTCGTGCTCATTGGCTACCAGTTCATCATCATGGCGATGCGGGTGGGCGATATCTCCTTCATCGCGCCGTTCCGCTACACCGCCCTGCTCTGGTCGATCCTGCTTGGCTTCACGATCTTCGGCGATGTCCCCGATCTGCCGATGATCGTCGGTGCCACGATCATCATCGCCTCAGGCCTCTATGCGCTCTACCGCGAACGGATCGTCGGCCGGCGAAAGACAGCTGCCGAAAGCGCTGGACCGGACATGGCGCCGGACGGCATATAGGCGCGACCGTTGACGACCGTCTGATTTGAAAACTTGATTTTGGTCATAGGGTCTAGCAGCAAACGATGGGCCGAGATATCGCAGGGATCATTCTGGCCGGCGGCCGGTCGAGCCGGATGGGCGGCGGCGACAAGACGCTGCTTGCGCTTGGCGATGGGACCCTGCTCGACCGTGTCGTTTCGCGCCTTGGCCCGCAGGTCGGCCCGCTGGCGCTCAACGCCAATGGCGATCCGGCACGGTTTGCCGCGACGGGGCTTCCCGTGCTTGCCGACACCGTCAAGGGTTATGCCGGGCCGCTTGCCGGGATCCTGACCGGCCTCGAATGGGCTTCCGACACCACTTGCCAGGCGCTGGTCACGGCTGCAGGCGATACGCCTTTCCTGCCCAAGGATATGGTCGAGCGGCTGCTCGCGGCAGCCTATGCACGCCCGGGCTCGATCGCCGTTGCCTGTTCCGGCGGCAAACGGCATCCGACGTTTGCGCTCTGGCCGCTGGGGCTCGACCAGGCCTTGCGCCAATTTCTCGTCGAGGAAGACAACCGGCGCGTTTCGGCGTTCATCGACCGGCACGGTTTTGTCGAAGTGGATTTTCCCATCCTGAAATCCAGAGGGGCCGAGATCGATCCCTTCTTCAACATCAACACTCCCGACGACCTTGCCCGGGCCGCGCATCTGTTGCAGAGCATCGAGCCATGAACAGACGTATCTTCGGCATCACTGGCTGGAAGAACTCCGGCAAGACGACATTGACCGAAAAGCTGGTAGCCGAACTCGTCCGGCGCAGCTGGAAAGTGTCGACTGTAAAACACGCCCATCATGATTTCGACATCGACAAACCTGGAGCGGATAGCTTTCGCCACCGCCAGGCGGGAGCGATGGAGGTGGCGATCGTGTCGGGCAGGCGCTGGGCGCTGATGCACGAATTGCGTGGCGAGGACGAGCCGACGCTGGAGGCGATCCTGTCACGGCTGGCACCCTCCGACATCGTGCTGGTCGAGGGCTACAAGCGCGAGGCGCACAAGAAAATCGAGACGCGACGGCTCGAGGCCAAGGACCGGACACCGCTCTCGGCAGGCGATCCACACATTATCGCCGTCGCCTCCGACTTTCCCATTGTCGGCGAAGACTTGCCGGTCTTCGATCTCGACGACACGAATTCGATAGCCGACTTCATCGAACGCGCCACCGGCCTGACGCGCTGAGACTGCGGCCGCGGGGAGCTTCCCGCCACTTTCTCTCCATTTAGGCGTTTGACCCAGCGTCACCGTTTTCTGAACATGACCTTCCCTCAAGCGGCGGTTTTGCAGTTGCTTTTTCTTGGGAAAGAATGGGAGTATCGCGCCAGCGGGCGGTCAAAAGCACCGCCCACAGAGCCGTTCGGGAACGACGGCCGGGACCAACAGAGAGGACCATTATGCGTATTGCACTGCGTATCGCGCTCGCCGCATCGGCTGCGCTGCTGACGCTTGGCGTTGCCCAGGCCCAGGAAAAAACCTTGAGGATCGGCACCGAAGGAGCGTATCCGCCATTCAACAACCTCACCGCCGACGGCCAGCTCGTGGGCTTCGATATCGATATCGCCAAGGCACTGTGCGACGAGATGAAGGTGAAGTGCACTTTTGTCGCGCAGGACTGGGACGGCATCATTCCAGCCCTTCAGGCAGGCAAGTTCGACGCCATTGTCGCGTCTATGTCGATCACCCCGGAACGCGCCGAGAAGGTCGACTTCACCCACAAATATTACAATACGCCGCCGGCAATCGCCGCGCCTAAGGACACTGATATCAAGGGTGTCACCAAGGAAGATTTGGCCGGCAAGACGATCGGCGTGCAGGCATCCACCACGCATTTCAACTATTCGACCAAGACGTACACCGACAGCACCGTCAAGCCGTATCCGACCGCGCAGGAATACCAGCTCGATCTGGCCAATGGCCGGCTCGATGCCGCCAATGACGACATCGTCGTGCTGCAGCAATGGCTGGATTCGCCGGACGGCGCCTGCTGCAAGCTGGTCGGCACAATCAAGCCCGTCATCGAAATCCACGGTCCGGGCGCCGGCATTGCCGTGCGCAAAGGCGAGACCGACCTGGTCAACCAGTTCAATGCGGCGATCGACGCGATCCGCGCAAACGGAAAGTACAAGGAAATCAACGACAAATACTTCAAATATGACGTTTACGGCGGCGAGTCCTGATCGACCGACATAGGACAACGTGAACGGCGGGAGATTCCCGCCGTTCTTATAAGGATGCCGCGCACGAGGGGTGATGCGGTACGGGTCTCAACGAGCCTTAAGGAGAACAGGCAGGCGGATGCAGAGCGCACTGACGCTTCTCAGTTGGGGACCCGAAGGCTGGCTCGACGACATCGCCGCGGGTGTGTTTGTCACAGTATGTCTTGCGCTGGCCACGCTGCCCTTCGGGCTGACGCTCGGCTTTTTCGTGGCGCTGGCCAAACAGTCGGAAGAGCCGTCGCTGAGACTGGCCGGGAACATCTACACCACGATCTTTCGCGGAATACCCGAGCTGCTCACGCTGTTTCTGATCTTCTTCGGCATCCCATTAATCCTGCAATACATTGTCCGGCTGGTGAGCCCCGGGACATCGGCCGACGTCAACAGCTTCGTCGCCGGGATGATCGCGCTGTGCTTCATCTTCTCCTCTTATTCCAGCGAGGTGTTTTTATCCGCCTTCCGCGCGATTCCAAAAGGGCAATATGAGGGAGGCTATTCGGTTGGCCTGTCCAGCGGCCAGACGATGCGGCTGATCGTACTGCCGCAGTTAATCCGCATCGCATTGCCCGGACTTGCCAATCTTTGGCTGATCCTGCTCAAGGACACCGCGCTCGTCTCGGCCGTCGGCCTCAACGAGATCCTCCGGCAGAGCGGGGTTGCCGCTCGCGTCACCAAGCACGCCTTCCTGTTTTACGGTTTTGCCGGCCTGATCTATCTCCTGCTAGCGATCGTCTCCTCCTTCGGCATCAATGCGATCGAACGAGCGGTTGGCGGCAGCGAGGTCAAGAGATGAGCCTGGCCACCGACACGCTGAAGGTTGACCGGCCGCCGCCGCCCGCACGCGGCTGGTCGCGCCAACGCATCCTCGGCCATGTCCTGGTCGGCCTGTGGATCGCTCTCGGCATTGGCGTGGTCGTCTACCTGGTCACTGCGTGGAACCCGGAGTTCTTCCAGAAATATGCACCCGGCTACATATCCGGCCTTGGCATCACCCTGCTGCTGGTTGCCATCTCGATTGTGCTTGGTGCGATCCTGTCGGTGCCGATCGCCTATGCACGTATGTCGAACAATCCGATCCTTTCGGGGTTCGCCTATGCCTATGTCTATTTCTTTCGCGGCACGCCGCTGTTGGCGCAGACCTTCCTGGTCTACTACGGGGTCGGCTCCTTCCGACCGGAGCTCGAGATGGTCGGCCTGTGGGGCTTCTTCCGCGAAGCGTTCAACTGCGCGATCTTCGCCTTTTCGCTGAATACGGCCGCCTACCAGGCCGAGATTTTGCGTGGCGCGATCGAGAGCGTGCCAAGGGGCCAATGGGAAGGTGCCGCCTCGCTCGGCCTGCACAAACTGCAGACGATGTGGAAAATCATCCTGCCGCAGGCGCTGATTGTGGCGCTGCGCCCTTATGGCAACGAGATCATCCTGATGATCAAGGGCTCGGCAATCGTCGCCATCATCACGGTCTACGATTTGATGGGCATCACCCGGCTCACTTATGCGCGCACCTTCGACTTTCAGTCGTATATCTGGGCGGCGATCATCTATCTGGTCATCGTCGAAACATTGCGCCACGGCGTCGAGTGGATCGAACGGCGTATCACCATCCATCTGCACCGCTGACTCCCATCCCCTTGCCTGATCCGATAAGAAGGCCGCAAAGCAGGTTTCTAAGGGATTCGAAAACATGGCTTCGGTGGCATTTCTCGGTCTTGGCGTCATGGGTTATCCGATGGCCGGGCATCTCAAGAACAAGGGCGGTCACGACGTCACTGTCTACAACCGCACCAGGGCCAAGGCCGAGCAGTGGGTTGCCCAGCATGGCGGCAGCTTCGCCGTGACGCCGGCAGAGGCGGCCGAGGGCAAGGACTTCGTTTTTTCCTGCGTCGGCAATGACGACGATCTGCGCTCGGTGACGACCGGCGCCGGAGGCGCCTTCAATTCAGTGAAGAAGGGCGCCATCTTCGTCGACAACACCACGGCATCGGCCGAGGTCGCGCGCGAACTGGCGCAGCAGGCGCAAGCGCTCGGGTTTTCGTCCCTCGACGCTCCGGTCTCCGGCGGTCAGGCAGGCGCTGAGAACGGCGTGCTGACCGTGATGGTCGGCGGCGAGCCAGACGCCTTCGACAGGGCCAAGCCGGTCATAGATGCTTATGCCCGCATGGTCGGGTTGATGGGACCGGCAGGGGCTGGCCAGCTCACCAAGATGATCAACCAGATCTGCATCGCCGGCCTCGTTCAGGGACTGGCCGAAGGTATCCATTTCGGCAAGCAGGCCGGGCTCGACATCGAAAAGGTGATCGAGGTGATTTCCAAGGGCGCGGCCGGTTCCTGGCAGATGGAGAACCGCCACAAGACGATGAATGCCGGCAAATATGATTTCGGCTTCGCCGTCGACTGGATGCGCAAGGATCTTGGCATCTGCCTCGCCGAGGCCGACCGCAACGGCGCCAAACTGCCGGTGACGGCACTTGTCGACCAGTTTTACAAGGACGTGCAGGCGATGGGCGGCAAGCGCTGGGACACGTCCTCGCTGCTGGCGCGGCTGGAGAAATAGGATTTCACCGTGGCCGAGCTTTCGCCTCAATCCAGCGCCGACGAAATCGTCGCTCATCTGCGCTCGATCGCCTCGGAGGAAAATCGCCTTGGCATGCTGCGCTACGGCATCAAGATCGAACGTGCGCTCGGTATCTCGCATGGCGTGCAGCGGCAGATTGCCAAGAAGATCAAGCGCAACCATGACCGTGCCTTCGAGCTTTGGCAGACAGGCATCATGGAGGCGCAGTTCATCGCCTCCGTGACCGCCGATCCAGAGCGATTCTCCGCCGCGGATGCAAGACGATGGGCGGCGACTTTCGACTCGTGGGATATCGTCGACGGGGTCTCCGATCTCTTTGTCGATACGGATTGCTGGAGGGAACTGATCGCCGAATTCGCGGTCGACGAACGGGAATTCGTTCGGCGCACGGCGTTTGCGATGATGGCTTGGTCGGTGGTCCACCGGAAGAAGGAACCCGAGGCGACCTTCCTCGAATTCCTGTCGATCATCGAAGCGCATGCGATCGACGGCCGCAATTTTGTGAAGAAGGCGGTGAACTGGGCGCTTCGTTCGATCGGCAAACGATCGATGAATTTGCACGGCCCTGCCCTTGCCCTGGCGCAAAAACTAGCGGCCTCGACAGACAGGACTGCGCGCTGGATCGGCAAGGACGCCGTGAAGGAACTTTCCGATGCCAAGACGCTCGAACGGCTCGCCGCCAGAAAAGCTTGACCTGAGCAAAGTGCGCTTCACGGAGGTGACGCAATCGACGCGCGCTGATTTCGAAAACCTGTTCGAGCAACCCGGCGGGCCGAAATATTGCTGGTGCATGGCCTGGCGCAACCTCGACCGCCGCGAGCATGTCGAGGACGACGAGAAGAAACGCGCGATGATGGCGCTGATCGAAGCTGGCACGCCGGTCGGCATTGTCGCCCAGATCGATGGCCGGACCGTCGGCTGGTGCTCGGTCGCGCCGCGCGAGACCTACCGCAGGCTGTCGCGGCAGCAGGACGATAGCGAGATGGGCATCTGGTCGATCGTCTGCTTCTATGTACCGAGAGCGCTGCGCGGTGGCGGGCTGGCAAGCGCATTGCTCGACGCGGCCATCGATCACGCCGTTGCCAAAGGCGCCAGGATGATCGAAGCCTATCCGGTCGACGATGCTTCGCCGAGCTACAGCTTCATGGGGTTTCGCGGCATGTTCGTCGCCCGTGGCTTTCGCGAGATTGGCATAGCCGGCTCGCGCCGGCATGTGATGCGGCTTGAGCGTTGACCAGTGGACAGCGGCAGCTTTACTTGATGTCCGCAGATCAAGGCTCAACAGCGGAGCAGCGATGAGCAACCGTTTTAAATCAGGCGCGGTCTTGGCGACTGCCTTGTTGGCGTCCGCCATCGCGGCAAGCGCTTCCGCTGGGACCATGCACATTTTCTGGAAGGATCTGCGCCCAGCGACCCAGGCAGCCGCCGAAAGCGTCGGACTGCCAATGATCGCGGCCAAAATGCCGGATCATGGCGAAACGCTCTCTCACGATTTGCAGGACCAGACCGTGCAGCTCGCGGGCTACGCACTGCCGGTCGATCGCGACGGTGATCTCGTCTATCAATTCCTGCTGGTGCCCTGGACAGGGGCCTGCAGCCATATGCCGACGCCGCCGCCCAACCAGATCGTCCTCGTTACGCCTGCGCAGCCCTACCGGATGTCCGAGGCCTACCAGCCGGTTTCGATAACTGGCGCACTAGAGCCAGGCATGGAGAAGAGCCAGCTTTTCATCCTTGACGGCGTCAGTGTCATCCAGTCGGGCTACACTGTGCGCAAGGCCGAGGTGGTCAACGTCGACACCGTGCCGGACACGATCACGCTGCCGGTCAACTCGCCCTGGACTTTCCTCAACAAAAAGAAGAACTAAGCAGAAGAATCTCAAGCGGCGTTGGCGCCGGACTCCTTGTCGAGCACCATGTAATCCAGCGGCATCTCGGTGGTGTATTTGATCTGCTCCATGGCGAAGGAAGACGACACGTCGCGGATCTCGATCTTGGCGATCAGCCGCTTGTAGAAGGCGTCGTAGGCGGCGATGTCGGGCACCACGACGCGCAAGAGATAGTCGACATCGCCGCTCATGCGGTAGAATTCGACCACTTCGGGAAATTCCTGGATGACCTCCGAAAAGCGCCGCAGCCATTCATGGCTGTGCGAATTGGTGCGGATCGACACAAACACCGTGACCCGCACATTGACCTTTTCATGGTCGAGGATGGCGACGCGCCGCTTGATGACGCCCTCTTCCTCGAGCTTCTGGATGCGCCGCCAGCACGGCGTCGTCGACAGGCCGACCTTCTTGGCGACGTCGGCGACCGCAAGCGTCGCATCCTCCTGCAGGAGGCGGAGGATTTTTCTATCGAGGCGGTCCATTGGGTGCTCCCCCTGATGCAAGTCGTCCAAAGTGCGCAGCGGCTTTGGCACAACGATATGCATAAAAACAAGAATTTAAAGCGCGTCCCCTCATGCGCTGCGCGCTTCGAGGAATAGATTACCATATTCCCTCTTGTCATGGCCTTTTACAAGAAAGAAATTCTGTCGGATAGCGCGAAAGCGAGTGATTTCTTGCTGAATGCCTAGCCGATGCGATAGCGGATTTCCGATCTTAGAAATGGCAGCAAATCCATTTCAAACCATGGATTGCGCTTCAGCCAGCCGGTGTTGCGCCAGGACGGGTGCGGCAGCGGCAGGACTTTCGGGTCAGTCGGTGCCGCCCAGATGGCGCGCCAGTCCAAGACTGTTTCTGTCAGCGAGGGACGGCGCGCCGCGCCCATATGCCAGCTTTGCGCGTAGATGCCGATCGTCAGCACCAGATCGACTTGCGGCATCAGCGCCATCAGCGATACGCGCCAGGCCGGCGCACATTCGCGGCGCGGCGGCAGGTCGGCGCCCTTGGCGTCCTGACCCGGAAAGCAAAAGCCCATCGGCACAATGGCAAATTTGTCCGTGTCATAGAATTCCTCGCTGCCGACGCCGAGCCAGCTTCGCAGCCGGTCGCCGGAGGCGTCGGTGAACGGCATGCCTGACACGTGGACCTTGGTACCCGGCGCCTGGCTGGCGATCAGGATGCGGGCGCTCGAAGATGGCCTGAGCACCGGACGCGGCTGGTGCGGCAATGGCCTGCCGGCCGGCTTATCGACGCAGATGCGGCAGGCGCGTACCCTCGCTGCCAAGGCTTCCAACTCTTCGCTCATTCGGAACTCATTGTCAGGCGGCGGCACTCGGCCGGCTTGAGATTGCCCGATACCAGCGCAGCACGTTGGTGCACTCTTCGGGTACCTTGATGCGAGCCGGCTTCATGAAGTCGATGGCGACCAGCCCGGTGATGTCGGCGATCGAATAGGTATCGCCGGCGACGAATTCCCTGCCGGCGAGCTCAGTGTCCAGAAATCTCAGGAATTCGATCGCCTTCGGCTTGTTGGCCTCGCCCCATTCGGGGATTTGCGGGATCTCCCATTCCCTCATTGCGGGATGGATATGCCGGAACGCCGCGGAGACGCAGCCGAACAGATTGAACTCCACGCGCCTTTGCCACATCTCGACGATTGCCTTGCCCAGCGCACCACGCCCGAACAAAGCCGGCTCGGGGTGCAGTTCCTCGAAGTAACGGCAGATTGCGACGGACTCGGTGATGATGGTGCCATCGTCGAGTTCGAGCACCGGCAGACGCTTCAGCGGATTGCGCGAGCTGACCGGCTGCTCTTTGTGCTCCAGCGCACCCATGTCGACCGGCACCAGCGGAACTTCAACTCCCTTTTCAGCCAGGAAAATCCGAACCCGACGTGGATTGGGCGCGCGCCCGCCGTCGAACAGCTTCATCTCTATCCTCCTCGTCCGTACGACGAATTATAGGCGCAGCTCACCAGAAGCGAAAAATCTCCCGCAGGGCGTCGCCGATCGACGCCAAGGTCCCGTGTTTTCTTTCGACCAGCTCGTGCCCGTGGCTCTCGCGCCAGTTCTTCGGCTCGTCGAAAGTTCCGGCCCAGATGCCGGCCTTGCCTGCGCGCGCAGCGGCTTCCTCGGTCTCGAAGTCGCCAAAGGCGACCGCCCAGCCGGCCTCGACCTGAGCGCGGTTGAGATCCTTGCCGCCGACCTTGCAATTGCCGAGCAGCCTGCCGTAGCGGTCGCGCTGCCAGCCGCTGCAGGAAACCGCTTTGCCGGCAATCAACCGCACCAGGGACTGCCGCGCGAGCTTGCCGCAGGGATAGTCGGCACCGTCCTTGCGGCAGATCTGCGAATATTCCGGCGCATCGATGCCACGCATGCGGACACGCTCGCTGCCGAGGGTGATGCTATCGCCGTCATTGACAATCGCCGCGCCCTCCGTCTTGCGCGTCTCCACCCGGTCGAGGCGCGCCGCCAGGAGGATCAGCAGGCCAAGCACGATGAGCGTCAGCCCATAGTCCATCAGCCTGCGCCACAGGCTTCGCGGACGCGGCGCATAGTATCGCTGGCGCGGCCATCGCGACCACGAACGGCTCATATGGCAAACCGTTGGTTAATCATTCGAACGTAGCTTAACGATTTGAAATTGCTGCCCGCGTAAATTGAAGACTTCATGCCCCTGCAACGCTCGACCACGGCGGACAAGTTTATTGTGGACCGCAGGAAACGCCATCGCAACAGCGATGTCGCGCGCGCGGTGCGCAAGACGCGCGACCGTCTTTCGCAGCAAGCCGGAAATCCCGACTTCGACCGCGAGCTGTTGAAGCTCCACGCGCTGTCGATGACCGGCGGCGTGATCGTCATCCCGCTGCTCGTTCTGGCAACGGCCGCCGCAGGCTTGCTCGCGGGCATCGGCAAGGAGATCGGCGTCTGGGCGCTGTTCACATTCATCTGCTATACCATCGTTGCATTCATGGCGAGACGCGTCACGCAAGCGTCCGAGCTCAACCCGCTGGAAACGCATAGGGATTTCCTGATCGGCCATTTTCTTTGCGGGCTTGGCTGGGCCTGGTTCGCATGGCTCGGCTGCGAAACTTGCCAAATCGATCAGTTCCAGGTCGCCAAGGCGGTGGTGCTGCTGCTCGCCATGTCGGCAACCGCGATCCTGGCATCGTCCCTGCGCGGTGCGCTGTTGGCGACCTTCGCCCTCCCGGTCGCCATCTATGCCTATGCCAGTGCGAAACTATGGCTGCCCGTCGAAGTGATCATGGCAGGTTTGCTGATCGCTTCGCTGCCTTTCTTCGCCTATGTGGCGCGCCAGCTCAACCGTTCCTCGCTGATGCTGCTGTCGTTCCGCTCCGAAAAGGATGCGCTGATCGCCGAACTGGAGACGGCGAAATCGATGTCGGACGAGGCACGGCGGCGGGCGGAAGACGCAAATCTGGCGAAATCACGTTTCCTGGCCTCGATGAGTCACGAACTGCGCACGCCGCTCAACGCCATTCTCGGCTTTTCCGAAGTGATGGCCAACGAGGTGCTCGGCCCGATGAGCAACCCGACCTATCGCGACTATGCCCGCGACGTGCATGACTCCGGACAGCATCTGCTCGACCTGATCAACGAAATCCTCGACTTGTCGCGCATCGAAGCGGGTCGCTACCAGCTCAATGAGGAGCCGATGATGCTGCTCTCCGTCGTCGAGGATTGCTGCCACATGATGGAGCTGAAGGCGCGCAACAAGGACATCCGCATCGTCCAGGATTTCGAAAACGCCTTGCCGCGCCTGTTCGCCGACGAACGCGCGGTGCGGCAGATTGCGCTCAACCTCTTGTCCAATGCCATCAAGTTCACCGCCACCGGCGGCGAAATCCGCGTGCGCGTCGGCTGGACGGCGGGCGGCGGGCAATATCTCTCCGTCAAGGACAATGGGCCGGGCATACCGGAAGACGAGATCCCGATCGTACTCTCGGCCTTCGGCCAGGGCTCGATCGCCATCAAGAGCGCCGAACAGGGCACCGGGCTTGGCCTGCCGATCGTGCAGGGCCTGCTGGCCATGCATGGCGGCGAATTCCAGCTCCATTCCAGGCTACGCGAAGGCACCGAGGCGATCGCCATCTTCCCGCTAAGCCGGGTGATGGAGGAACTGCCGGCGCTGCCGACCAAGGCGGTTGCTTCGCGCCGGCGCTGAATGCTTAACCGCGGACCGCGGCTGCCATGCCGGAGCTGGTCAGCGCGGCCGCCTTGACCAGTCCAGCGGCAAGAGCCGCCCCTACCCCCTCGCCCTGGCTGACGCCCAGATCGAGCAGCGCGCGAAGGCCGAGGCGCTCGGCGGCCTTGGCATGGCCCGGCTCCGGCGACAGGCTGGCGAGGAGACAATGATCGAGCGCGGCGGGATTGGCGGCATATAGGGCGGCAGCGGCCGCGGTCACCGCGAACCCATCGAGCAGCACCGGGATCTTCTGCATCCGCGCCGCCAGAATGGCGCCGCAGATCGCTGCGAATTCCCGTCCACCGACCCGGCGCAGCGCTTCCAGCGGGTCCTTGAGGCTCGCGCCGTGAAACGCGATCGCGGCATCGACTACCTCCGCCTTGCGCCTCTGCATCGCCGCGTCGGCCCCTGATCCAGGGCCGACCCAGTCGGCGCCGGTGCCTCCGAACAGTGCCGTGCAAAGGGCCGCGGCGACAGTCGAATTGCCGACGCCGAGGTCGCCAAGGCAAAGCAGGTCGGTGCCGCCGGCAATCGCTTCCATGCCGAAGGCCATGGTGGCGGCGCAACCGCGCTCGTCCAGTGCCGCGTCCTCGGTGATGTCGGCTGTCGGAATGTGCAGAGCCAGATCGAACACCTTCAAGCCGAGATCGTTGGCGATGCAGATCTGGTTGATCGCTGCACCGCCGGCGGCGCATAGCTCGACCGCATTTGCCGTGGCAGCGGCGGGGCGCGGTGAAACGCCGTGGCGGGTGACGCCATGATTGCCGGCAAAGATCGCCACCAATGGCCGCGTCACCGCCGGTGGCGCGCGGCCGCTCCAGCCGGCGAGCCAGGCGGCGACGTCCTCGATGCGGCCGAGCGAGCCTTTGGGCTTGTCTGCCTTGGCAAACAGCTGGCGCACGCGGGCTCCGGCCGCCATATCTGCCGGTGGCAGGCTCATCAGGAGTTCGCGAAAATCGTCGAAAGGCAGCGCGCTGGTCATGTCGATGGCGATCGTCCCTGTGAATTGGTGAGCGGCATAGCCGCCTTGGCCAGCCGGCACAACCTCGGCGTAACTTGGCGGTATTGACGCGAAAGCACTTGTTGGCGGCGCACCCCGGAGGGCTTGCATTGACTTTGTCGTTGCACCATGTGGAGGCTAGCCAAGGAAATCCTCATGACGGCCATTGAATCCCCGTGCATCCTGGTCTGCTCGATCGACATGAAAACCGGTTTCTGTTTCGGTTGCGGGCGCACGCGCGAGGAAATCGCCGCCTGGATCGACATGACCCCGCAAACCCGCCGCAGCGTCATGGCCGAGCTGCCGGCAAGGCTGGAAACGGTCGAGCGACGCCCCCGCCGGGAAACCCGTCGCAGCCGCATGGCACGCGAACGCGACGCCCTCTCGTGAACCGGCCGCAGAGATGAACCGACTGTTGTGGATTCTGATCGTCGCGATCGGGGCGGGTGTGCTCCTGCTCATGCTCAACGATTCCGCCGGCAGCACGTTCGGCATTGAGAATTACGATTTCAGCCAGCTGATCTGGCTTGGCGCTTTAGCGGCGCTCGTCGGCGCCGGCCTGCTCAGATCGGGCAGGCCGTTAGGCACCATGGCCCGCAGCCTCGGCGCCTGGGGTGCCATCGTGCTGGCGCTGATCGCCGGCTACCAGTACCGCTATGAGTTGCAGGATTTCGCCAGCCGCGTCACCGCCGGCTTTGTTCCCGGCAGTCCGCTGGCACTGGGCGTGGACGAAGGCCATGCCACCGTCACCCTGGACAAGGCCGGCAATGGCCATTTCGAAGCGCGTGTCACGATCAACGGGACGCCGATCCTGACGGTTGTCGATACCGGCGCGACCAGCACCGTGCTGACCGCCGAGGACGCACTGGCGGTCGGGTTCAATTCGGCGGCTCTCCGCTTCACCATACCGATCTCTACCGCCAACGGCATGACACGCGCCGCCGCCGTAAAAACCGATGAGCTGTCGATCGGCGGCATCGTGCGCAAGGACATGCCCATCATGATCGCCGCACCCGGCACGCTCGGCCAGAGCCTGCTCGGCATGAATTTCATCGGCTCGCTATCGGGCTTCGACGTCCGTGGCGATCGCATGATTTTGCGGGATTAACTTCTTTCCTCAGGCCGCCTCTGCGGTCCTGCCGAAATCGACTTCTGCGAAAGCCGCCTTGAGCACCTGCGGTCCGGCACCCGGCTTTGTCGCCTCGGTGGAAAGGATCTGCCGATAGCGGCGTGCACCGGGCAGGCCGTGAAACAGCCCGACCATGTGCCGGGTGACATGCCCGAGGCGTCCACCCTGCTCGATATGGCGTGCCGCGTAATCCGCCATGGCATCGATCAGCGCGGCAAAATCGAACGGCTCAGCCGTGCCGCCGTAAAACGCGGCATCGATGCCGGTCAGTATCCCGGGCGTGTGATAGGCGGCGCGGCCGAGCATAGCGCCATCGACATGGTCGAGATGCCTCAGCGCCTCTGCAAGAGATTGAATGCCGCCATTGATGCCGATGAATTTGTTTTGTTTTCTGGCTTTCAGCCGATAGACGCGGCCATAGTCGAGCGGTGGGACGTCGCGATTTTCTTTTGGGCTCAGACCTTCCAGCCAGGCCTTGCGGGCGTGCACCCACAGCGCGTCGGCGCCGGCCGCGAAAACACCGTCGGCCAAGGCATCGAGTGCCGGTTCCGGATCCTGCTCGTCGACGCCGATGCGGCACTTGACGGTAACCGGTATTTTCACCGCCGCCTTCATCGCAGCGACGCAATCCGCGACGAGCACCGGCGTCTTCATCAGGCAGGCGCCGAACGTGCCCGACTGGACGCGGTCGGACGGACAGCCGACATTGAGGTTGATTTCATCATAGCCGAAGGCTTCGCCGATGCGCGCCGCCTCGGCCAGCTTTCCCGGATCGGCGCCGCCGAGCTGCAGCGCCACCGGATGTTCGCTGTCGTCGAAGCCGAGCAGCCGCTCGCGTGCGCCGTGGATGACCGCATCTGCCACCACCATCTCGGTGTAGAGCAGCGCCTCGCGCGTCAATTGGTGATGGAAGAACCGGCAGTGCCGGTCCGTCCAGTCCATCATCGGTGCAATGGCGAATTTCATATATTTTTCAATCATTTATCTACAGTTTTTAAACCACACTGAGATTGGACAGACTGACATTGCCGCCCTCTGTGATATGTGACCCATTTCATTCTAATTTTTCAAAGCGGAACCCATCAATGTCACTCAACACCGCTTTTCTGCTCATGGCACAATACAATGGTAAGGCCATCATTCCGCTCGATGAGGTCCGTCGCGATTTCTTTTCGCACCTGACGGTCCCGAAATTTCTTCGCAAGCTCAGTTCAGGCGACATTGCCCTGCCGCTCATGCGAATAGAAACAAGTCAGAAATGTGCCAAGGGTGTCCATTTGCAGGATTTGGCAGACTATATTGATAGGCGCAGACAGGTGGCCCAAAGAGAGTTTTCCCAGATGGGCGGTTGGAAAATGCAGATGTAGCGCGCAGCCTTGACGGCTGTGGTTGGTGGCGCTGAGATAACCGCCGGAGCACTCGAAGTCGCGCTCGATGAAGGCTTTGGTCTCGGCTTTGTCGAACGAGTGTGCCGTTCCCGCAATCAGGCCAGATCTTTACTCCGGCGACGATGATCTCTACCCCCGTTGTCTCTACCCCGGCGACAAGGACTCGACAATCCGGCAATCGGCGACCACGCCGCAGCCGCACTGGTCAATCATGCGGTCGAGCTCGAGCTTGAGCGCCGTCAAGTCGCGAATCTTGCGCTCGACCTCAGCGCGATGCTCCTTGGCGATCGCGTCGACTGCCGCGCAGGATTGGTGCCGGTCGTCGGAGAGCGTCAGTAGGGTGCGGATCTGGTCCAAGGAGAAGCCAAGGTCGCGTGCTCGTCGGATGAAGCTCAGACGGTTGAGATGCGCTCTGTCATAGGACCGATAATTGCCCTCGGTTCGCGCCGGGGCTGGCAAAAGCCCGGACTTTTCATAGAAGCGAACCGTTTCCACCTTGGTGCCGGTCTCGCGGGCTAGGTGGCCGATGGTCAGTGCGCGCGCATTCATGACTTGACCCTGTACTCGCTACAGACAGTAATCCTTGCCTTTAAGCCGCAAAAGGCACGGCTGTCGAGACAGGGAATGCGATGCGCAAGCGCAATCACGTGATCGCCTTCGCCATCCTTTACACCCTCGTTATCGTCGTCATCGGATATGTCCTGCTCGGTGCAGTGGCAGCGGGACTGTTCACTCTTGGCTTCGTGGGCGGCCTGGTCATCTGGCTGGCGATGCCGGAGCGGCGACCTTTGCCGACATTCGCGTACCCTATTTCATCACGCTCGGCTTCTTCGTGCTGCACAAGATCGAGGAGCGCGAGTTGGACTTCTTCCCCGCGCTTTCGCAACTCGCCGGGGTTCCTGTCCCGGAAGCTGGCTCGTCGCTTGCCGTATTGCTCTATGTGCTCGCCGCCGGGTGGCTCCTGGTCCCGCTGCTGATGCCACGACGGTACTCGTTCGGCTACTATCTCGCCTGGACCTTCTTCACGTCGATGGGCGTTATCGAGCTAGCGCATTTCGTATTCCCTCTCTTCATGGACGGCCCCTACGGCTACTTCCCCGGGCATGGTAAGCGTCATGCCGCTCGCCTCTGCCGCCTGGTGGGGTCTTTATCGGATGACATTTGCCGCTGCGACCAAGTCGGCGAAATGAGCCATTGACCCTATAGTGACTACAGGGACTAGGTATGATGTCACAGCGAAGAATCGAGGTTACACGATGGCTGCTGCAAGCTCGCTCAAACTGCAGATCGAAGGCATGGACTGCGCGGCCTGTGCGCTGAAGATCGAAACCGCCGTGGCGCGGCTGCCCGGCGTCAGCGACATCAATGTCAGCTACGCAGGAGGGACGCTGGCGCTGAATGTCGATCCGGACAGGACTTCGCAACGCACGATCGAGGAGAAGATCAGGGCGCTGGGATACCGGCCCGCCGGCTCCGCGCCGCAAGCCAGGCCGGCCCTGCCGACGAAGCGCGTGCGGGAGCCGTGGTGGCAGGCAACAAAGGCACGTCTGGTGTTCATGACGGGCGCGTTGTTTGCGGCGGCCTTTGTCGCAAGTTTCTTCCTGCCCGAATGGGATACGTGGCTGTATGCCACCGCGGCGCTCATCAGCGTCGTGCCCTTCGCGCGCCGCGCCGTTGCAGGCGCGCTGGCGGGCTCACCTTTCTCCATCGAGACGCTCATGGCGGTCGCGGCCCTCGGCGCCGTCGCCATCGGCGAGGCCGAGGAGGCCGCCGTCGTCATCTTCCTGTTCGCGGTCGGCGAGCTTTTGGAGACGGTTGCGGCGGGGCGCGCGCGCGCCGGCATCGAGGCGCTGATCGATCTCGTACCGCGCACCGCCTTGCGGCGAGCCTCAACGGGAGTGACTGAAACAGTTGCGGTCGAAGCGCTTGCCATCGATGACCGAGTTGTAGTGCGGCCCGGCGACCGGATCCCGTCCGACGGCGTAGTCGAGGAAGGTTCTTCCGAGGTCAACGAGGCCCCCGTAACGGGCGAGTCCATGCCGATCCTGAAGGAGCCTGGCGCCAAGGTCTATGCCGGCTCGATCAACGCCAATGGCGAGCTATGCGTCAGGATCACCCACGTCGCCGCAGACAACACCATCGCGCGCATCATCCACATGGTCGAGGAGGCGCAAGAATCGAAAGCCCCGACGGCGCGAATGATCGACCGCTTCTCGCGCTGGTACACACCCGCCGCCATGGCCGTCGCGGCGCTGATCATGGTCGTGCCCCCGCTCGCCTTCGGCGGCGACTGGATGACATGGATTTACCGCGGCCTCGCGACCCTGCTCATCGCCTGCCCCTGTGCCCTCGTCATCTCGACCCCGGCAGCGATTGCGTCGGGTCTCGCCGCCGGCGCGCGCCAGGGCCTGCTCATAAAAGGTGGCGCAGCGCTCGAAACGCTCGGCAAGGTAATCACCATCGCCTTCGACAAGACGGGCACGCTGACGCGCGGCCATCCGAAGGTGACCGACGTGATCGCACTGTCGGGCTCCGACGACGATGTGCTCGCCAGGGCCGCCGCCGTCGAGCGCAATGTCAGCCATCCGCTGGGCGTCGCAATCGTCGAAGCGGCGAAGGAACGAGCGCTGGAACTTCCGGCAACCTTCGGCGGCGGCATCGCGGTTCCCGGCAAGGCCGTCACTGCGCGGCTTAAATCCGGCTTCGCCTCGGTCGGCTCGCCGCGCCATGCAGCAGAAGGGACCGAAATTCCCGCTGACGTGCGCGACCGAGTTCTCGCGCTTGAGAGCGAAGGCAAAACGGTCGTCGTCCTGATGGCTGGCAAGAAGATCGAGGGACTGATCGCGCTGCGCGACGAACCTCGTGACGATGCGGCGGAAGGCGTTCGTCGGCTGAAGGCCCGCGGCGTGAACATCCTCATGCTATCGGGTGACAACCAGCGCACGGCGAGCGCCATCGCGGCCGGGCTCGGCCTTGAAGCCAGGGGCGAACTCCTGCCGGATGCCAAGCTCGCCGAGATCGGCAGGCTTAAGCAAGCAGGCCCGATCGCCATGGTTGGCGACGGCATAAACGACGCGCCCGCGCTCGCCGCCGCCTCCGTCGGCATCGCCATGGGCGGGGGAACCGACGTCGCGCTGGAAACCGCCGACGCCGCGCTGCTGCGCGACCGCGTGGAAGGCGTTGCCGACCTCATCGCGCTCTCGCAGGCGACGCTTGGCAACATCTGGCAGAACATCGCCCTGGCGCTCGCGCTTAAGGCCGTTTTCCTCGCAACCACGCTGTTCGGCGTGACCACACTCTGGATGGCCATCCTCGCCGACACCGGCGCGACCGTGCTCGTCACAGCGAACGCGCTTCGCCTGCTCGCCTATCAGCCGCCGAAATAACCGGAAGGAAACGGCCTTGCTTACCAGAACCGCTGCGGCGCTCGCCGCTTTCATTGCATTTGTCGGCCCGGCCTACGCGCATGACTTCATGGTCGGCACAATCAAAATCGATCACCCCTGGTCGCGGCCAACGCCGCCGTCCGCACCCGTGGCCAGCGGCTATATAAAATTGAAGAATGCCGGCACGGAGACCGACCGTCTCGTTCGGGTGACGTCGCCCATCGCCGAGCGCGCCGAGATCCATCGATCGCTCATCGAGAACGGCGTTGCCAGCATGCGTCCCGTCGAGGGAGGCTTGCCGGTCGAACCAGGCGCGACCGTCGATTTCGAGCTCGAGAAGCTGCACATCATGTTCATCGCACCGGACCGTCAGCTGAAGGACGGCGAAAAGTTCCCGGCCATGCTCGTCTTCGAAAACGCCGGAGCGATCGAGGTCGATTTCGTTGTCCAGCGGAAAGCGGGCGAGGCCGCGACTGAGGATCATTCCGGACACGGGGATTCCAATTGAGCGGCGTGAAGATATTCAGGATCGCCACCTGGACCGCGCTCGCCGTGCTGGCGGGCATGCTGATCGGATTCAGCAGCTTGTTGCCAGGCCCCGGTTCTGCGCCGGAGACCACTGCGACGAGAACCGCTCGCGTCGGCGGTCCCTTCAGCCTTACCTCGCACAAGGGTGAGTCGGTCGACAATGCGAAGCTGGCGGGCAAACCCTACCTGGTTTTCTTCGGCTTCACCCACTGCCCGGACATCTGCCCCACGACGCTCTATGAGCTCACGGACCTGTTGGCGGAACTCGGTCCGGCGGCCGACCGCTTCACGCCTCTGTTCATCACTGTCGATCCGGAACGCGATACCCAGGCAGTGCTTGCCGAATATATGACCGCTTTCGACGAACGTATCATCGCCCTTCGCGGCGACCAGGCAGAAACTGACGCCACGGCGAAGGCGTTCGCCGCCTATTACCGAAAGGTGCCGACAGAGGGTGGCGGCTACACGATGGATCACACAGCTGGCGTGATTCTCATGGACGCCGATGGGCGTTTTGCGGGCACGCTCGACATGCATGAGCCGCGCGGCACGATGCTGGCGAAGCTGAAGAGGCTTGCCGGTGCCTGACGGCCGGCTCGACGTTCTTGTGATCGGCGCAGGCCAGGTGGGTCTCGCAACCGGCTATCACCTAAAACGCAAGAGTCTGGATTTCTACATCATCGAGCAGTCGACACGGATCGGTGACGCTTGGCGCAAACGATATGACTCCTTGACGCTGTTTACGCCCCGCGCGCTCAGCGCGCTTCCCGGCTTGCAACTCGCGGGCGATGCCGATGGTTATCCGTCGCGCGACGAGTTTGCCGACTACCTGCAAGACTATGCCGCTCGATGGCGCCTTCCGGTCGCCACCGGCGTGCGCGTGGTCGAGTTGGCCAGGGACGGCGGTGACTTTCTTGCGATGCTGTCGGACGGCAGCACGGCACGATCCCGTTCGGTTGTCGTGGCGACCGGCGGCTTCCAGAAGCCCGCGCGCCCTGCGATCGCAGCCGGCTTCAATGCGTCGGTCGTCCAGTTCGATCCCTAGAGCTATCGGAATGCGCGAAGCATTCCGCTTGGCCCCATCCTTGTCATCGGCGATGTCGCGTCAGGGCGAGACATCGCCGCGGAACTCGCCGCAACCCACGAGACCTTTCTCGCGGTGGGCAAGCCGCGCCGGCCGTTCCCCGAACGCATACTCGGCCGAAGCGTCTGGTGGTGGCTCAAGAAGCTGGGCCTGATGCGGGCGCGATCCGGCAGCTTGCCGGGTCGCAGCATGCGCCGCGCCGATCCGTTTCCAGATCGCGGCCGAAGCCTGCCCGCGCTTCGAGCGGCGGGTGTCCGCATCGTACCTCGACTGGTTGCGGCGGAAGGACGAACTGCGGCGCTCGCCGACGGAACCCGCATCGGGGTCGATGCGGTCGTCTGGGCGATCGGCTACCGCGACGACTTCGGCTGGCTTCGAGTTCCAGAGGCGAAGGATGCCGACAATAAGATCCTGCACGTGGACGGCGTCTCGCCGGCGCCGGGCCTATTCTTCGTCGGTCGCCCGTGGCAGCGCAATCGTGCCTCGGCCCTCGTCATGGGTGCCGGCGACGATGCAGCGGCTATAGTGCAGCGTATCTCCCCAGCAAGGTCGTCCTGACTGCTATTGGCTCGACGCCCCTGCCCGCGCGGCCGTCACTTCCGCCGCCACGAGATCGTTGAGCTGCTGCGGCCCAAAGGAGGGAAGCGGCTTGCCGTTGACGAAGAAAGTCGGCGTGCCCTGTAGATTGACCGCCTTCACGTCGGCCATGTCCTGCTCGAGCACGGCTTTGATCGCCGGCGATTTCGCATCCTCGCGCGCCTTCGCGACATCAAGCCCAGCTTCGCCCGCGAAGGTCCATGCCTTTTCCAAGTCGGGCGCGCCGTGAACCGCCCATTGCGGCTGTTCAAAGAACAGCTTCTCCAACACCGGCTCGAACTTGTCCTGCAGGCGCGCGGTTTCGAGGATACGAGCGGCTTCGTCCGAACCTTCGTGCAGCGACGCATAGCGGATCACAAGTTTCGTCTCCTTCGGAAAGGCGCCCATGATCTGCTTCACGATCGGATAGAACGCCCGGCACGCCTCGCAGGACGGATCGAGGAACTCGACGATCGTGACTGAGGCGTCGGCCGGGCCGATCACGGGCGAATGGGTGCGGACGAGATTGCTCTCCTCCTGCGGAGCGACCCCGCCCGTGTTCCTCGGATAGTAGGCCGCTGCGGCGGCAAACGCCGCGGCAGCGACGGCGACGGTGCCGATGACGAGTGCGCGGCGGTTCATGATGTGGATCTCCGTCTTGCGAGAAGCAGGCAGGCGATGATGGCTGTGAATGCGAGAAGCGACAGAGCCGGTAGCGGTAGACCGCCGAGGATGGTCATGTCGGCGCTCGAACAGGACGGGCCGACGCCGCAGGGCTCGATCGCCTCCGGAATGATCCCGGCATGGAGCAGCGTGTGGAACCCGGCGACCAGCCAGCCGGCGACCGCGAGCGGCACGGCGTAAATCCACACGGCCGCATCCGAGCGGAAAGCCGCGATCGCCAGGATGATCGCCAGGGGGAACATGAATGCCCGCTGGAACCAGCAGAGATTGCACGGGACCTGGCCCATCACCTCGCCGACAAAGAGCACGGCGAGGCTCGCCGCGAGCGAGACCGCGAAAGCCGCGAACAGCACTGGCCATGAGCGATCATCGGGCTTGTCGATCATCCTATGCTCCCGAAGACAGGGAACCGTTCGAGCAGCCAGAAGGCGAACCACGTCATCTGGCCGGTCGCCATCGCTACACCCATCAGGATCATGATGCCTCCCGCCGCAATCTGCAGCACTCGGCCTGCGCGGCGCATGCGCGGCAGGCTTCCCATCAGCGCCTTGGTGAAGATCGCCGCCAGAAGAAACGGAATACCGAGTCCAAGCGAGTAGAGCGAAAGCAGCACGATGCCGCCGGTCGCCGTTGCCGACACTGCGCTCACCGTCAGGATCGCGCCAAGGATCGGCCCGATGCAGGGCGTCCAGCCGAAGGCGAATGCAAGGCCCAGCAGATAAGCGCCCAGCGGTCCGCCGCCCGACATGCCGCCATGATAGCGGACGTCACGCTCCAGCCAGGGAAGCCGCACCAGTCCGGTCATGAACACGCCGAACAGGATGACCACCATTCCACCGACGAGGCCCGCTTCGTAACTGTAGGCGCGAAGCAGCCGGCTCAGCGCTGTGGCGCTGGCGCCGAGCGCCACGAACACCGTCGAGAAGCCGAGGATGAAGCAGAGGCTGAGCAGCGCCACGCCGAGCTTATCGACCGACGCGCTCCCCTCCCTTGCGCCGGTCGAATTGCCGGCGATGAAGGAGACATAGCCCGGGACAAGCGGCAGCACGCAGGGCGATAGGAACGAAACCGCCCCCGCCGCGACCGCCGTCACTATGCCGATGTTCGAAATATCGAAGTCCATGCGGCGAACAATGTGCACCCTGAACCCACTGCAGGGTCAACCCAAATCGGGTCGGAACGTCATCCGCCCCAGTAGTCGATCGCGCTTTCACTTTCGAGCAGACGAACGAGGCCCTTGTCTCGTCGAGCAAGGGCGTGCTAATTGCAAGGTTGTGGCCACGGAAGACCCGCGACAGCGCGTGATAGAGCGGCTCGTGGGCGATCATGCGTGCCGTGCCGTAGCCCAGCATCGAGGCCAGCATCAGCGCGATGACATTGTCCGCCAATGACGACCTTCGTCATCATCCTGGAGATGACCGGCAATCACGCTTCAGCATATCCGCCGTAGGGTCATAAGCTCGGATGGCCCTTAGTGAGTGGTCAGCTCTGACTCTCAGCAAACGGCTGTCTGATCCCAGTAGCCGACACCGGCCCATTACGGACAAAAAGCATCGTCAGCTAAGCCGAACACGTCGTGTACAGTTCGCGGGGGTGTTTGCAGGTCCACTTTTCGATCAGTGCCGAAAGACAGCGTCGCGCTACTCTGGCAGCCCAGCAGCCCGCAGCGCATCGCCAAGAGCTTCCGCGAGCGCTGGGGCGCAGTTCACGCCCCCAAACTGCCGGTTGTAGCGAAAGGTTGGATGAAGTTCGAGCACCCGTGCAGCGGCAGCTCTCGCTTCCTCCAGCCGTCCGAGTTTGGCAAGCGCAGCGGCCAACTGCACATAGGTGGCCATCGCCATCGCCCAGCAGCGACGGGACCATGCCCATGGTGAGCCACCTTGTCTACGGCAGTCCAGCCTAGCGAGGGTTACATGTCTACCGCGGCAAACTTGCTGCAACTGTCGACAAGAGTTCCACGAGGGCCCAAACAGAGACATAACCTATCCCTAGGCCTATAATATCTTCGTTACATTCCGAGACCTTATCGGAGAAGAAATGATCCCGACCCCCGAGCGACCAAACGAGGACAATCGTTCGGACATTGTCAGGGACGCCGACGCTCAGGTCGAGAGGTTTCGCCAGGTACGCAAAAATCGGCGAACCGAACTCATGCAGGACTATGTCGAATTGATCGCGGATCTGATCGATCTTGATGGCGAAGCGCGCCAGGTCGAGATCGCGAGAAGGCTGGGCGTCGCCCGACCTACCGTGGCTGGGATGCTCAAAAGGCTGGCCTGCAACGGGCTAATACAGCAGCGACGCTACCGAGGCGTGTTCTTGACAGACGAAGGCATTAAAATGGCGCGATTGAGCCGTGAACGTCACCAGGTTGTCGAAGCCTTCCTTTGCGCCCTTGGGATAAGTCCAAATATGGCGCGGGTTGACGCTGAAGGAATCGAACATCACGTCAGCGCTGAGACGCTCGATGCTTTTCGGGCTTTCATAGTTGGAGCGGCCGCGTGCCGGCGACCGCTCCAGATCGCACTTGCACCTAAGAGTGGAGGAAACGCATGCGACGGCAATTGATAACATCGACAGCTACACCACATCGAACACATCTGCGTGCAAACGCTTAGCGCGCATGCCGGCATCGTGAAGGATGCGCGGGCTTGAGCCGGCACCCTTCGTGGAATTGGAGCATGCCACAAAAGCCCAACGTTCCTGACAAACTAAGCCGTTGCTATATTTAACAGCTAACGCTATTCTTTGGCGAACGAATGGCCTTTGCAAGGAACCGAAGATGGTCGATGTCGGGATGTGGCTGCGCGACCGGATAAGCCGACGCTCCATTTTGACGGGAGGTCTTGCTGCTGCGGGCGGCACGGCGATCGCTGCCCGGAGCGCGCTCGGCCAGTCCGATCTATATGCCGGTCATGACATGGCGGCGATGGCCTCCACCGATGCAGCGCCTCAACACATGAATGCGCATGGCGCGATGGTTACCGTCGGGGAGGTGGACAACGCCGCCAACGGTTTTGACCCGGCCGCGATGCTAACGGACTGGGAGCGAGGGACCGTCTCGGTTCTGCCCGACGGGCGGACGCTGCGAACGTTCGAGATAACGGCCGAGGACAAGACGATCGAGATTGCGCCCGGCGTGACCTTCCCGGCGTGGACATATAACGGCCGCGTGCCTGGTCCGGCGCTACGCGCCAAGGAAGGCGAGCGCATTCGCGTCGTCTTCCAGAACGACGGCTCGCATCCGCACTCCATGCATTTCCACGGCATCCATGCCGCCCGCATGGATGGAATTCCGGGCGCCGGGCTGGTCGATCCGGGTGGCGCGTTCGTCTACGAATTCGATGCTAGGCCGTTTGGCTGCCATCTCCATCATTGTCATGCCTTGCCGCTGAAGAGGCACATCCACAAAGGCATGTACGGTGCCTTTGTAATAGATCCGGACCCGGATCGCCATCCCGACCATGCGGAGGTCGCCAGGTCACGGCTTCTCGACACGCCCGAGAATGCTGGCTGGCAGGAGCTGGTGATGGTCATGAACGGGTTCGACACCAATTTCGACGAAGAGAACGAATTCTACGCCGCCAACACCATCGCCCATGCCTATGCGAAGACGCCGATCCGCATCGTGCGAGGCAAGCCGGTGCGCATCTATCTGGTCAATGTGCTGGAATTCGATCTCATCAACTCATTTCATCTGCACGGAAATTTCTTCGACTATTTCGATCAGGGCACGACGCTAACGCCGACCTTGAAAACGGTCGATCTCATCATGCAGTGCCAGGGCCAGCGCGGCATCCTGGAATTCACCTACGCCGAGCACGAACCGGGCCTTTACATGTTCCACGCGCATCAAAGCGAGTTCACCGAGCTCGGCTGGATGGGCATGTTCGACGTCATCGAGGCGCTGGCATGAGCAAGATCGTTGCGGCCGGTTCGCCGGCAAGGTCGCGCACCCATTGGCTATGGATCGGCCTGCCTCTTGCAGCGCTCGCCATTGCGGTGGCTTGGATCATCGCCGTCAATCCGATGCAAGGATTTTCAAATGGCGCGCCGCCTGTCGAGAAGCTGACGTTCGAGCGCACCGTGATCGACACGTCCGGCCTGCATCTGCTTGTGCGTGCCGGGGGCTCAGAGCCCATGAAGATCGCCCAGGTCCAGGTTGACGGCGCCTACTGGCAATTCACCCAGGACCCGCCGGGTGACATCATGCGCGCTTCCACGGCCTGGATCAACCTGCCCTTCCCGTGGATCCTGGGCGAAACGCACAGAGTCAATATCGTCACCAATAACGGCGTCACCTTCGAACACGAGATCGCGGTTGCCGTTCCAACGCCGACCGTCACTGCCGGACAGCTCAAGCTGCAGGGGTTGGTCGGCGTCATCGTCGGCATGCTGCCCGTCGCAATTGGCCTCTTGTTCTACCCGGCGCTGCGCGGTGTCGGGCGAAGCGGCATGAACTTCCTGCTGGCGCTCACCATCGGACTTCTCGCCTTTCTGCTGGTCGATACGATCGAAGAATCCTTCGACCTTGTCGGAACAGCAGCCGCTGTATTCCAGGGACCGGTCATGGTGGTGCTGGCGGGTCTGGCCAGCTTTCTTGTTCTGATGGCGATCGGCCGGCGGCGCGGCACGCCGACAGGGCTGGCGTTGGCCACCTATATCGCGCTCGGCATCGGCCTTCACAATCTTGGCGAAGGTCTTGCCATCGGCGCCGCCTTCGCCGCCGGCTCGGCAAGCCTCGGGACTTTCCTGGTGCTCGGCTTCACCTTGCACAACGTCACCGAAGGCATTGGCATTGCCGCGCCGATCTTGAAGGAGCGGCCGCCGCTGTGGACGTTCGTCGGCCTGACCTTGCTCGCCGGCGGGCCAGCCGTTCTCGGCATGTGGCTCGGCAGCCTCGCCTATGCGCCGCAATGGTCGGCGCTTGCGCTCGCCATCGGCGCCGGCGCGATCCTGCAGGTCATCGTCGAGGTCGGCGCCTATCTGATGCGCAGCAACCAGAAGGGCCTCGATGCCTTCTTCACGCCGCCGGTCATGGGCGGCCTGGCGGCTGGTGTCGCCTTCATGTACGCGACGGCCGCTCTGGTGAAGGTCTGACCGCAGCGTAGGCGCTGCGCGGCGCAAACGGAGCGCCAATCGCATGACATCACCGCAATGCCTACATGAATGAAATTCAGGATAGCTGGCGTAAACGGACGTCGTGCCATTACGCAGAAGCAGTAGCACATCATAGGGTCTGCATTCGGGCCAGCTTCGCCCATGCCCGGCGAGCCGTAAGGCATATTGGGCACGACCAGGCCGATCGCGTCCGGCGTTTCCTTCAGGAGACGGCTGACTTCATGTGCTGGCACGTGGCCCTCAATGATGTAGCCGTCGACCAGACCGGTATGACAGGAGGTAAGCCCGTCACGGAGGCCGGCTTGCAATTTGCATAAGCAAGATCACCGGGCGCTCGGAAAGGCGTTCATCTCCAGGACTTCGCTTCCTACCTCCAGCGGCGCGAAATCGCACTGTCTGAAGTACGCGCCTTCCAAAGTAGCCAGCGCTCCCGTGGCTTCGTTGCGCTTGGAGTTCCGCAATCCCTAGATGACCGACAGGATGCTACCCCATCCGAGTACAACGACAGTACAACTTAGGGGAATTGATTCCGCTAAGTTTTTGAATATACGCTGCTTTTCGCTACGTCCGTCCAATCCATCATCGGCGCAATGGCAAAATTCATATATTTTTCAATCATTTATATACAGTTTTTAAACCACACCGAGATTGGACAGACTGACATTGCCGGCCTCTATGATATGTGCCCCATTTCATTCTATTTTTTAAAGCGTAACCATTCAATGTCACTCAACACCCCTTTTCTGCCCATGGCACAATACTAGGCGCGCCTTAAAGAGTGTCGGTGCCCGCCGCGATTCGAAACCTGGCGTCCGCCTCTGGAGGGCGACGCTCGAAATCGTTGCAATCGGTCACACGAAGGCGCGGTGTCACGTTCGCTATGGCCCGCATGGTCCGACTAATCCAATCACGCGCGACTCCACTTCAATCCTGAACAGATAGACCGGCACTCCCGTTTCGTCTAAGAACCAAGTTTTATTGAATACGGAACCAGTGTCGGAAATCAGCGAGGCCGCACTTGGGCATCAACAGCGTGCGAAAAAGCGACCCGACGCTTGTGTGGGAACATCTCCTCACGCAACCAAGGCGATCAAAGGGTTCGCTGGCTATGCAACTTGTCGCGTCGTTTATCGACGCGATAGATAGCAAACAGATTCCGGAGGGGGTTCGCGTTCCCTCAAGCCGCGCAATCGCAGAGCATCTTGGCGTCGGTCGCAATACGGCAATTTCCGCCATCACTACCCTCATCGAGCAAGGTTACCTCATTTCGAAGGATCGCTCCGGCGTATTCGTCGCCCCGACGATCACGCTGAAGTCGGCCCCAGTGCCGGCAGGGGCTGGGTCGGATGCGTTCGACTGGAATGCGCGGCTCGGCCTTTGCCGTCCCGATCCGAACGGTGGTTCGGAGGAAGCTCCGAAAACCCTGGTCACCCATAATTTCAAGTATGGCCAGTTCGATCTCAGCACGTTTCCGACATTTCACTGGCGTCAGTGCGAGCGCAGCGCATCGGGCCTGTCAGAAATAGCGCAGTGGGGCCGGGACATGTTCGATCGCGACGATGCCGAACTCGTCGAAAGCCTGCGAAGGCACGTCCTGCCCAACCACGGCATATGGGCTGAACCGGAAGATATATTGGTAACGTTGGGAGGACAGGAAGGACGCTATCTCGTCGCGCAGCTCCTGAGCAAACCGGGTGTCACAATCGGCGTTGAAAACCCAGGACTGCCGGACGTCAGCGAGATGGTGTCGGCAACCTCAGCGGGCCGCGTGTGTCTGCCGGTCGATGAGGAAGGGGTGTGTCTCTCGCCAGAACTGAAGCAATGTGATGTGGCTTTCATGATGCCCGGGCATCAGTGCCCGACCACAGCGGTCATGTCATTGGAACGCCGGGAAAAAGTAATCAATCTGGCGAAACGACGGGACATGATCATCGTAGAGGATACCTACGAGACCGAACTCCTCAGCTACGGCAAGATGACACCCTCGCTCAAAAGTCTCGATAGAGAGGGGCGGGTTATTCACATTGGCAGCCTCTCGAAAGCAGTCGCTCCCGGTCTTCGCCTTGGCTTCGTCGTCGCCGCGCCGGTCGTGATCAGGGAGCTTCGGTCGATTCGTCGGCTTGTTCATCGCCATCCGCCCGGAAACATTCAGAGAGCGCTCGCGATGTTCATCGACCGTGGCTACTACCATTCTTATATTCGGCGCGTGTCGCAAACGCTGGCAAGCCGAACGAGTATCTTTTTCGCGTCGGTGAAGCGCCACCTTCCTTATGTGTCCCTGCGACATCATGAGGGGGCGGCGTCTTTCTGGGCCGAGTTCCCATCCTCGGTAGACGCCGGAGAACTTTGCCGGGAGATGGCGGCGCGTGGAATTCTGATCGAGTCCGGCGCGCGGTTCTTTCTGGATGGGCCAAGGAACAACTATCTGCGAATGGCAGTGTCGCAAGTCCCGGAGAACAAGATCGATTCCGGGATCGCCAAGATAGCGCAAGCGATCTGACCGTCACGCATTCTGCAATAGGTGATGTGCCGGCGTGACCGACGAACGCCCCTGCCCTGCGTTCAGAATTTCGGCTTCGCTCGCAGGAAATTGAAATCACAACCGTCCTCGGCTTGAAGAACCTGCTCGAAATACAGTCTTGCATAACCTCGCCGTGCAGCCACGTGTGCTGGCGGGTTCCACTCGGCGCGGCGCTGCCGGAGCAGTTCGTCGTCGACGAGCAAGGCCAAGACCCCGCGCTCGACATCGAGTTCGATATTGTCGCCGTCCCGCACCAGCGCCAGAGGGCCTCCCACCGCCGCTTCCGGCGAGACGTGCAGGACGATGGCGCCGAACGCGGTGCCGCTCATGCGCGCGTCCGAAATCCGCACCATGTCCTTCACGCCGCACGAGGCCAGTTTGCGCGGAATGGGAATGTAGCCGGCTTCCGGCATGCCGGGAGCGCCCTTTGGGCCGGCGTTCTGCAACACGAGAACATCGTCCGCCTTGACGTCGAGATCGGCAGAATCGATTCGGGCGGCCATGTCCTCGAGCGAGGTGAAAACCACGGCCCGGCCCGAATGTTTCAGCAGGGCCGGGCTCGCGGCCGCCTGTTTTATAATCGCTCCGTTGGGTGCAAGGTTGCCGCGCAGGACACGTATGCCGCCCCCGTTGTGGATCGGATTGCTCATCGGACGCACGATGTCATTCGGCCAGCCTTGGGGTTGAGCGGCAAGGTTCTCACCGAGGCTTCGACCCGTGACCGTGAGGCACTCCTTGTCGATCAGAAGCTCGATTTCACGCAGGATCGCAGTCAGTCCCCCTGCCTTGAACAGATCCTCCATGTAGTGCTGGCCCGATGGCTTCAGGTCCACCAGAACGGGCGTTTCAACGCCAAGCCGATCCAGTTCGGCAAGGTCGAGATCGAAGCCAAGCCGTCCCGCGATAGCCGCCAGATGAATCACGCCATTCGTCGATCCGCCCACCGCCTGCAGCACGCGCAGGGCGTTCGTCATCGACCGTCGGGTCATGATCTGAGACGGCAGCAGCCGTTCGGACGCCAGCGCGACAGCGCGTTCGCCCGTGCTCTCTGCGTGGCGCAGCCGGTCCGCATGGACGGCGGGAATGGCAGCGCCGCCTGGCAGCATCATGCCGAGCGCCTCGGCGACAAGCGCCATCGTGCTGGCGGTGCCCATGACCATGCATGTGCCGGGGCCGGGAGCCAGCTTGTCGCCGATCTCCTCGATTTCGCTCGCATCGATCACGCCGGCGCGGTGCTGGCCCCAGAAGCGCCGGCAGTCTGTGCAGGCGCCAAGCCGCTCGCCCTTGTGGCTGGCGGTGATCATCGGGCCAGTGACGGTCAGGATGGCTGGCACATCGGCGCTTGCCGCGCCCATGAGGAGTGCGGGAACGGTCTTGTCGCAACCGCCGATCAACACGACGGCGTCCATCGGCTGCGCGCGGATCATTTCCTCCGCGTCCATCGCCATCAGATTGCGCAGGAACATGCTGGTCGGATGCGAAAACGCCTCATGCATCGACACGATCGGAAACTCGATCGGCAGACCGCCAGCCAGCATGACGCCGCGCTTGATCGCCTCGATCATGTCCGGCACCGAGCGGTGGCAGGCGTTGTAGCCGGAAAACGTGTTGGTGATCCCGATGATCGGACGCTCGAGCGCGCTGTCGGAATAGCCCATCGCCTTGATGAACGCCTTGCGCAGAAAGAGAGAGAACCCCGCGTCGCCGTAGTGAGCCAGCCCGCGCTTCATGCCGATCGGCTTCTCAGCCATGAGACTGCATTCCTCCAACTGGATTAATCGGGCGGCGCGCCCTCGTCATCCATAGCTCTTGTACCGTTCGATCGCGATGTCGAGTTCGCTTTGGCCCAGCATCACCACGTTGCCCGCCTGCCGGGTCTGGATGAACTGGCGGCAAAGAATTTCCAGGCGCAGCGCGGCGTTGAACGCTTTCCGAAGCGATGTGCCGTGGCTGATCATGCCATGGTTACCGAGCAGACATGCGGTCCTGCGTTCCAGGGCCTCCACGGCCGCCTCGCCCAGTTGCGGCGACCCGTAGGTGACATAGGGTGTGCACCGCACATCGTTGCCGCCAAAAGCGGCGATCATGTAGTGGAACGGCGGAAGCGCCTGCCCGGTGCACGCCATTGCAACGCAATGGTCCGAATGGGTGTGCACCACCGCGTCCGCCTCCGGATAGGCTTTGTAGATCGCGGCATGCATCGACCATTCGCTGGAAGGGCGCATGCCGGCCGCGCAATGTCCATCAAAGCCCGAAAGCACAAACGCCTCCGGCGTGATCGAGGCTGCCGAGGCTCCGGTCGGCGAGATGACCATAGAATCATGATACCTGACGCTAATATTGCCCGCTGCCAGAAAGATAAGTCCGACGCTATCCATCTCGCGATAGACCCGGGCGAGTTCTTCGCGCTTCGCAGCTTCAGTGGACATTTTCGGCTCCTGCTCGTTGTTGGCGTCTGGCGACCTCTCGGACGTCGCCATGCCGCTGGAATGAATTCGCGATCAGGATGGGCTAGGACGAGCCACATCGATAAGCGTCGGTCCCCGATCCTCGACCGCATGCCGGACATCGATGGTCGGGGAATGCCCCTCGTTGCCATGCGGCGTACGGGGCATGCAGGCTCGCAATCTCGTCGCGGCGCTCTGCCGCAGCTGAGCGCAGGTCCTCGGCCAGCCGCCTTGCGTCAGCGAGCACCGAACTCTCATTGAGAGTCGTGATCTTCCCGTTGCGCAGCAACCAGCGGCCGTCGACCATGAGTGAATGGACGTTGCGTGGGTCGGCGTGGACGACAATGGAGTTCAGGCTCTTCGACGAGGCCGCCATTCCGGCGGCCTCCAGATCGAGCACCAGAATGTCGGCAGCGGAATTCGCAGTAAGCAGACCTGCGGGTTGCGAGCCGCCAAGCGCCCGCGCCCCGGCTGTGGTGGCGGCATTGAAGACGTCGACCGGGGCAAGCCATTGGTCGAAATCCGTGCCCGGATCGCGTGACGAGATCAGCATATGGCGCATGACCTCGAAGAGGTCGTGCCTGCCGCCGGTGTTGGAGCAGTCCGTGCCAAGTGCCAGGTTCAGACCTGCATCAAGATCCTCCAGGACACGCTTCCGTCCGGAGCCGAGCATGCCGTTGCTGAGCGGGTTGTATGAAACCGTCACACCAGCCGAAGCGAGGAGTTCGCGCTCGCCAGGTTCGAGCCAGATGGCGTGCCCGACCGACAGCCTGCTGTGGAGCAGTCCGGCATCCGCCAACGCCCGGATCAAACCCTGCGGCCAACGCTTCCGCGCGGCCTGCGCCTGGGGGAAGGTTTCCAGCAGATGCGTATGGCTACCCAGCCCAAGTCTGTCCTGAAGGTCCCGCCACAAGGTCCAGAGCGCCGGCGAGCAGCGCTGCGGCGAGTTCGGGCCCGCAAGCAGCGTCACGCGTCCGTCACCCTTGAGCCGTATTTCGGCGTCGAGCCCTACATAGGCGGCCCAGATGTCTTCGAGCCGCTTCGGCGCCAGCGGCGCGATCTTCTCGACAACTTTCCGGTCGAACGGTATGTCGAGAATATCTTCATCCCACATATCGGCGAAGAATGGCGCGAACCCGATGCTTAGGCCGGACTCGATATGCGCCGACAGGGCCGATTCCGCCCGGTGCGTTTGCGGAAAGTGGTCGATGTAGCCGCCGATGCCGTTGCGGATCATCTCGACATTGGTCAGTTGAGCCGCGACGCGCACCGCTTCGTCGGTGAATTCCCGGCCATAGTTGATCGCGTAGTAGGACCACAGTTCCAGCGGCAGCGAGTTCTCGGTGCCTCTGAGGAGCGTCGAGTTCGAATGCACATGGCAATTGAAAAACGGCGGCATGAGCACCATGCCGGACACGTCAATAACCTCGTCGGCACCGATCGCGGCTGCTTCCGCTTCCGCCGGCGACAGGACAGAGATGATCCGGCGTCCGCGGATCAGAATACCGCCTTCCGCCAGGCCCGCATGACCACCGGGCCATACATGCCCTCCCTTTAGGCAAATTGTTCGATCGCCAGCCATTCAGGCCGCCGCCGGTTCTGCAAAACGGTCGCGGATCATGGTCGGGGCGAAAACGCCCGCGGCAGTCGCGATTGCCGAAACCAGCCTGGGCGGGGTCACGTCGAATGCCGGATACCAGCCCCTGGCCAGCGGCGTCGCCGTGCGCATGCCCAGGCAGTGCAGGACCTCTTCCCCGTCGCGTTCCTCCATTCGAACGTCGTTCGGCGTGGACGCCTTGGCGTCCGGGAACCGAACCATCGCCACGAAAGGGATGTCAAAATTGTTGGCGGCGATCGCGAGCTGGAGCGTGCCGACCTTGTTGATCACATGGCCCGAAAGGGTGACGCGATCGGCGGCAGTCATCAACTTGTTGACCATACCGCGGTCCATCGCATGGGCGGCCATGCTGTCGGTTATCACCGTTGCCTCGATGCCCATTTCCGCCACGCTGTGGGCGGTCAGCCGCGATCCCTGCAAGTAGGGACGGGTCTCGGTGCAGATCACCTTGATCCGCTTGCCGGCGCGAACGGCTGACGCCAGCGCGTCGATGATCCCCGATTCACCCCAGCAGTGCGTCAGGATCGTGTCTCCGTCCTCGATCAGTTTTGCGGCATTTTCGCCAAGGTTGCGGCTGTGTTCGTGCTGCCTCGCCCAAGCCTGCCGGGCCATCGCCTCGACGCGTTCGCCAAGCTTTTCCTCCCCGGCAACCGCGCGTGCTTCCGCCAGGAGAGACGTGATCACATTTCTGATGTTGTTGTTCGTGGGTCGCGTCCTCAGCAAACGTTCGGCAGCGCGCGAGAGCAGTTCCAAACGCTCGTTCACCGTGAGGAGCACTTCCGCCCGCCGGGCCGCAAGCACGAAGCCGGCGCTCGCGGCAAAGAACGGTCCGCTGCTTTGGGTGACCATCTGCTCGATCGCGACGGCGACGTCTTCGAAGTCGCGGCAATCGACATATTCCGTCTTCAACGGAAAGATGCGTCGGTCGAGGATGCGCACCATTTCCTCCTCAAGCAGAATGCTTTTAGCAATAAGCGTCGGCATAGTGACTGGATCAACCATCACCATCTCCCATCCATCGTTGTTTTAGGCATATTCCCGGCGGATCCGCCGAGTGGATTACCGCACTAGATGTCGCGTGACGTTATGTTCACACGTTCGGCCTCTCGCGACCTGCCGTCCCACTCCGTCAACCGCTTGACAGCATCCGCCGCGACCTGGCAGGCCCGCGCCACTCCGCCGCTCTCACCCCAGACGCCCGTGATGCGGTTTGCGACGACGGAGCAGACGGAGCCCGCCCGGAAGCCGTACAGCCGCGACAATGTCAGCAGCGCCGCCGTCTCCATCTCGAAATTCAGAATGCCGGCTCGCTTCATCTCTTCGAGAATGCGCTCCCCTTCGAGCGACACGTAGCCATTGTATGCAGGACGGCCCTGTCCGGCGAAAAAGGAGCCGCTCGTGCAACCGGTTCCGACTCGATAAGGCTCGCCGTTGGCAACGGCCGCGTCGACGAGCGAGAAGGTGACTTCGAAGGAAGCTGCAGCCGGAAACTCGTTGCGCACGTAGAAATGCGACGTGCCGTCAAGCCGCACCGACGCATCATTGATGATCAGCGAGCCGGTCGCGATATCCTCCTTCAGCGTGCCGCAGGTGCCGACGCGGATGAACGTATCGACCCCCAGTTGTGCCAGGTCAGCGAAGATGGAGTCGAGCGACGGCGCGCCCACCATGGTCGAGACGGCGCCGATGCGCGCACCCTTGTAGGTGCCGGAGGCGGCCCGATACCCCCGCGGCAGGTCGATCACCCTCGCCTCGTCCCACTGCCCGGCCATCAGGTCCACCCGGTCCGGGTCGCCGGGTAACAGCACATAGCGCGGCAGATCGATCTCGCTGAGCGCGTTGATGCGCCGCCGGTCGCCGCTGTTGGCGGTTGCTGTCTTCACATTCTCGTCGGTCATTTTCCAATACCTTTCGGCGACATCTGTTGTTCTAGTTGGCGCGCCATCTGACGATGTAGCGCTCAAGCAATGTGACCAGGCCGAACATCGACAGGGCGAGAGCCGATGAAGCGGCGATCGAAGCGTAGAGAAGTTCGGTCCTGTAATCGAAAGTCGACTGGATGATGAGCATGCCGATGCCTCGTTCGGCGCCGACCCATTCACTGACAATTGCACCGATCACGCTGCTGGTTGCGGCGATCTTGAGCGCTGTGAAAACAAACGGCATCGACCGCGGCAGGCGAAGCCTCAGGAAGACTTCACGCCGAGTGGCTGACAGGATCTTCATGAGCTCCATTTCCGAATGCGACACGGACTCCAGCCCCCTCAGCGTGTTCACCAGTGTAGGGAACATGCAGATGATTGCTGCGATGGCGATCTTAGAAGTCATCGTCAGGCCGAAGATCAGGATCAGCACCGGTGACAGGGCGATGATCGGAATGGTGTTGAATAGGACGACAATCGGGAAATAGATGCTCCTGATCCGCTGGCTGTGAACGAACAAGGTCGCGAGCAGGAAGCCGATGCTGTTGCCGATGCAAAAGCCGCCGATGGCTTCAGCCGCCGTCGGCCGGAGATTGTCCCACAGCAGCCATCGATATTGCCAGATCGCCCTCCCGACGGTGAGAGGGTCCGGCGCTATGAACGGACGAACCCCAAAGCCGACGATGACGGCCTGCCACAACGCGATCAGCGACGCGAACCCGATCAGTGGCCAAAGCCACGCGAAACTGTTCCTCATGGCCGCTCTCCGTGGCCATGAGCCTGTTCCAGAACGGTCCGCAGGTCTGCGGTGATCTCGAAAAAAGCGGAGGATTTGCGATCGATCGAATTGTCTGGCTTCTTCGCGTCGAGCCTGATCTCCTTCACGATGCGCCCGGGGTGGGCGCCCATCACGACGATTGTCTGGCCGAGGAAAGCGGCCTCGGAGAGGCTGTGGGTGACAAAGACGATCGTTGTTCCCGTCTGATGCCATATCTTCAGCAGTTCGTCGTTCAAAGTGTCCCGGGTGATCTCGTCGAGCGCACCGAACGGCTCATCCATCAGCAGAATGTCCGGCTGCGTGACCAGGGCTCTGGCGATGGCGACACGTTGCTTCTGTCCGCCCGACAATTGCCAGGGATAAGCATCCTCGCGTCCCTTCAAGCCGACGAGTTCCAGCAATTGCAAGGGGTCGCGGCTTTCTCGATTGAGGCGCGGCCATCCGCCCACCTGCAACGGCAGCGCGACATTCTGCAGCGCGGTACGCCAGGGCAGCAGGGTCGCCTCCTGAAAGACGAAGGAGAAGCGCCGATGGCGACGGGATGCGCCCGGGCTTGAACCGAATACCTCGATGTCGCCCGAGCTGCTTTCCAGCAAATCGGCGATGTTGCGCAGCAGGGTCGACTTGCCACAACCGGACGGTCCGATAAGGACCATGAACCGCCCTGTCGCGATATCGAGCGAGATGTTCTCGAAGGCAACGACCGCTCCAAAGGACATGGAGAGGTCGGCGACCTTGATGGCAAGCTGGGAGCTCATAAAGATCAACCCAGCTTGGGACGGATGTCCGCCGTCATCTCGAGGATTTCCCACGTGACGCAGTCGTCGACGACGGGGACTTTGCCCGGGAACTTCCCGATCTCCTTGAATAGATCGATCTGGGTCGAGAGCTTTTCGCGCTCATGCCAACCCCAGCCTTTCTCCTTTGTCGTTTCGTCAAAGGCGAGCGACATGATCAGGTCGACGGTCTTGTACTCGATCTCCCGATCGAGCGCCGGATACGCGTCGCACAAGATGTCCACCGCGGCGCGGCGGTTCTCGAACGCCCAGCCCCAGCCTCTTGCGACAGCGCGCAGGAACTTTGCCAGGTTCTGCTTCTGCGGTTCAAACGCATCGGCAGCGGTGAAATACGCATTCGCGTAGTTCGGCACACCCGTCTTGGCCGGTAGCAGCGTCACGATGTCGGGCCCAAGAATCGACAGTGCCTTGGTGTTGGTAAGGAATCCCGTGACCGCGTCGACCTGACCGGCGACAAGCGGCGTCATGTCCGCGCCCATGGTCACGACGTTGACCTTGGAACGGTCGAGGCCGTTCTTGGCCATGATCAGATCGAGCAGGTAACGGCCGTTCGGATTGATCGCGACCGTCTTGCCGATGAAATCCTGCGGCGTTCTGATCGGCTTGCCCGGGAGAGAGACGTAGGCATAGGGCGAGTAGCGGAAGCCGCAGGCGAAAAGCATCAGCGGCCGACCGGCCTCGAAAGCCGTAAAGAACTGGGCGGTGGACGAAAGCTGGCCGAGCTGCGCCTGTCCGGCAAGAACCGGCGGGACGGTCTGGGCATTGGGCCCTCCCGGGCCGAAGGTAACCTCCAACCCCTCATCCTTGAAGAAGCCCTTCTGCTGCGCGACGATGTCGCCAAGCTGGCCGTTTCCAATCAGCCAGTCGTATTGAATCCTGAGCGGAGTGACGTCATCCGCATGGGCAGGGCCAAACGAAACCACCGCGCCCCCACCGGCAGTCAACGCCGCCGCCTTCAAGAAGGTGCGTCTGTCCAGTTTAAATGCTGCAAATGGCGCTTGATAATCTGTTGTCATTACCAGTTCCCCTTTTGGCAAGTTTTTTCGTTGCACATGCTGTTACGCGCCCGCTCGGCCTTCGATAAGAACCAGTTCTGAATCAGTTCGGAACCAGCTAGCAATCAGAGGCATTATACGAAGGCTGGAAGTCCCGGTCTCTGCACGGGCGCATCGCGAGTTGATCGGCCGTGGCGATGCCGGCCCGCCCCTCACAGGAACGACCCCACGCTTCCCTCTGGATGTCCGATTTCAATCCTACTGCGGTGGAGGGCCAGAGCACCGGTCGAAACCGCCTTCGCATAAGCGCGGCTACGCTGCAGATCAAACGAGCCGGCACGCCGCACTACGAAATCGTATGGTAGCAATATGGTTGCAATCCTATCGCGCCCAACACTCTTCCGCACGCGACGATCTTATTGGCAATATTGGAGTTTTTGGCGCACCTGACAGGATTCAAACCTGTGACCTCTGCCTTCGGAGGGCTCAAAGCCGGCGCATAAGCCACATCACCGGTCGCTCGGAAAGGCGTTCATCTCCAGGACCTCGCTTCATACCTCGATAAGCAGTGCGAAACCGCACTGTCTGAAGTACGCGCCTTCCAAAGTAGCTAACGCTCCCGTGGCTTCGTTGCGCCTGGAGATCACAATCCCTAGATGACCGACAGGATACTACCTCCCATCCGCCATTCGTGCCCCTTCCCCAAAATGCGCCCGGTTTTTGCCCAAGCGCTCCGGACGAGTACAACGACAGTACAACTTAGAGGAATTGATTCCAGCTAAGTTGTTGAATATAAGTTGATTTTCGCGACATCCGTCCAATCCATCAATGAGCGCAGTTGCACGTTAAGCCTGCGCCGACGCGACCGAGCCTCACGGCTTTGAGCTTTTGGTCAGCAGGCCATCCGATTTCTATCCGGCCATATCCGTTGTCACTACGCCCCTCCTCCGAGCCTTCCATTTCTCTTGCACAGACCTCAGTCATTGCGTAAGCGGTGTTTCCGGACCATCTTTCGGGAGTGGTCGCGATCTGTGAGGTTGCCGATCCTGTATTGGGATCGGAGATATGAAATAGTCTCCAACTATGTTGACGCATAATGATCCCGCTCCATATCCGTCGGGCATGCTGTGTCACGCCTTAGCCAAAATTCGTGTTGAATTGCGTGACTTGAGCATCTATGTCGCGCACGCGAAACTGGGGCGCGACGGTTGATAGAAAGCAAAAGTAGCCAGTTGTCCTCCGGGGGCGTTATGGCGGAAGAAATGCGCCCTTCCCTTCCCCCCAATGCGACGCCGATTTCACGCCTGCCTGCGATCGCGACGACTGAAAATGGGCCGAGAGGGGAATGTCAGCTTTGACATTGCGGCCAATCAAAGCGCATAGGATTTGCAGTGAGGAACTCAAGATAGCTCGAAACGGCATTCTATCCGTGGCCAACTTTGCCGCCTGAATAGCCTATGCGCTCAACGGCGATGGCCACACAATGTGTCGCTACTGATCACCGTCTTCAGTGGGAGATAAAGCGTCGGTTAGGATACAGTTCCGGCTTTCTAAGGCGTCCACGGTTGCCGCTGTGAGCGGCGTCGGAAGGGCCGATCGGCTGAACCAACCAAATTCGCACATTACCCTTGCGTCGATTATCTTCGGCTTTCCGGAGACAATCGTCGCAGAATAGACAACGGAAAACCTGCTCACATTGGTGACTTGATCTATTTCGTCTGAAACCGCCACTATACGATGTGGCCAGATCAATAGGCCAAGCGTTTGATGAAGTACCCTGACAATGGCCAGAACGGCCGGCTCCATCCGCCCGACTGGCCCACTTGGGAGGCCCCACCGAGCCGCATCGGCGCCCTTTCCCCGCCGGGTCAACAGGATACGATTCTGATTGTCTGTAACTAGCGCCACGCACCATAGCCGTGCCTGACATTCGCTGGCGCAGGATCCTGGTTGCATCATCCTGGCCTCTGGTCTTCATGAACACCGTTTGGCATGCCACCTCAGATGATCGTCCATGAAGGTCGAGATGAAATTGTAGGAATGGTCGTAGCCCTCGCGCATGCGCAATGTGAGCGAGATGCCCGCCTTCTTGCAGGCTTCTTCTAGCAACCACGGACAAAGACCATCTTGTAGGAAGTCGTCAGCACTGCCCTGGTCGACGAGGAACTCCCGGAAGCGCTTACCGTCCTCGATCAGAAGCGTCGCGTCATAGGCGCGCCAGTTTTTCTCGTCAGGTCCGAGATAGTTCTCGAAGGCCAGACGCGACCAGCCGGCCGTCGTGGGTTGCACGATCGGCGCGAATGCCGAACAGCTCTTGAACCGGTCGGGGTTCTTTAGCGCGATCGTCAGCGCGCCATGGCCGCCCATCGAATGGCCGAAGATCGACTGGCAAGACATATCGACCGGAAAATTGGCAGCGACAAGTGCCGGCAATTCGTGGACGACGTAGGAATACATCCGATAGTTCTTCGCATAGGGCTGCTCGGTCGCGTCGACATAGAAGCCAGCGCCGTAGCCGAACTGCCAATTGTCCTTCTCGTCGGGAACATCCGCGCCGCGCGGGCTGGTGTCGGGGCAAACGATGGCCAGACCGAGCTCGGCGGCCAGACGGCGATACTCGCCTTTGTCCATGACGTTGGCATGCGTGCAGGTCAATCCCGACAGGTACCACAGAACCGGCACTCGGCCGTCCTTGGCCTGGGGCGGCACGAAGACGGCGAAGGTCATGTCGCAGGCGCAGACCTCGGATACGTGGGAATAGACGCCCTGGATGCCGCCATATGACTTAGCAGTGGAGATGATTTTCAAAGACTGTGACATGTACGTCCTCTCCGGCACTGCAACACGGCAGCACGGCCGGTGTCCAAGGCATCGGGCATCCCATGCAACCCAGATTTGATCGACCGGCGACGCGAACATTCCGGAATGCCTAGTTGCGCCGCCGGTCTTACGCCAATGCTGAGGAGGCAGAGTATTTTGGGAACACAGGCCTTCAGCGTGGCGTATGGCTCAAACCGATCGGTAGACCACCACGCTGCGGATGCTCTCACCCTTATGCATGAGGTCGAAGCCCTTGTTGATGTCGTCGAGCTTCAGCGTGTGGGTGATCATCGGATCGATCTGGATCTTGCCGTCCATGTACCAGTCGACGATTTTTGGCACATCGGTGCGGCCGCGCGCACCACCGAAGGCGGTGCCCATCCAAGTGCGGCCGGTGACCAGCTGGAACGGCCGCGTCGAGATCTCCTGGCCAGCGCCGGCGACGCCGATGACGACCGACTTGCCCCAGCCACGATGCGAGGCTTCGAGCGCCTGGCGCATCACCTTGGTGCTGCCGGTGCAGTCGAATGTGTAGTCGGCGCCGCCGATCTGGTCGGCACCACGCTTGGTCATGTTGACGAGGTGGGGCACGACATCGCCGTCGATCTCCTTTGGATTGACGAAATGCGTCATGCCGAATTTCTCGCCCCAGGCCTTCCTGTCGTTGTTCAGGTCGACGCCGATGATCATGTCGGCGCCGGCAAGGCGCAGGCCCTGGATGACGTTGAGGCCGATGCCGCCAAG